>JAVBXO010000103.1 GCA_030824535.1 Azonexus sp. | reverse complement strand
GGCCGGCAAGATCGAATCGAAGGGTGTGGTCTACAACGGCATCATGCCCAACTGGCAGCAGTTGTCGGACGCTGAACTCGCCGCGGTGCTCAACCATGTGCTGACGACTTTCAACGCCGCCGAACTGCCAGCTGGCCACGAGCCTTTCGACGAAACAATCTTTGCCGAATTGCGCACGAAAAAGCCCAGCGGCAAGGAATTGCGCGGCTGGCGTGCCGAGTCGGACTGAATCACCTGGCGCCGTTCCCGTGATCGCGGGAACGGCATTCCTTGATCGATGCCTTTCTCAGGGAGGGAATATGGCTATCACCCGCTTGCTTCGCTACACGCTGCTGGGCGTGTTGAGCCTGACGCTGTTTTCCGCTGCGGGGGCGGCGGAAAACAGCGCGACGGGCAAGAAGAACTACCGCTTGTACTGCATGGGCTGCCACCAGGCCGACGGCAGCGGCTCGCCGGAAAACGGCATCCCCAGCATGCGCGACGAGGTCGGGCATTTCCTCAAGCTACCGGAAGGCCGCGCCTACCTGTCGCAAGTGCCGGGCACACTGAACACGCCGCTCGGTGACGCTGAAACCGCCGAAGTGCTGAACTGGATCATCGGCAATATCGCCCGCCGCAGCGTCCCCGCCGACTTCCAGCCCTACACCGCCGCCGACGTCAAAGCCTACCGCGCCGCCGTGCCGCAGGACATCCCCGGCCTGCGCGTCGAACTCGTGCGCCGGCTGAGCGGCGAGACGCGCTAAGCCAGCACGCAGTCATCCCCGCGGAGGCGGGAATCCAGCGCTTTTGCCACCGCCCTTCGTTCATTCACTGGATTCCCGCCGGTGCGGGAATGCTTTATCTAAAAAAATATCAGGAGGCTCTGGACTATTCGTCATTGCCGCGAAAGTGGGAATCGAGTTTGTTGATTGCCATGGATTCCCGGCTGCGCGGGAATGGCATTTTCGAATAGGCCAGTGTTTCTCCAGGAGACAGCATGAATCTTTTCCCTTCGCTACGCCGTGGCCTGCTCGCCACCGCCGCCGCCATTTTTCTCTCACTGGCCTTCTGCCTCGCCGTCAGTCCGGAATTCCTGACCGGCTGGGGCACGGTGCTGCTGGTAGCGATGGTGCCGACGCAGATCATCATCAGCCTGGTCTGGCAAAGCGCCTATCCCCGGCAAATCGCGGCATTGCCGCAACCGGCGCGTGGTCTGGCCTTCACGGCGCTGAATGCCGTGCTCGGCGGCCTGGTCGCGCTGCTGGCGTGGCAAACGGTCGGCGGCGGGCTGGCCTTGCCGACGCCTTTCCTGATCATGTTCCTGATCTTCGCCGTGCCGGTGACGCTGATCCTGATCATCCCGCTGCAATGCTGGCCCTTCGCCCAACTCGCCAAACACCCCGGCGTGCTGGGCGGCGTCCTGTTGCTGGCGACCTACGCGCTGGCCTACGCCCTGTTCCGTCTCTGCTTCAACTTCAGCTTCATGGCCGGCGCGCCGTTTTATCAGGCCGCGCTCGACCCGCAAGGCCTGTTCATGGCCTGGATTCCGCTGGTCTTCAGCATCACCTGCGTCGTCCCGGTGCTGCTGCTGGTGTTGTTCGATTTCTGGCCGCTGACAGCGTTGACCGCAAAATTGCCCGGCGCCGGCCGTCAGCCCTGGCTGGGCATCCTCGCGCTGACCCTGGTCGGACTCATCGCTGGGGCGCTGTGGCTCGCGTACGTTGGGCAGGGCATGGACAGGGTCGTGTTCATGGTGCGCATCGGCGTCGGCATCAACTTTGGCTGCTTCATCCTGCTGGTGATGTTCGAAGGCCTGCCCGCGCTGAAACTGCCGCAACCCTGGCGCGGCCTGCTGCTGACCCTGATCGCCTGTGTCCTCGCCGCCATTCTGCCGCCGCTCTACGAACTGCTGGCGCTACGCCAGTTCGCCCTGCCATCCGGCGGCCCGGCCTACCCGCTCGAACTCTGGCTAGCCTCAGCCCTGCTCGGCGTGACTTTCCCACTGATGGTGGTCATCGGCAGCTATTTCCAGTTCTGGCCCCTGGGGGGCGAGGGGGCCGCAGCACTGCAGGAAGCCGGTGAGCAGGGGGCCGTCTAAAGCGCCTGCGCGCCCTGAAGCGCGCCGCTACGCTGTTTGAAGTGGCGCGAAAGTGGCGCATAAACTGGCGCGATTCTCGATTGAACGCCGTGCGCTTCGGTATCCGGCCGCTGGAATTTGCCGCCTGGCAGGATCGTTGCGGCGGCTCAAGCTGATGGCCGTGAACAGTGGCTATTTCTAGCCCGCTTTGAGCGCAGGGGGCGCGATATCGGTTTGCGCCGCCTTATACGAATTTGTGCAGCGCTGGATGACTTCATTGAATGTTCCATTAAACTAGAGCTCTAAATAGATATTCTAGGTTAATAGAACATGACAAGCCTGAAATCCCTCGCCGATTCCCTTGACGCCCAAGCCCGAGCACAGGGAAAAACACGGCGTGCCCTGAAGCAGGAAGCGGGGATCGCCACGCAAACCCTGGTCAATATCATGAACGGCAAGGAGGACTACCGCATGTCGAGTTTTCTGGCCGTCGCCGACCGCCTGGGCCTGGAAGTGGTGTTGCTGCCGCGGCAACTGGCGGTGCCGCTGGCCGCGCAGGAGAGTGGGGTCAGGACGGCCATGCAGCGACTGCTGGCACAGCATGTGCCGGGTGGCGCGGACAAAGTTGACGACCCATCAGGAGAGCGCTGATGCAGGTCCGTTCGCTACGCATCCTGTTGGGTGAAGTCCTGGTTGGGCATCTTTTCCGCGTTGATAGGCCGGCTTGTGAGCCGACGTTGCGCTTCGTCGCCGATGCCGATTTTGCCCGGCTCGCCGATCCGCCGACCCTGTCCGTCGCCTTTCTCGATGCGCCGCAAGCACAGGCGGCAGTTTGGGCCGACTACGCCAATCCCTTGTTCAATGGCCGCGCTTCGCAGCGTTATGGCTGGCTATTGCCGGCTTTCTTCCAGAACCTGTTGCCCGAAGGGGTTTTTCGCGACCAACTGGCGCAATTGCGCGGCTGCGCAGCGACCGATCATTTTGAGATGCTTGCCGCGCTGGGGCGTGATCTGCCCGGCGCGCTGCGGGCCGAGCCGGCGCAGCTCTCGCCGACGCAGGCCGCCCGGCTGTTGCTGGCCGAGCGTGAGGTCATCGACATTGAACCCATGCTGACGCCGATGGACGATGGCGTCTCGATTTCCGGCATCCAGCCGAAACTGGGCGTGCTGCGCGAAGGCGAGCGCTACGTCGCGCGCACCCGGCATCAGGAAACCCAGGTCATCGCCAAATTGCCGGTGGTCGGCTACCCCTGTCTGCCCGAGGTTGAGGAACTCTCGCTGCGTCTGGCCAAAGTGGCCGGTGTCGACGTCTGCACGGCGGACCTGGCGCCACTGGCAGCGCTGGCGGTGGCGCATCACTACGATCTGGGCGAAGCTGATTCCCGCACAGCCTTCCTTGCGGTGCAACGCTTTGACCGCAGCCCGTCGGGGCGGATTCATTGCGAAGATTTCGCCCAGGCATTCGGCGTTCAGCCCGAAGAAAAATATACGCTCAGCTACGAGCTGGTAGCCCGCCTGATGATGAGCCTGCCCTCGCTGGGCGAACCAGCGGTGCATGAATTGCTGCGTCGCCTGCTGGTCAATGAGCTGCTTGGCAATCCCGACATGCACCTGAAGAACATCGGGCTGCGCTACCTTGATGGTCGTACGCCCATGCTTTCGCCGGCTTACGACATCGTTGCCTATGCCGCCTTCAACGCCCGTGGCGGCCATGCCCTGCACCTGCTGCAGCACAATCCGCTTGCCCCCAAGCCAAGAATCCGCGCCCCGCAAGCTGGCGACCCGCTGCACGGCAAGGCACAACTCTCGCCAGCGCTGCTGCGCGCCTTTTGCGAGGCCGTTGGCATCCCGGAAAAGCCCGCCCAGAAAGTCCTGCGCGACACCATGGCCCGCGTGCTGGCGAATTGGCCAGCGATGATCGAAGCGGCCGCCATCACGCCAACGCAGAAGGAACGCCTGTTGCGGCATCTGACGACGCACGAGAAATACCTGTCGGCACAACGGGCGGCGCATTTGCGGCGAGCGGAGTGAATTTGCCACGGTTCGCCTGAGCAGCAAGCCGAAAAACCGGCTTTTGCGGTCGACGTGCCTGGAAGCACGATTTTCAGTGATATACGTCAGCCAAGCTCATCCCCGAGCAGACGGGGACTCAGTTTACTGGCAGTGAACGCGTTTACTCATGCCTGGAATCGGCTCATCCAGGGCCAATACTCATCGGTCTTGACCTTGTGGCCGATGAATTCGTCCTGCCAAGCTTTTTCGCCTTCTTTGCAGGCTGAAACTATGGTGCCGATACAGAAATTGAAGGCTTCCTGCTTCCATCTGGCACTCTGTGTCAGATCGGTATCCCGTAACCACAGCCAGACGCGGCGATCTGTGCAACGGAGAAAAAGGCGGAACGCTGCCCACGATTCGATGCGATTTTCTCTTTCCAGAAAGCGCTGAAACCAGATGCGAGCCCAGTTGAGGTGTTGCGCGTACTGAGCTGCACGGATGGCCACTGTGCGAGTCCAGCAATCCTCATGCTCACTGATCCAGCGATCAAGCCGCTCATGATCTTCGGCGCGAATGGAGAATCCCAGCAGGGTCAGCGCCCTTGCCTGATTGAATTCCCAATCGGAGGCCAACCAGTGATCAATGAGATTGCGCAGCCAGGTGAAACGTTTTCCCCATTGCGCCGCCATGGCGATCTGGAACAGTTCTCTGTCGCTGCTCGCATCGTTGGTGATTTGGGCAAGCAGGCCCTCAGTCAGATCATCAAGCTCGGGCGATGGAGGGCTCGAAAAGGTTTCAAGCAGCAAAACCGGAAGATCGAATCGGCTATCGGTAATGCGTACATTCGGGTGGCGTGCGATGGCCTGGTAGAGCCGGACGCCGTCGGCAGGCGAATGGGCGAGCAGGGCCGAGCACAGTTTTTCGTAAAAACCTCGGCAAGACGCCAGTAATCGATTTGCTATGGTGGTGTTTTCCAGCACTGGCGCAATCCAGCGTTCCCGACAGTTTTCATCCGTCGCGACAAGCTGCTCCAAGGCATCTCCCTGAAAACTGAAGCCGAACCAGTGATTCCCTCGGGTGCGTTCGTTCTTTTTCAGTTCGAGTATCTGGCGAGACAGGCGATTAAGCTCTGCCGTATACGCTTTCGAGCCTTGCTCCGTTGCCGAAGCGTCAATGTCGTTGTTTCCTGAGCTACCACCCCAAGTTGCGTTGTTGAACCGGGGAGTGCCGTTGCTAAACCGTGATGACGACAATTGGGCTATCGGTTCGCTGCCTCCGGTCTTTACGTTAACCATGGTTCGTGCAGCAAGTGTTGTGAGGGAGCTGCTTGGAGTGAAGGTAGAAATATCCTGCAACCAGGCAGTAATCAGTCGTTGGTATTCCTCAAGTTCAGGAGGCCGACAGCCTCGGGCTTTTACGGCATAGCCGATATATTCGGGAAGAATACGGGATGCCAACACCGGGAACGGAAGCTGCTCCCCGAATCGGGACAAGAGGATGCTTCCCCAGATGTTCTCCAACTCGGTAATGCGCTCGAAGTCAGTCTGCCAGCTGGAGGCAATGATTGTTTGCGCTGCTTCGCGATCAGCACTTCGACAAAATAGTCGCAGGCATAGACCTCGAATGGTGGTGTGAAAGGCATGGAAGTTTTCGAGTAACCAGGCACGTAGTTCGGGCAGTGGTTCGGAGAGTGTTTCGCTGAGGTAATCAAGCAGATTCAGGAATCGTTGCTCCTCGAAAGGAATTTTCTGCAGTTCAAACAGCGCTGATCCGACGGTGTTTGAGTCTGCTACTTGGTAGAGGGGAGTGCGTAAACACCAATGTCCTTCGGAAGCATTTCTGTCCAGGATGAGCTGGATTTGTTCTTGTGCGCTTCGTCCAAACAGGACGCCAGGGAAAAGATAGAGTTCCGCCGCATTGTCAGCATGAATTTCCTTGCGATCACTTTGGCAGTTTTGAACGCAGTCGAGCCACGCTTCGTGAATGATCCCTCGCTCCTCATCACCCAGCACCGGGAAGTGATCGAGAACTCTTGACGAGAGCATCTGGCGTGCGACATCGCGTCGATTTTTCATCATTTTCGCGAGCTTGCGTGTCAAGGTGGTGTAAAGCTCGGGGGCGAAAGCGCAGAGTGTCGGCTCTCTATCCTCAAGCGCCAGATCTTCGGTCGTATAGCCCATACCCCATGCAACTTTGTCGAAATCCAGTGACATGCAGGCATTTTCAAGGCGTGCGAACAGCCCGGAAGGGGGGATGTACGCCGGGTTCAGGGCAATTTTCTGTAATGCCTCGGCAATCTGATCGGCAGAAAGTCCGGGATTTTCGGCGAGATGTTGAGCAACCTCTGACTCTTTCCAAGGCGAAGGGAAATGTCGCATTTGAGGTTGTTGCTCGCGCAATTGCTGCGCGAAGCGGCGGTTTGCCAATTCGTGGTCGAGCGCATGAATCAAGGTTATCAGCGCTGCCTGGGCGATTGGCTCATGGAAGAGTCGCCATTTTTCAGCGACTTCCAGCATCGCTTGCCGAAGCGGTGCTGGAGCCAGCTGGAGAACCCAGTAGAAATCCCCCAGCCCGTGTTTCATCGCTGCCTTGGCAACAAATCCGGTAGCAAGCGCAGGCGCGTATTTGCGATCACAACCATGCGAAATTACTGCCAAGGCAACCGGCGCGAGTCTCAGTAGACCGGCCTGGGTATCTTCAACAATCTCCAGCTCGACATCCAGCACTTTCAGGGGACCGGGCCTGGCTTCCTGACCGAGCCGCTCAGCCAATGCCTTGCGATATTCCTCCAAATCAAATTCTTGGCTATGCCACAGGATTCGATTTCCCAAGGGGTGAATCAGGCCAAGCCAGCGGGTGAAGGTCGGGCACAGCAGGGGCTCGACGGATGGATTCTCCCGGTGCTGAAGCAATCCGGCCATGAAGTAATCCTGCGCTTCGCGGTTATCCAGGTTGCCCCAAAGCACTTCAGCCAAGCGGAGGTAGATTTGCGGTCGTAACGGAAAATAGTCGGGGATACGGCGCAGGTCGTCTTCGGCCAGGTTTCTACCTTCAATCCACGCAGTAAGCAGCGCGAAACGTCCTTCATCGGGATAGCCTTCCGTGTCCAAGCTGACGAAGAGCGCCATTGCACAGATCTTGACCTGCAGATCCGATTCCTGATAGCCAGCAAGACGCTTGGCAATGACCTCTTTGCCGTGGGCTAAATCACCAGCCTCTTCAACCTCCTGGGCAAGTACCAGACCCAATGCAAGACTGAGATGATCTTTTCCGATCAGCAGTTTCGTCCCTGCCTGGTTGATGATCCCCGTGCTGGTTAATTCAACGCGCAGGTCGTCGATATTTGCACCCAGTGCTTGCACTTGCTTGCCCAAATCTGCATGCGAGAAGCGACGGTCGGCGAAATCCTTCGCCAGATCCTGCAGCAAGGCCAGGAAAAGCGTGTGATCGAACTGGATATGGCGTTTGCTCGATGACAGATCGCGCCAGTCCTCGTAGATCAGGCGTTCCAGGGTCAGTCCTCCCTGTCCAACTTCATCCTTCAAACGAAATGCCAGATCAAAATAGCGTGGCCGTCGCAGGAAGGTCTGAATATCTTGCGGGTAGTTGTTGGCAATTTCTTGACGGGAACTTCCCTTCCCGGCAAGAAGGGTTTCAAGTTCTTCGTCGTTGTATTCACCGAGTATCCACGGGCGGATCAGATCGTCTTCCGGGATGTTCAGGTCTTTCCAGTAGCCTTCCCGGCAGAGCACCACGACGGCGATTCGCTGGCGATTCTCTTCAAGGCGAAGCTCATCGAAGAACTCGCGCCAATTCAGGCTGGGGCGTTCATTCAGTGCGTCAATAACGAGCACATAGGCTGGGACAGGAAGGCCCGGTTGCCTCAATTGTTCGCGGAGCGTCGCTCGGTGCTGCTCGGGATTGCCACCTCGAACAAGTGTCATGCCTTCTGCCAGGATGTGAAGGAGAGAGGCGCTGGCAAGCTTGGGGGTTGGTGCATAGATAATCGGGGTCGGGAATTCCGGCTGGGTTAAACAGCTGACCAGCCAGTCGGCAATGGCCCAACTCTTGCCGTCTCCCTCGTTGCCCAGCAACATCAGGCATTGATGTTGTTGCGGCCAGTTGTTCCACCATGCCGAGATTGCTTGCCGGGCTTCCTGTCGTGGAATGAAGCTGTTTTTCGGATCAGCAAGAGCAATGTTTTGTCCTAGTCGGGATCGAGACCGAGCTGCATCACTCAGTGTTTCCAGCAGCCAGCGATTGCAGATGCGGGCGCGCAAGTTGGGAGCGCTCCTGTCGATCCATTGGCGGATTTCCTGCAAGTCATGATCAAACTCGGAGGGAGTGAGATGAAGGCGAATGGCATTGATCCCCGGTAACTCCTCCAGCCCCGGTAGCTCCGCCAGTTCCGGCGGGAGTTGCGCTCGATTCGGCATCGGGGTGTTACCGCACAGTATGGGCAGCAGGGTTAAGGCCTCCCCGCCATGCCGTCTTTCCAAACCGCGCACAATTTCCTGGCGAACGACATCGTCACGATCAAACAGTCGTTGACGCTGATTTTCTTCCATCCAGCCGGGGCCGATCAGGATCAGCTGAATTTCCATGCTGGACAAGGCTTGATGGATTCTGGCGAGAAAGTCGGCGGATGGCTGGATGCCGTTCTCGCGGTCCACGTCGTAAAAGATGTTTTCCGCTGCATAGGTTCTGCAGAGTTCTTTTTGCAGATGAAGTGCGAGGGCACTATCGACACGGCGATAGCTGATGAAGATGGCTTGGCTCATCGATTCATGTCCGAATAGTTGGCAGTGTTTCCCGAGATCAGACCGAACATTACCCCAGAGGAATTCATTTTGTATAAGTGCATCAAGCTAACTAGCGTTCGCGGAGCTTCTGTGGAGTCCTGAGACCCAGTATCAGCGCGGAGAAAAAACCTTGATGACGCGGTAGCGGATGCTTGGCAAGTTGGTTCTATCTGTGCCAAAAAAGACGCTAAGATAAATACTATTTCCGATGCTTATTTTGATGGGATACGCCGTGGATCACATTTTTGCCAACATGACAGTCAGCGTGACCGAGCTCAAGCGCAACTACGCCCATATCCTCAAGCAGGCTGAGGATTGCCCGGTGGCCGTGCTCAACCATAACCGGCCCGAAGCCTATCTCCTGCCGGCGGCTCACTATGAGCAGCTGCTTGCCCAGCTTGAAGACCTCGAAGATGTCAAGCTCGTGCGCGAGCGTGCGGCTGGCCCCTTTGTCGAGGTTGGTCTCGATGACCTATAAGCTGCGTTTTCACGAGCTGGCCCTGGCCGAATGGCGCAAGCTCGATGGCAGCGTGCGCGAACCCCTGAAGAAAAAGCTCGCCGAACGACTGGAAAATCCCAGGGTGCCCAGTGCGGCATTGGCCGGCATGGCAGATTGCTACAAGATCAAGTTGCGCAGCCAGGGTTTCCGCCTGGTTTATCGCGTCGAGGACGATGTCTTGTTCGTCACTGTCGTTGCCGTCGGCAAGCGCGAAAAAAGCCAAGTTTACGCCAGCGCGAAGACTCGTCAGGGAGCGGGTTGATCGGTACTGAACCGAGCGCTGCTACCTCTGTCTTCAGTGTTTCGTCGAGGCAGGGGTGGCTTTGCAATAATCTGGCTTACGGAAGCGCTGAATTATTCAGGAATGTCATTCCCGCGAAAGCGGGAGTTCATAAAAATCAATGAACTGGATCCCCGCCTGTGTGGGGGGGCGGTGAATGTCCAGCAAAAGATCGTGAAGACCTTCTGAGGATTGGAACGCTGCGGCCCGGCTGTTGTCATCTGAAGAATTCCCCGAGGGAGTTCCGTCATGCAAGAGCGAGAATCGTCGCGGGTCTTTTACCGATATTTTTTCTTCGGCTGGCTGTTTCATGATGCCGGCCGGGGAAATCTGTACGAGCGCCGTGCCGCATGGCGCCATAACCTTGCTCAAGCGCGCTGGCTGCCGACCTATCTGCGGCGCTGGTTGACGCTGAGCGCGCTGCTTTTTTCGGGCGGTGTCGGTGCGGAAGCCATTGGCGGCGTCTGGTTGGGGGCTGCGTGCTTCGTGCTCTTTTCGTCGGCCTTGCCGGTAGTCTCGGTCATCATCGTCGCGATGCTCGGTTTCCGTTATTTGCCGAGTCCTTGAACTGCTGCCGGCGGCGGCAGTCAGCGCAGAAATGATCTCAAGTGGGGGAGGGCAAATGAATTCGAATCTGACAGTCCAGCGCATTGCCGGCCGCGCCTCCGACATCGGCGGCGGCATGGTGGTGTTGCGTGCCGTGCCGACCCGCCAGCGCCGCATGATCGGCGCCTGGTGTTTTCTCGACCATCTCGGCCCGGTCGACTTTCCTGCCGCGCAAGGCATGCATGTGGGCGCTCATCCGCACATCGGCTTGCAGACTTTCACCTGGTTGATCGAAGGCGAGGTGCTGCACCGCGACAGCCTGGGCAGCGAGCAGATCATCCGTCCCGGCCAGGTCAACCTGATGACTGCCGGGCATGGCGTCGTGCACACCGAAGATTCGCTGGTCGGCGGCCAGCGCCTGCACGCCGCGCAACTGTGGATCGCCCTGCCGGCAAACGCCGCCGACTGCCCGCCGGCGTTCGAACATTTTCCGGACCTGCCGCGCTGGAGCGAGGGCGCCGCGACGCTTACCCTGCTGGCCGGCAGCTACGCCGGCCGCCGCATGTCGGCCAGCTTTCATACGCCGCTGGTCGGGCTGGACGCCTGGAGCCTGAGCGGTGGTGCCCTGCGCCTGTCGCTCGACCCAGGCTTCGAGCATGGCTTCTTTGTGCTCGAGGGCGAAATGCAACTGGCCGGCGAGCGCTATGTCCTGGACGAACTCGCCTATCTGCCGCCAGGCGCCACCGAACTTACCCTCGAGCTCGCCCCGGGCAGCCGATTGCTGCTCGTCGGCGGTGTGCCTTTTGCCGAACCGGTGCTGATGTTCTGGAATTTTGTCGGCCACGACAAAGCCAGCATTGCGGCTGCCTGGCGCGACTGGCAAGCCGGCGCCGCCCGCTTTGGCCCTGTCGCCGGGGGCGAAGATCGCCGCCTTGCGGCACCGCCCTTGCCCTGGGTTGGTGTGTGAACGGCGGTTTGCAACGATGGCTCGACCTGGTGTTCTCCCGCACGAAGGCTAGCCAGATCATCGGGGCGGAAAAGCGATTTCGGCATGGTCGGGCATGCCGTTTCTGGCAGATCGCGGGCAAATCTGCGGTCGACCTGCCTAAAACGGCAAAAACCGGCATCGCCCTAGGAGGCTGCACCGTCATCCAGCCGCCGGTTTCGCCCCGTCGCATCGGGATGAAGTGCCTCCGGGGCAAACAGCCCGCACTTCATTACGAAACGGGTCCACAGCGCCGAAGCTACGCCAACCACACCGAGCACATAGCCCGCCAGCATCAGCGCTTCTGTTGGGCTGTTGGCGATCACATAGCCCATGCCGCCGATGCCGACGAGCTGCGGTAGCGGGAAGCCGGGCGAACGGAAGGGGCGCGGGGTTTGCGGGTAGCGGTAGCGGAGGACGATCAGGTCGATGTGGGCGATGACGTAGGCGATCAGCCAGGCGATGGAGGCGGCGAGGACCAGATTCATGATCGTGTCCGGGTGCTCGCCCATGAGCACGATGGGGATGCTGAAAGTCAGCGTCAGGGCGAGGATGGCGACCCAGGGCGAGCCGTAACGCGGGTGGCGGGCGGCGAGGCAGGGCAGAGCCTGGCCGTTTTCGGCCATGCCTTGCAGCATTCTTGAAACGCCGGCCAGCACAGCGTTGATCAGCCCGAGGGTGGCGGTGATCGCGGTCAGCAACAGGACGAGGGCGCCGATTTTGCCGAAGGCGCTGCGGGCGTATTCAAGATGCGGATAGCTGCTGGAAACAAGGACGTCGGCCGGCAGCAGGGCGCGGGCGCCGAGGGCGTAGAAACCGTACAAGCCGGCCAGCGCGGTGAGTCCCCAGAGCATGCCGCCGGGAATGGCGCGCTGTGGATTGCCGACCTCGCCGATCATCGGGCAGACAAACTCCGCGCCAACGAAGCACCAGAAGAACAGGCCGATCATCACCCCGAAGCCAGCCCCCGCCGCTGCTTCCTGCGCTGGCAAAGGCCCGCCAATGCCGCCCGCCGGGGCTTCCGGTATCGCCCAGAAAATGGCCAGGCCACTGATCAGCATCAGGCCGACCTTGATCACCGTCGAGCCATTCTGCAGTGCAGCGAAGACATTGGTGCCACGGATGTTGAGATAAGCCAGCACCAGCAGCAGGCTCAGGGCAGCGACTTTGGGCGGGAAGGGCAGGCCGCCGACCTCGCGCAGCACGCTGTCAAAGAGCAGCAATTCGGCCGGGATGCCGAAAATATTGACCACCACGTATCCGGAAAACGTCGCGAGCAGGGCCGGGAAATTTCCCAGCGCGACTTCGGTGTAAGTGCTCAGGCCGCCGCTGGACGGCATCATCAGCGACAGCTCGGCAAAGCTCAGGGCGTAGCTGATGGCCAGCAGATAGGCGCAGACAAAGGCCAGCACTATGAGCGACAAGGGTTTGCCTGCAGCGATGCCGACGCCTTGCAGCACGCCAACCAGGCCCAACTGCGAAATCGCCAGGCCGAGCGTGATGGCAATCAAGGTCCACATCCCCAGGGGGCGGCGGATGGCGAGCGGGGCGTCGCGGGGTTCAGCTTCCTGTTGCATCGGGTCTCCTTGCTTTTAGCGAGGCACTGCTTAAATCGTCATCCCCGCGCAGGCGGGGATCCAGTTCGTTGAGTTTCTGGATTCCCGCCTGCGCGGGAATGAC
>JAVBXO010000104.1 GCA_030824535.1 Azonexus sp. | reverse complement strand
ATGTTGAATGTGGAGAAGAAAAATGTTGAAACGCTTTATCGTGAAGAAAAACCAAAGAGCTGCCTTGCTGCGCAATGGCGACTTTGAGCGCATCCTCAATCCGGGCCGTCACTATGTTTTCGATGCCTTCAATGCGCTGTCGCTGACGATCTGGCAGACCGATACGCCGATGAGCGATTTCGACGTCGTCGATTACCTGCGCCAGAACGATCCGGATGAAGCCGAAGCGCAGTTTTGTTGCATGGAACTGAGCGAGCACGAGGCCGGCTTGCGTTTCGAGAACGAGGTGCTGGTCGAAATCCTGCCGCCGGCGGCGCGCCGGGTGTTCTGGCGTGGTCTGACCCAGCATCGTCTGGAAAAGATCGATCTGCGCCCCGGCGCGGCCTTGCCGGCGGATTTGACGCCTCGCCTGTTGCAGGCGGGTTTGCGCGGGCGGCCACTGCTCGGCCTGAATGGCGTGTTGATCGCCCAGGTACCGGCCTACTGCTACGGCCTGTTGCGCATCGATGGCGAGGTGCAGCCTTTGCTGGCATCCGGCGTCAGCGCCTGGTGGCGCTTTAACCGCGAATTGCAATTCGAGTTGGTCGATACGCGCTGGCAGGCGCTGGAAGTCAGCGGCCAGGAAATCCTGACCCGCGACAAGGTTGGCCTGCGCATCAACCTTGCCGCGACCTGGCGTTTTGCCGACGTGCTGGGGGCCTACGCCAAACTCGCCAAGCCGGCCGAACACCTCTACCGCGAGCTGCAATTCGGCCTGCGGGCGGCGGTGGGAACGCGCAATCTCGACGAATTGCTGGAAAACAAGCAGCTGATCGACGAGGTGGTGACGGCGCATCTTGCCGGCAAGCTGGCCGGTTTCGGGCTGGAAGTGGGGAGCATCGGCGTCAAGGACATCGTGCTGCCGGGCGAGATGAAGACCATCCTCGCCCAGGTCGTTGAAGCTGGCAAGGCAGCCGAGGCCAACGTCATCCGCCGCCGCGAGGAAACTTCAGCAACCCGCTCCTTGCTCAACACCGCCAAGGTCATGGAAGACAATCCGGTGGCCCTGCGCTTGAAAGAGCTGGAAACCCTGGAGCGGGTGGCCGAACGTATCGACCGGATTTCGGTGTTTGGCGGCCTTGATCAGGTGTTGAACGGGCTGGTGAAAATTGGAAATTGACGCAAAAAGCCGGTCGACCGCAAAACTGCCAAATCTGCGGTCGACCTGCTGCCAGAGGCAAAAATGGAGTTGAGACAATGAAATGCTTCAAGAGCGGAAAACAACGGCGTAGCGAAATCAAGACGGCTCGTCGGCAACGGCGTGCGGTGGCGGTGGTCGCGGAATTGCCGGTTTATTTGCCGGCCAGCCGTTGGGTGCCGGTTGATCCGGCGCGCTTGCAGCCGAACAACAGCTATGGCCAAAGCGATTTCGTGACGCGTGGTTTCTACCTGGATCGCCCCTTCCGCTGCGTCGATTGCGGCGCTGACTGCATCTGGAGCGCCGAGCGCCAGCGCTGGTGGTACGAGCTTGCCGGCGGTTCGCAATATTCGACAGCCCGGCGCTGTGCCGCCTGTCGCGACCAGGAAAGACAGCGCCAGCGCGCCGCCCGGCTGGCCGCCGGGCATGCCGCGAAAAATGCCCTGATTTTGCGGTCGACCGCAAAATTTGACCAAAAATGACAAATTGCTGGGCCGCCGGCTAACATCGCCCGGCAGCCAGAAAACAAGAGGAAAAAATGAGCTATCAGATTCAGGATGTAAAGAACGGCAAGCCGATCAAGCTGTGGACCGAAGGTGTGCCGGTTGAGGATGCGGCGCGCCAGCAGTTGGTGAATACGGCGCAGATGCCCTTCATCTTCAGCCACCTGGCGGTGATGCCGGATGTGCATCTCGGTAAGGGTTCAACCATCGGTAGCGTGATCCCGACGCGCGGGGCGATCATCCCGGCGGCGGTGGGCGTGGATATCGGTTGCGGCATGATGGCGGCGCGGACTAGCCTGACGGCGGCCGATCTGCCCGATCAACTGCACGGCCTGCGTTCGGCCATCGAAGCCGCCGTGCCGCATGGCCGTACGCCGCCGCGTCAAAGCCGGCGCGATAAGGGCGCCTGGGAAAACCCGCCGGCTGCGGTCGACGCCATGTGGGCGCAACTTTTGCCCGGTTTCGCGCGCATCACCGAGAAATACCCGCGCTTGAAGAACACCAACAACTACAAGCATCTGGGAACTTTGGGAACGGGAAACCACTTCATCGAGGTCTGTCTGGACGAGGTCGATCACGTGTGGTTCATGCTGCATTCCGGGTCGCGTGGGGTCGGTAACGCCATCGGTAACCTGTTCATCGAACTGGCCCAGGCCGATATGCGCCAGCATCTGGCCAATCTGCCGGATAAGGATCTCGCCTATCTGGAAGAAGGTTCCGAACATTTCACCGATTACCTCGAAGCCGTCGGTTGGGCGCAGGACTACGCGCGACGTAACCGCCAGGTAATGATGGGCCACGTCGTTGCCGCGGCGCGCCAGGTGATCGCCAAGCCGTTCACGGCGGATGTGGAAGCGGTGAATTGTCACCATAACTACGTCCAGCGCGAAACCCACTTCGGCGCCGACGTGCTGGTGACGCGAAAAGGCGCGGTGTCGGCGCAGAAAGGCCAGCTCGGGATCATTCCGGGATCGATGGGCGCGCGCAGCTACATCGTGCGTGGCCTGGGTAACGAAGAATCCTTCTGCTCCTGCAGCCACGGCGCCGGCCGCGCCATGAGTCGTAACGAAGCGCGCCGCCGCTATTCCGTCGAAGACCAGATCCGCGCCACCGCCCACGTCGAGTGCCGCAAGGATAGCGAAGTCATCGACGAAATCCCGATGGCCTACAAAGACATCGACGCCGTAATGCACGCCCAGCGCGAGCTGGTGGAAATCGTGCATACGCTGCGGCAGGTGGTTTGTGTGAAGGGGTAGGGAATGGCGACGAATCTGGACTTGGTCGACTACATCTCGTTTTTCGAAGCAGAACCGGTTTGCGTTAGGTCAGATACCGAATGGTATTTTGGAGCTCGATTTTCATCTGAGCGTGGCAATGACAAATTCGTGGCAATGGTGGCGCCAGAAGAGGGCGAGTTTAAATTCTGCTGGTGGCGAGAAGGCTTGCAACTGGCAGATATCGAACTTTATGGCGTTATCTATTGGGAGTTGGAAAGTAACGCACAAAGGGAGCGCTTGATTCTGAAATTCTCCGATCAGAAGCTTCCTTATTTCATCTTGCAGTTGAAGCCGCATGTGAGCTTTGCTTGGCGAGTTTTGTGGGCTTGATGATCTGCTTTGGACAATAGAAAAATGAAAACCATACAACTCGACGGTTCCCAAGGCGAAGGTGGGGGCCAGATTTTGCGGACGGCTTTGAGCTTGTCGATGATTACTGGCCAGCCGTTTGCCATTGAGCGCATCCGTGCCGGGCGGAAAAGGCCGGGATTGTTGCGGCAGCATCTGACGGCGGTGCAGGCTGCGGCGGAAATTTGTGGCGCGGAAGTGCAGGGGGCGAGTCTGGGCTCGACTAGCCTGCGCTTCGTGCCGGGCAGGATACGTGGCGGTGATTACCGGTTTGCCATCGGCACGGCCGGCAGTTGCACGCTGGTCTTGCAAACCCTGCTGCCGGCCTTGTGCTTCGCCGATGCGCCGAGCAGTTTGCAGATCAGCGGTGGCACGCACAATCCGGACGCGCCGCCGGCTGATTTCCTGATGCGCAGCTGGCTGCCGCTGGTGCGGCGCATGGGCGTTGAGATGGACATCGAACTGCTGCGCCACGGTTTTTACCCGGCGGGTGGCGGCGCAGTGCGGGCGAGTGTTGCGCCGGTAAAGGCCTGGCAGCCGCTGCATCTGAATAGCCGTGGCGATTTGCGCTGCCTGCGTGCCATCGGCGTCGTGGCCGGTTTGCCGGCGGAAATCGCCAAGCGCGAAATGCAGCGCGCCGCCAGCCAGCTCGGGCCGCTCGACGAGTCGTTGCGCGTGCTGCCGGCCAATGAAGGGCCGGGCAATGTGCTGATGATCGAACTCGACTACCCGGAAGTCACGGAACTTTTCTGCTGCTGCGGTGAACGCGGTTTACCAGCCGAAAAGGTCGCCGACCGCGCTGCGCACGAAGCCCGTCTGTTCCGCGACAGCGAGGCGGTGGTCGGCGAACATCTGGCCGACCAGTTGCTGCTACCGATGGCCTTGGCCGGTGGCGGCAGCTTCACGACGCATCTGGCTTCGTCGCATCTGAAAACCAATGCGGAGGTGATCGGGCGGTTTTTGCCGGTGGCGGTAGAGCTTATCGAGGAAGGGAAGAAGTTTTTGGTGAAGGTGGGTGGATAGCTGATCGGATGCGCCTGCCGATGGGGCGGGCGCATCCTGTTACCGCTGCTTACGGCGCCGGGCGGCTCCAGACTTCCTTGCAGGTGGCTATTTCCTCGTCGGTCATTACTGGTTTGGTCTCGCAGCGCGCCTCCCAGGCGGCCTGGCGACGCTTGCGATCAAGCATGGCGGTTTCCTTGTCCTTCGCCGCTTCCTGCGCTGCGCGCCGCTGCTCGGCTTTGTTGGCGGCTTGGAGTGCAGTTTCGGCTTCCTGGCGTCGTTTTTCTTCCAGTGCCGCCGTCTGTTCCTGGCGCGCGGCAGCGAGGTCAGCGTTGGCCTTGGACCGGGCTTCGGCTTTTTCCTGGCGGATTTGGCGCTGGTATTCGCTTTCTTGGACGACGGGGGTGCCTATTCCAGCGGAGGCATCCTGGGGGGCGCTGGATCCACTGTTGCTGCGCAAGGCTCCCCGGGCTACTGCAGCGCCAACGTCGCCACTCAGGCTGCTGCCAGATGGATGATAGGCGGCGCTGGAGGAAGGGCTGTGCGACGATGAAATGCGAATGCGACCTCTGGCGTTGGCGTCCATCGTCAAGCTCAAGGCGAGGATGGCAACGAGGGGGGCGAGAGTGCTTCTCTTCATGCTGTTCTCCGGAAATATTTTTTTAGAAATCCAGGATGTATTTTAACCAACGCTATTTTGTCGCACACGATTTGTATGCCTGATTACATCGATATCGGCATTTTCGTTTGATCAACTTGATATTTTGCTTGTCGAAAGCAGAACGCCCGCATTCGCGGGCGTTCTGCTTTCTATTCCATCGTCAGACGCGGAATCAGGCCTTCTTCACAAACTCCGACTTCAGCTGCATGGCGCCGATGCCGTCGATCTTGCAGTCGATGTCGTGGTCGCCGTCGATCAGGCGGATGTTCTTGACCTTGGTGCCGACCTTGACGACCGAGGAGGAGCCCTTGATCTTGAGGTCCTTGATCACGGTGACGCTGTCGCCGTCCTGCAGGAGGTTGCCGTTGGCGTCCTTCCAGACGCGGGCTTGTTCGGCGGTGTCGGCGACGGCGTTGGGGTTCCACTCATGGGCGCATTCCGGGCAGACGAGCAGGTCGCCCTGCTGGTAGGTATATTCGGAATTGCACTGCGGACAGTTGGGCAGGTCGCTCATGTTCTCTCTTTCAATATTCTTCTGAAAAGCCGCCCATCAGGTCGGGCAGCAGGGTGTAGGCGCGTTCGAGCGCGTCGGTCAGGTCTTCGCAGACATTATTATCGCCGAGGTGGTCGATGAAGCCCGAGCGGAAGAGCAGCGAGCCGGGTTGCGAATTCATGCCGCAGACGATCAGCGTGCAGCCGCGCTTCTTGAGCTTGTCGAGCAGGCTTTCCAGTCCTTCGAGGCCGGTGGTGTCGAGCTGGATCAGGCGGCTCATGTCGAGGATGACGATTTCCGGATGGCCTTCGCGCGGCTCGAGCAGTTCTTCGAGCTTGTTGACCGCGCCAAAGAACAGCGAGCCGAACAGTTGCCAGGCGGCGACGCGCATCGTGCCATCGGGGTAGATGAAGCGCGGTTCCTCGGCTTCGGCGGCGAGCGGCAGGCGCTCGATGCGCGTCAGTTCCGACATGCGGTAGATGAAGAACAGGCTGGACAGCACCATGCCCAGTTCAACGGCGATGGTCAGGTCGAAGAGCACGGTGACCAAGAAGGTCGACAGCAGGATGATGCGGTAGTTGTAGGTGTAGCGGCGCAGTTCGGCGAACTCGTGCCATTCGCCCATGTTGATGGCGACGACCATGACGATGGCCGACAGCGCGGCGAGCGGCACGTAAGCGGCGAGCGGTGCGGCAACGAGGACGATGGTGAGCAGGATGATGGCGTGGAGCATGCCGGCAATCGGCGTACGGCCGCCGGTGCGGACGTTGGTCGTCGTGCGGGCAATCGCGCCGGTCGCGGCAAAGCCGCCGAACAGCGGTGCGGCGAGGTTGGCCAGACCTTGGGCGATGAGTTCCTGGTTGGGGTCGTGGCGGTCGTCGATCTGGCTATCGGCCACCCGCGCCGACAGTAGCGATTCGATGGCGCCGAGCAGGGCAATGGTGATTGCTGGCGAGATCAGCTTGCCGAAATCGTGGATTGATACGGCCGGCAGGCCGAAGGGCGGGACTTCCTGGGGGATGCCGTGGAAGCGGCTGCCGATGGTTTCAACCGGCAGGTCAAAGGCAAACGCCACTAGCGTGCCGAGGATCAGTACGACTAGCGGCCCAGGTGCCCGACGCATGAAAGTCAGGCTTTGCGCCAGCTTGTTATAGAAGAGCAGGAAAACGAAACAGCTTGTGGATAGCGCCAGCGTCGGCAAGTCAACGGTGTGCGCATGCGCCGCCAGGGTTTCGACGCGCAGGAAGAATTCGGCGGGCAGTTTATCGATCTGCAGGCCGAAAAAATCCTTGATCTGGGCGAGGAAGATGACGACGGCGATGCCGTTGGTGAAGCCGATGACGACGGTGACCGGGATGAAGCGGATCAGCTGCCCCATACGGGCGATGCCCATGGCCAGCAGCAGGACGCCGGCGAGCATGGTGGCGCCCATGAGGTTGGCGTAGCCGTGGGCGGCGACGATGCCGTAGACGATGGGGATGAAGGCGCCGGTCGGGCCGCCGATCTGCACGCGCGAACCGCCGAGGGCCGAGGTGATGAAACCGGCGATGATCGCGGTCCAGATGCCGGCGCTTGGCGAGCAACCCGAGGCAATAGCGAAGGCCATGGCGAGCGGCAGGGCGAGTACGCCAACCGTAATGCCCGAGGCAATATCTTTGCCTAGTTGTGCCTTGGTATAGGTGGGCAGGCAGTCCAGTAGCTTGGGGCGAAAAGTGATTTTCATGGTGCGTTCATTAGAGGCGGCATTGTATTATATTAGTACTGTATTTGTCTTTAATGTTAACTATATGTTAATGTTATTGGGTTTTTATAATTATGAATAATACCCCGGAGAACCTATGGAAAACCGTACTGCCCGTTTGACCTTGTTGATTGATCCGCACAAAAAGAAACTTTTCGAGGAAATTTGCGCCGAGCAGGACCTGACGCCATCGCAGGTCGTGCGCCGACTGGTACGCCAGTACATCATCGATAATGCCGGCAGCCGCGAATTGCCGGAGTGGTTGAAGCCGGGCAGTCCAAAAAGCGCTGATTGATTTCGCCGCGCGGCTTCCCGCCATGGCGTGGAGCCGGATTTAACCCTTACTGTCCTCGCCGCCAGCGCGATGGGTTTCCAGATGCTGGTCTATCCCCGCCTGAATCACCGGCACCTGCTTGCCCATCTCCTGGAAGATGTGGCCGACCGCCCAGATCATCACCGCGACACCGCCAGCGGCGCAGATCAGCGCTTCTGCGGTGGACGTCGGAAAATCACGTAAAACCGCCGGCTTGCCGGTCAGGAACCAGGTGCCGCCGATGGCGATGCAAGTCAGGCCAAAAATGTCGGCGAGGCCATAGAGAAAAATCTTGCCGGTTAGCCTGGGGCGTGGCGGGCGCTGCGTATTGAACATGTGTGGACTCGTTTCTGCAAAGAAAAGTGCAGTCAAGACTTGACTTGTGCACAGTATTTTGTATTTAGCCGGTTCGGCTAGGTTGACCGGGATGGCGCCTGAATATTACCGGGCCTGTTGACAAAATTCATTTCTATTCAATGGCTTGTAAATGCGCTCAAGTTTCGGGCGGAGCAGGAAAAAGCCTTTGTGGCCGGTGACTTAGCGTCTTCGTCAAGGATTGATCAACAGACTTATCCACAGGTTTTGTGGATAAATTTTTAGCTTCGGCAAACAGTGTATTTAGGCCTGTTTGATGGCTTTCTTTTGATTTTTGGTATCAAATGATCTACTATTTTCATACCAAATGATACTTTAGGAGCCTCGGTCATGGTCCTCGTAAGCCCAGAAAGGATTGCTTCAGTCATGGCGCTGTTGCCAATCCCTCACTCGTTTGCCGAGCTTGATGCAATGGTTGCCAAGGGGCTTCCCAAAGGGGCCCTGAAATCCAGCATCGATCATATCTACGTGAGCGCTGAGGATAGGAAGCGACTTCTGTATCGCATTATTCCGGAAGCCACCTATAAACGGCGTCGGGAAAGTTTGTCTGCAGAGGAATCAGAACGGGCTGAGCGTCTTGCCCGCATTTTTGCCACTGCGGCCTATGTCTGGAATTCAGAGGAGGATGCCAGGTTTTTCTTGACGATGCCGCATTCAATGCTGCAAGGCCGTAGTCCGCTGGATGTATCCATGACGGAACTTGGTGCTCGGCGAGTTGAAGAACTTCTTTGGCGCTTGTATTACGGGATTGCCGCTTGATGCGGATATATCGGATCGGCGACGCACGTCACCCGCTGTGGGATGGCACGGGCGCTGCCTTGGTGGGGGGGCGGTGGAATAGTCCCGGTCGCCCGCTGATCTATGGCTCATTGAGCTACGCTTGCGCGATGCTGGAAATATTGGCCCATGCCAATATTGGCCGTATACCGATGACACATCGTTATGTGATGGCTGACCTGCCTGATGATATGAGCGTCGAGCGTCACGACCAGAATGTTCTTCCTCCGGGCTGGGACGCCGAAAACAACTCGGTAGCGAGAGGTTTTGGCGATCTTTGGCTGAGTGAGGCAAGGAGTGCAATCTTGCTTGTGCCTTCGGTGGTCGCCAAGCTGGAATGGAACGCCCTAGTCAATCCAGCACACCCGGAGGCGATGCGCTTGACGCTTTCAACTGCTGAAACTGTCGTATGGGATAAGCGCCTGTTTGCTCGATTATCAGGCTCAAGCTAAGCCCGGCCAGTGCCTCTGACTCACGCGCATTCACGACAGCAAGGGGCTGTTGAGCACACGAAGACGCCTCCGCATATTGTTGCAGGAAGCATGCGGCTCGTATTCAGCCTTTGAAAATTGCATATAATCCCCTTTTCCTGAGAAGTGCTCCTGCCTCTGTCTTGGCCGAGTCGAGCCTTTTTAGGCTGATCCTGATGGACTAATCGAGAGGAGATGGGGAATGGCCAGTTTATCCTTTGGTAATGTAGCGGTAGATATGCGTATGGAGTACGAGGCTTACGGTATTGCAGCGCTGCAGGACTTTCAAAGTTTCAAAGCCCAATTCGTTACCAGCAGCATAGAAACCCTGTTTGCCGATGGAAGTACTCTGTCCCTGGTTGAACGGGATTTGTCCGGGCAATCGATCTTTTTGAAATTGACTGGTGATCTGTCCACAGGGCATTTGAACCAGCTGCAGATCTCCGCGAAAGACCTTACGGCCACCTACATCGGTGATTTTCAGATGGGGCTGTTCGGGGCGGGAATTTCCGGCTGGACGACCTCCGTGACCGCTCGTGACACCGTTAGCGGTGAACTCGTCGCCAGCCTGGCGGGGAAGTACACTTTTGCACCCTTGGCGAATGTTTCCATTTTCCCCTTCTTCGGGGAGCCTTTGGCTGGCAATGATGTGATCAAGGCTGGGAGTGGCGCTGATTATCTTCTGGGTTATAGCGGTGACGACAGTCTTGTTGGTGGCGCTGGCAACGATACCCTGGATGGCGGGATCGGTCGCGATACCTTGCAAGGAGGTCTGGGCGACGATGTTTACCATGTTGACGCCTCGAACGAGTTGGTCAAGGAATACGCCGCCGCCGGGAATGATTTAGTCATGGCCAGTAACTCCTATACCCTAGGCGCCAATCTGGAAAACCTTACCCTTGAAGGAGCTGGCAACTGGGTCGGCAAAGGCAATAGTCTGAACAACACCATCATCGGCAACGCCGGGAATAATCTTCTCTACGGAATGGCTGGCGTCGACACGCTTATTGGGGGAGCTGGCAACGATACCTATGTTGTTGACAATCTCAAAGACATGGTTGTTGAGATGAGCGGGGATGGCGTAGACAGTGTGCGCACGACAGTCAGTTACGCACTGGGCAGTAATCTGGAAAATCTCTTCCTGCTGGGGGCGGCCGCCATCAACGGCACAGGCAACGAATTAAGCAATCGCATCAGCGGTAATGCCGGTGACAATCTGCTGCTGGGCGGCCTGGGGCAGGACACCCTCGATGGTGGAAACGGCATCGACACCCTGAGCGGTGGAAGTGGCGATGATACTTATCTATGGCACTCCGGCGATACGATCATTGAGACTGTCAACGGTGGTTTTGATACGGTCAGTACTCCGGAAACCTACCATCTTGGCCCTGATCTGGAAGCTTTGGTTCTTACTGGCAGCGCAGCCAGTGATGCCTATGGCAATGAGCTGAACAATGTTCTTAAGGGCAATATCAGCGCCAATACATTGGATGGTGGTATTGGTGGCGACAGCATGTGGGGCGGCGGTGGAGACGATGTTTATATCGTCGATAGTCTGGACGATCAGGTTGTGGAACTTGCCGGAGAAGGAAATGACGCTATTTTCTCCTCGGTCTCCTACAGCCTGGGCAATTATCAGGAACAACTGACCCTTACCGGTACTGCTGCCATCGACGGTACCGGTAACAGTCTGGACAATATGATTTTCGGCAATGCTGCCAACAATTATCTGGCAGGCGGTGACGGAGCGGATCTGCTTGTTGGTGCTGGCGGCAATGACAGCCTGGCCGGTGATGGTTTGGATACCCTTGAGGGCGGGCAGGGGGACGACGTCTATGTGCTCACCGTTGGCACCTATCCCAATTATCTGGACATCTCCGACAATGATGCGCCCTATCAACGGGCGAGCACGGACGGCAAGGGTCAGTGGAATGCCTACCAGCAGGATCGGACTTCAGATGGCAAAACTGATTATTTGTCGCTTGACTATGATTACAGTTACATAAAGCAGGGTTACTGGGAGAGTGATTGGTTCTCTCTCGAGCTCGCTACCAACAAACTGGGGAGTAATCTGGTGCCAGGCACGTACCTGGATGTCGAGCGTGCTGCTTTCGCAGAAGCTGGGCATGCCGGACTCGATCTGGGCTGGAATGGGGCAGGCTATAACACTGTTTCCGGCAGCTTTACCATTAAGAATATCAGCGTCAATTACAGTAGCGCGACGCCCATCCTGGAACTACTCGATGCTTCCTTCGAAATAACCGGGGGAGGGTGGTCGGCTAGTAGAAAAGGCATCATTCATTACTCGACGCTGACGCCCGTGGCTTCGGTGATTGAAGAAGTCGGAGAGGGCTGGGATACCGTTCAAGCGGAAATAAGCTTCAGTCTGCCCGCCAATGTCGAAAGTCTTGTCCTCACGGGCAATGGCAATATTGCTGGTACAGGTAATGACCTAGGCAATAGCCTCTCCGGCAATATCGGGGACAACCAACTGTCCGGATTTGCTGGCAACGACACCATCACCGGTGGTCTTGGCGCTGACAAACTGACTGGAGGTCTTGGGAGTGATCACTTTGTGTTCGAGTCCATCGCTGACAGTAGCGGCATTAACGGGAAGCGGGATGTCATTACCGATTTTTCCGGCAGCGCAGGTGACCGGATCGACCTTTCCGCCATTGATGCCGATACCGCCACTACGGGCGATCAGGCCTTTGCAGCGCCTATGCTTGGCGGTGCTTTCCTGAATAACTTCAGCGCGGCTGGGCAACTCTATTTTGACCAGACCAACTACCTGCTCTATGGCAATACCGACAGTGACAGCGATCCGGAAATGGTGATCGAACTAACCGGGATCAGCAACCTGGGCGCAGCTGCCCTGATTCTCTGAGTTGAGTTTTACAGCCCGATAGGGTGATTTCCCGGCTAGCAGTCCTTGGGCTGCGATGACGCCAGCGGTTTTGGCGCATGTTCAAGAGGCGTCGGGGACCCTCTAAAACTGATGCTCACCGGAAGACAAAAAAGCGGCCTGATTACAGGCCGCTTTTTCTATGGTAGCGAGGCTTTTGCTCGCCCGGCGCGCTTACTTCACCCGCATCCCCGGCGTCGCGCCGGAGTCCGGCGAGAGCAGGTAGATGCCCGGCGTTTTGCCGTCCGGGTCGGAGGCGGCCATGACCATGCCTTCGGAGAGGCCGAACTTCATCTTGCGCGGGGCGAGGTTGGCGACCATGACCGTCAGGCGGCCGATCAGCTGCGCCGGGTCGTAGGCGGCCTTGATGCCGGCGAAGACGTTGCGCGGCTTTTCTTCGCCGATGTCCAGGGTCAGGCGCACCAGCTTGTCGGCGCCTTCGACGTGCTCGGCGTTGGCGATCAACGCGATGCGCAGGTCAATCTTCATGAAGTCGTCGATGCTGCACAAGCCTTCAGCAGCCGGGGCGGGCGCGGCCTTGGTTTCCTTCTTTGCTTCCTTTTGCTGGTGTTCGGCGTGGCGCTGTTGCGATTGCGCTTCCGGGGCCGGCGTCGGGGCCAGTGATTCGCGGTTGGCCTCGATCATCTTGTCGATGACCTTGGGATCGACGCGGGTCATCAGGTGCTCGTAGGTGTTGATGGCATGGCCGGCGGCGAGCAGGCTTTGGCTGTCGCTCCAGACCAGCGGCGCGATGTTGAGGAATTTTTCGATCTTGTCGGCGATGACCGGCAGGATCGGCTTCAACAGCACGGTGAG
>JAVBXO010000392.1 GCA_030824535.1 Azonexus sp. | reverse complement strand
GCCCTGCCCGTGGGCATGGCTGACCATGTTGACCGGCATGCCCATGAGTTGGGTCGAAAAATCGCTGCCGTGGTCGAGATTGAAGCCGCGCAGGAAATACTGGTTGGCCTTGCCGTCGCCCGAGTGCTGGGTGACGATCATCCCCGGCACCGCCTCCATGACTTCGGCCGGCCGCAGCAAGGGGCGGTTGGCCAGTTGCCGGGCGGTGATGCTGCCTTCCGACGCCGAGTCGGCGACGCCGCTCAGTTGCGTCGTCTGATGATTGACCACGACTTCCTGCAAGGTCGGCACGCCCGCCCCCCAGCCGGCGCCCGCCTGCAGCAAAAACCAGGCGGAGCAGCACGACCGCCGAAAAGAAAAAACCACGCTGCATCTCCCGCAAAAAAAGAAACCCGGCGCCATACGGCCACCGGGTTTCCACACCTTCCGGCCCCCACCGGCAGGCGCTGTCGATTCAAGGAAGAGGCAATGTAGCGAGTGCCGCCCTGCTACGGAACGACGCAGTTTTCATACCTTTATGCCACGGTGGCCGCATGGGCCAGGCACGAGTCCACCATGCCCCGAATGGCACTTAGTTAAGGCAAAAACTTGCATGTAGGTGCGAATTCATTCGCACAAAATACCTTGACCGTGCGAATGAATTCGCACCTACGCATCATCGTCTTCCTGTCGCGGGAATGACACTGGTCAATTGCTCGCCGCCCCTCAGCTGGCGTACTTGACCGTGCAGCCGTAAGGCTGCGTGTTGGCCTGGGTGATCTTCCGCCCGGCAGCCAGGTCGCCGAGGGCGGCCTTGACGTAGTTGTCGGCCTTGGCGATGTCGTCCTTCTTGTTGCTGGCAATGCTGTCGATGCCGCCCTTGTAGACCAGCTTGCCGTCCGGATTGACGATGTAGATGTGCGGCGTGGTCACGGCTTCATAGAGGCGGCCGAGCTTGCCTTCCGGATCGAGCACGGTGCCGGTCGGTGTGGCGCCGCGTTCGGCATTGAGCTTCTGCGCCGTCGCGCCGTCGACATAGCCCTGCTTGCCCGGTGCCGAGGAAATCACCTGCAGCCAGACGATGCCCTTGCCCGTTGCTTCCTTCTGCAGCGACGGAATATTGCCGCTTTCGTAGTGTTTCTTGACGAAGGGGCAGTCGTGGTTGGTCCATTCCAGCACCACGGTCTTGCCGCGATACTGCTCAAGGCTGATCGTGCCGCCAGCCGCCGAAGCGGCACTGAAGGCCGGCGCCGGCTGGTCGAGGTTGGCCACTGCACCGGCGCTGCCGGCGATCAGGGCAAAAGTCAGCGTTGCTGCGGTCGACCGCAAAAACGAGGGCATTTTCATGAAGACTCCTTGGAGGTCAATGAGGAAGAAAGTGAAGGCCGGGAAGACAGGTGTGAGCGGACGATGTCCGGCGTCAGCAACTGCGGCAGCACGATGGGCTGGCTGTCGCTGCCCGGCGGGTAATAGACGTAAAGCGGCACGCCGCTGCGCCCGAACTGATCGAGCAAACGCGAAATTTCAGGGTCCTGATTGGTCCAGTCGCCCTTGAGATAAGTCACGCCGGCGTCCTTGAAGGCGGCGAGCACGCCGGCATCGCTGAGCGCAACGCGCTCGTTGACCAGGCAACTGATGCACCAGGCAGCGGTCATGTTCAGGAACACCGGTTTGCCAGCCCGGCGCAATTCGCCCAGTTGCGCCGCCGAGTAGGGCTGCCAGGGCTTTTCAGCGCTGGTCGCCGCCGGGCTCGCCGGCTTGCCGAGGGCCAGGGCATCGACGCCAAAGCTGCCGCCGACAATGGCCAGTCCCAGTGCCAACAACGCAAAACCTACCCCGCCGTGGCGCCGCCAGCCGACGCTATGGCGCGTCACGCCGTGCAACCAGCCGGCCAGCGCGATCAGCAGCATGCCACCCAGCGCGACGAGCACGGCATTCGGCCCGGCCTGCTGCGCCAGCACCCAGACCAGCCACACCGCCGCCGCGTACATCGGGAAGGCCAGCGCTTCCTTGAGCCTTTCCATCCACAGGCCCGGCCGGGGCAACAGGCTTTGCAGACGCGGCCAGGCGCTGAGCAACAGGTAGGGCAAGGCCAGCCCCAGGCCGAGACTGAGGAAAATCGCCAGCAAGGCCGGCGCCGACTGGCTCAGCGCATAGCCGATGGCCGCGCCCATGAAAGGTGCCGTGCAGGGCGTGGCGACGATGGTGGCGAGTACGCCGGTAAAGAAACTGCCGCTGTAACCGGCACGGTCAGCCAGCGACGAACCGATGCCCACCGCACCGCTGCCGATGCTGAATAGCCCGGATAGATTGAGCCCGACGCCGAACATCAGGTAGGCGACGATCAGCACGAAGACCGGCGACTGGTACTGGAAACCCCAGCCGATGGCCTGACCGCCGGCCTTGAGCAGGATCAGCCCGAGCCCCAGCCCGGCAAAACTGAGCAGCACACCGCCGGTGTAGGCCAGGCCCTGCAGGCGTTTCTGCAGCGGCGAATAGTCGGCATGACGCAGCAGTGACAAGGCCTTGATCGACAGCACCGGGAACACGCAGGGCATCAGGTTGAGGACGATGCCGCCGAGCAGCGCCAGCAGCATCGCCGCCGCGACGCCCAGCTCGCCTTCGGCGTTTGCTGCCGTTTGCAGGCGCGGTGCCAGGTGATAAGCCTTCACCTCGGCGCCAGCCTTGTCCTTGACCACCAGCACCCCGGGCAAGGCCGCGCCGTCGGCCAGCGCATTGCTGCCCGCCGGCAGACGCAGCGTCAGCCGTTCGCCCTGGCGCTCCAGCGTTTGCGCCGCGCTTTGCTGCAAGCGCCCCCATTGTTCGGGATAAAACCAGACCTCGCCGTCAGGTATTGCCAGCCATTCCCGGCCTTCCAGCACCAGACGCAAGGCCCCATCGGCTTCGCGCTGCAGCCAGGATTTGCCGGGCAAGGGCTGCGGCAGGCGAGCCTGCGCGCGGGCGATGGCCGGGCTGCCGTTGCCGGTTGCGGCAGTACTCGCGACCACGGGCAGCGAGAGGCCAAGTTCGACCTCTTCCGGCACGCATTCCTCCTCGCAGACCAGCCAGTTGACCGTAGCCCGCGCGACGAAGCGCCCACCGACCGGCAGATCGGCCGGCACCCGGACACGGCTGAACAGCGTTACTTCGCCTTCGTAGCCGTAATTGCTCACCGGCCCGAGGGTGATGCGCGCCGGTGCCGGCCATTCGATGTCGCCGGCCGTCGCACCCGCCGGCAAGGTCCAGTCGATGCGGGTCGACGTGCCCGAATCGCCAGGATTTCGCCAGTAGGTGTGCCAGTGCGGGATGATCTGCTGCCGCACGCCAAGCAGGATTTCGCTGCCCGGCACCACGGCGCCGACCGAGGCGACGAGTTCGGCCTTGACGTGCGGTGTCGTCACCTCGTGCGGCGGCAAGGCTGCGGCCAAAGCCATTCCAGCCAGCAGCAAGCCGGCCAGCGCCGCCACTTGCCGGACGAAGTTTGGCGAAACTGTTTTAACTGCAGGCCACCGCATCATTCACACCTTTTCATCACGCTGAACCAAGGGAGCCGCTGAGTAAATCGTCATCCCCGCGCAAAACCTGCCCCCGGCTTGAACGGGGGTGAGAATGACTGTTATGAATCAATCAGCGTTTCCTTGGAGGCTGTTTGCGATTTTTTGTTGGCGATTCAAACCCCTCCCCAACCCTCCCCTTGTCAGGGGAGGGAGCAGATCGTCCGCGACTTTTGGGTTGCTCCTCCCCTGATAAGGGGAGGCCGGGAGGGGTTCCGGACGTTTCAATTCAAGACCGAGCCCGAGTTGATGATTTTCTGGAGATCGTCAACACGTTCTCAGCGCAGCCGGCTCTGCACCTTCTGCACCCCGGCCAGGCCGCAAGCTTCATCGACATCGCTGCCGCGCGCACCGCCGACGCCAACGGCACCGATCGTTTCGCCATCGACGACAAGCAGCACGCCGCCGGCGCGGGCATTCCATGCTGTATTGGCAGCAATCTTGTCAGCCAGTTCCTTGTCGCTCTTGACCCGCTCGGCGAGCTGGCTGGTCGGCGCCTTGAAGGTCAGCGCGGTGACGGCCTTGGCGGTACTCGAAGCGACGCCGCGCGACGAAGCGCCGTCGGTGGCGAGCAGGACTTTCAATACACCAGCCGAGTCGACAACGCTGACTGCGGCCTTCTGATCACGCGCCTTGCAGGTATCGATGGCGACCTGCGCGGCTTCCAGCGCGAGATCGAGTGCCGGGCCGCGGGCCGGCGGCTGCGGGGTCGGTGGCGTCTGGGCAAAGGCAAGACCGCTGAGACTCAGGAGCATGGCGAAAATGGCGGAACGATTAACTTTCATGATTTTTTCCTGGTGGATTTTTGATGTCGCTACCGGCCGCCTGGGCCGGCGTGTGAAGAAATTGCTGGTGGCAGGCTTCGCAGGCGGCGTACAGCGTGTCGCCAGCGGCCGCCAATTTCTGCTCGCTACGCAGGTCGACCGCAGCAGCGGCCTGTTCTGCCGCCGCCGAGAGTGCGGCGGCATGGCGTAGCCAGTCGGTGTTGCCGGCCAGACCGCCAAGCTGCACGCCGATGTCGCGCAGCTCGCCACTGGCGCGCGCCAGTGCCTGCCAGTCCTCAGCCCGCGTCGGCGCATCGGCCGCCGCGGTAAAAAGTTGTGTCGATGCGCCAACGACCTGCTCACGCATCAAGCCCCGCAGCAATGAGTCGGCCTGCGAAGCGGCCGGCGCCAGGGCCAGCAACAGCAAGGCGGCCAAGGCCTGCGGCCCGAGCTGGCGGCTTGCCGGACGGCCAGCTTCAGCTACCGGGGCGGCGGGCATTGGGATACCAGTAGCGCACATGGCAGCTTTCACAGGCTTCCTGCAGATGGCCGCCAGTTTCGAGCAGTCCGGCCACCGACTTTTCATCGATGGCCTTGAGTGCCTTCTCGGCGACGCTGCGGAAGTTTTCGACCTGACGGTCGAAGGCCGGACGGTCCTGGTCGATGGCCTGCTGAATGGCCGTTGCCGACAGCACGCCAGCCACATGGGCATCTTCGACCTTGGCGCCAGCGGCAGTCACCGGGCGCTTGGGCAGCAACAACAGGTTGGCCGATTCGACCAGCGTGATCGCCTGCTTGCGCACTGCCAGCCAGTCTTCCGCGCTACGCGGCTGACGCTCGACCAGCCCGTCTTTGGTCGACTCGCTGCCGACACTGTCCCAGAGCGCATCCGCCGCCGGATCGACAACCGACACCATCAGATCCTGCAGGCTGGCAACCGTCTTGAAGGCCGGCCCGGCCGGCACCGGCGCGGGTTGTTCGCAGGCGGCCAGCCCGACAAGCACGGCGGCCAGCGCCGCCGAAAGGGATAAGGATGATTTCATGGCCGGTGCTCAGATATAACCGATGGCGCGACCGGTAACGCCGACGCCGAACCACAGGAACAGCGAAAAGACGATGCTGGCGCGGTTGAGCCAGGGATTGACGCTATCGCGACTGATCACATGGCGATAGAGCGTCACCTGGACGATCACTGCCGCGAGTAGCAGCCAGATCTTGGTGATGAACGCCGGGTTGGCGAAATACAGCAAAGGCGCCGACACGAACATCAGGATGCCGCTGATGACTGCCGAAGCCAGGCCGACCCAGATCAGGCGACTGGGATCACGAGTGAATTGCGGAATGCTCTGCGCGGTCAATGCCACGCCAGCGAGACGCAGGTTGATGAGGACAACCGACGCCAGCAGGATGACAAAGCCGAGCACATGGAAAATCTGCGCCGTGGCGCCGACCAGGTGATCGGATTTGCCGATGGCGTGGCCCAGAACGCTGTTTTGCAAGGCGGTGAGGACTTCTACGGTAGACATGCTTTTTCCCCCGAAATTTGGAAACGGCGCTTACGACGGCAGGTAAGGAATCAGGCGACCGGCAATGATCACGACACTCCACGAAAACAGCGAGGCGATGCCGGCGTAGCGGACGTTGGCCGGCAACACCGGCTGGTTCTCGATCACTGGCCGTTGCTTGGCGAGCTTGAGTTCAAAATACAGCGCGTTGACCCCGCCAATGGCGATGAACAGGAACTTGAACGGCAGCGCCGGGCTGGTGATGATGGTCGCCGCTTCCGACCAGAACAGCAGGGTGCCGGAAAGGAAGATCAAGGCGAAACCGCCAAGCACCAGCGGCCGCAGTTGATGCAGCAGATCGGTCACCGGAACGTTCTTGAGAAAGACGCCGATCAGGCGCAGGTCGATCAGGAAAATAAGACCGACCGAAACCGACAGGCCGATCAGATGCAGCGCTTCGATCAGCGGAAAAGCATAAGCCGATTCGGCCAGGGCAACGCCCACCGAAGAGGCCTGCAGCCCCTGGGCCAGTTCATGGATAAAAGACATCGTGTGTTCTCCCTGCAGCCAACCGCCCCGCCCGGGCCGGTCGGCCTGTCGTTATTCAAGTGCTTAGTTGGTGGCCGGCTTCGGTTGCGGCGGCGCAATCTTGGTCAACGTGCCGCCTTCGGCTTCGTAATCCTGGGCGCCGATGGCCCCCGCCACCTTGAAGCCCTTGCCAGCCAGCAGATCCGCCGCCGCACCGGCGCGACCGGCGTGGTTCGACACCGTCACCAGCGTGCGATCCTTGGGAATGAAGGCCGTGCTCTTCTCCAGTTCCTTGGCCTGAATGCTCAGGTAAACCGGGAAACCACCGATCTTGGTCAGCTCGTCAGGACGCCGGACATCGATGACCACCAGCTGATCCGGCGCAGCCAGCAGCGCATCAACCTGCGCCTTGTCGAGCTTGGGCGACTTGGCCTTGTAGGCTGGCGCCGCAGCAGCCGGCGCACCACCCGCCTGCTGCGCGGAGACCAGGGAGGAAGTGGCGATCAGCGCGACTGCCGTCAGAAGTTGGAGAAATTTTTTCATGAGTTGCCCTCGCAATGGATTGAATGTCTGAAGCCAGCTGCTGCCAGCATGGCTCTACCATCGCAGCTAGCGTGCCAGTGCCCCGGCAGCCCCCCATCACAAACCATAAAAATCATTCAAGCCATTGATTAAAATTGTTTTTTAATCAGCAGCAGCGGCAAGAACAATCCCCGACTGAGGGCCTGCAAACCACCACCCGCTGCTGCGATTTCAGCAACCGGGCTACCCGGCCTGCTGCGCCAGAAACAGCTGAAAAAGGCGCTGCAGCAGTCGGGAATCGCGGGATTTGCCACTGCCCAAAGCGCCAAGGCAAGTTTTCGCGCCGGCAGAAAAAAGGCCCGTCACCAAACGGCGACGGGCCCAAAAACGCAGAACGCGATGGAGGTAGAACATGAAAGGAGTACAACGGGTGTCAGGATAAGGAAGCGGCAAACAAGTTATAACGACTTGTTTTGCATAAGCTTAATCAGCCTTGATGCCCCCTCCTCACCACGCCCAATGAAATTTCTCAGCCGTGAATAATCCTCAGCGCCAGTTGCCGGGCGTGGTTGCGCAGTTCCGGCACGGCGATCGCCTCCCAATACTTGGCTTTCAGCATCGGGCCGATATAGCGCAAGCCGGCAACCGGGCTGTTCCGGGCATCGATCAGCTGATAATCGTCGTCAGTCAGCAAGCCCAATTTCTGCGGATCCTGTTGCAGCAATCCGGCGGCCAATAAATGCCGGACCACCGGCAGGCTCACCCGGTTCAGGTCGTAATTGGGGCCGCTGCAATTGATGATGGCGCTGGCAGAAATGTTCTTGATCGTTTCACTGCCGCGCTGGCGAATGGCAATTTCCAGCGTCGCACCATTTTTATGGATCGTCGCCAATTTCCCGCTGATGCGCTCGACCTGGCCGCTTTGCAGCAAATTAGCCAGCCGCCGCGCCGCGCCCGGTGCCAGGCGGTGCCGGTGGATGTCCCAGAAAGCAACGACGCGCGACAGGAAACGGGATTTTTCTTTTTCCGGCAAGGCCTGCCACAAATCCGGCGTGTATTGCCGAAGATCGTTGATGACATCGCGCCAGTTGTCGCCCAAGGCTTCGCGCCGTTTGACTTCCTGGCGAATGGCCCGGACATAAGCCCGGATGCTGGCCGGCCCGGCGAGCAGGGTTTCCGCAAAATTCGAGCGCTGCGGTGCCTGCGGATTGAAGCGATGGCCATGTGGCAGCAGGCCGCGCCGGGAAATCAGGTAGACCTTGCGCTGACTGTTGCAGCTGCTCAGGCGGAACAACACATCGATGGCCGTGTGCCCCATGCCCAGGATGGCCACCGGCGATTCCGGATCCAGGGCATCGATGCGGGCGAAGTCCCAGGGCGATAGCACGTCCTGATGAAATTCCGGGGCGATTACCGCCGGCACCTCGGGTGCGAAATGCCCGAAAGCCAGCACCACCTCGTCGGCGAAAATCTTGCGACCATCGGCCAGCGCCAGCTCAAAACCGCCAACGTCAGTCAATTGCTCCAGCGCGATGACCTCGCCCTGCAGCTTTTGCAATACGCCGGGATAGCTGCTTTCGGCTTCGGCCAGCGTGTATTCGAGATATTCGCCGTACAGCCGGCGCGAAATGAAGGATTTGGCATTCAGCGAAGGATCGACGTCCTGACAGAATTCCACGAAATGATCCGCTTCGTCGGCCAGCGCGCTCATATTGCCGGCCGGAACATTCAGCAACAGGTTATCGTCACCAAAACGATAAGCCAGCCCCCGCGCCAGCAGCGCGTCCCTTTCGATCAGAATCACCTGCAAGCCCGGTTTCGCCATCGACCGAAGCAGATTCACTGCCGTCAATGTGCCGGAATATCCCCCACCAACGATAACAATCGTCTTTCCCTGTGCGCTCATGAACTTTTTCCAAAGGAAAATAATTTCAAATCATAGTCAGCGCCTTTGCCGGGGGTTCCAATAAAAAATGCTATTGATATTCGCTGGCATGGGCTACCGCAGCACGGTGACGCTTATTTTTGTCAGCGACTGAATCACTGTGCCCCCCATCACTCAAACGTCAGCACACTATTAATGAGGTGACCGTATGGAAACGCAATTCCTGACACCGGCTGAACCTGCACGCCTGCGTGACCGCGCCCTGGGCGCCCTGATGGGGGCCTTCATTGGCGATGCGCTGGGCGTCGGTCCGCACTGGTACTACGATCTGGATCAACTGGTCGCTGACTACGGCCCCTGGATAGACGGCTACACCCGTCCGCGCCCCGGTCGTTACCACACCGGCCTCGAACCCGGTCAGCCGTCGCAATCCGGCATCCTGCTGGAAATGACGCTGCGCTCGCTGGTGGACTGTGGTGCTTACGATGAGGCGGATTTCTGTCGGCGGCTGGACGAGGAACTGTTTCCCCAACTGGACGGGACGCCGATGAACGGACCGGGCGGCTACACCAGCCAGTCGATCCGCGATGTCTGGCGCAAACGCGTGCAGGAAGGCCAGCCCTGGGGCAGCGTCGGCGGCAATGCCGACAATACCGAAGCCGCCGAACGCATCATCGCGATTGCCGTGCGCCATGCGCTGGCCCCCGCCGAACTGGCCCGCGCCGTGATCGCCAATACCGCGCTGACCCAGACCGACGGCACGGTCCTGGCCATGACCGCCGCCTACGCCGCAGTGCTCGGGATGCTGGTGGAAGGACACCGCCTGGACAGCGAGATTTCGGACAAGCTGATGACCAGGGTCAAAGCCGGCGTGCTCCCCTTTCACACCATCACCCGGGGCAAGCTGGAGGCGCCCGCGCCCAACCAGCAGGAAGCACGGCACGAAAGCCTGTTTGCCTCGCCCGATGCCTTGCTGACGCCATCCGGCATCGCCCGCGCCGCACATGACCCGGCCATCTGCATCGAACCCGCCGCCAAAGCCGCCCTGCTCTACGGCCTGCCCTGCGCGGTCTATCACCAGTTCCCAGCCGCCTACTACCTCGCGGCACGCTTCCCCAACGACTTCGAATCCGCCGTGCTGCACGCCATCAACGGCGGCGGCCAAAACCTCGCCCGCGCCATGCTGACCGGCGCGCTGAGCGGCGCCATGGTCGGACTCTCGGGCATTCCGCAACGATTCATCACGGGTCTGGAGCGTTCGGCTGAGTTGCTGGCGCTGGTCAATCAACTGGTCGATGCGATGGAGGCGGTTACCAGCAGTTAGCGCCAGGTGCGAAATTGCAGGCCGCAGAGCACTGAATCGCGTGGATTTGAACAACTTGAATCGATCCACAAGAGACACTCGGCGTCTTGAGGCCTCAAAGGCAGGTTCCGAAGTTGAACTGCCGTACAGGGCGGAAACTAACTGAGTGCTGGTCAGCCAGTCGAGCCCCCCATATGCCTGCTTAGCATTGTCAAGCGGAGGCTCGAAATCACCTACGAATGATGGCGAGATTTACAGAATCGCTACTCTGATTGGGAGTTTCCGGTCCTTAGCTGAAGGACCGGATGCACTGCGTTGCCAGTATCAATGATAAGCCCCGTAATTCTGTTATGTTCATCGGCAATACGGTTTAGACCCCTGAAGAGGGCAAGTTCTGCCCTGATAGCCGCCGTGATATCCTGCATGGGTTATTTACTTACGACATTCACATGGCCACATATCCGATGAAAAGCTGGATTGCCGGTCTGGTCGCAGTAGCAGTCACCATCGCTTGCTCCGTCAATCCCGTAACAGAGCGACCGCAGCTGATGCTTATTTCAGAGAACCAGATTATCGAAAGCTCTTACCAGGCCTACGCAGGCATGGTCGCGAAAGCCCAATCTCAAACTCGGCTTAACCGTGACGACCAGCTCACCCAAAGGGTGCGGGATATCGCTTACCGATTGATACCTCATGCCGTCAAATACAAGCCAGCTATTATCAATTGGCGATGGGAAGTGCACGTCTTTTCTGATGAGGAGCCCAACGCCTTCTGCATGGCAGGCGGAAAGATTGTCGTTAACTCAGGACTCATCACACGGCTGAAGCCAACAGATGATGAGCTAGCTCAAGTCATCTCCCATGAAATCGCCCACGCCCTGTCGGAACACACCCGCGAAAAAATCTCTGTCGGAATAGCAGCAGGGATACTTACTGACGCAGTGGCTATCGCCGCCAAAATGGATTCAGCTCAAGGTGCTGCCCTAGGTGCACTAACCGAACTAGCCATCACCCTGCCCAACAGCCGTGCTGCGGAATCGGAGGCCGACCGCATTGGCCTAATACTGGCTACCAAGGCTGGGTATAACCCCGAGGCCGCCGCCTCCTTGTGGAAAAAGATGAAAGCAGCTGGAGCCGGACAAAGCTTTGCCCTGCTGAGCACTCACCCTACCGCTGATGACCGAATTGAGGCCCTGCAACAAGAAGCTAGTAAGCTCCAAGGTGAATATGCGAAGGCCAAACCGCTCAGAGAAGCTAACGCACTGCCTAAGATTGTGTACGAAAAAGGCCAAGCAACTAACCTCTATCAAAAGGCTACATATGACCTACCGCAGCAGCCCCAAAAACCTTAAGAACGCCTTCGCCCTAGCCGCAATCGCAGCCACATTACTGGCCTCACCCGCTTATGCGTTCTTCAACGATGAATCCGTCAAAGTTGCAGTCCCCGAGCAAATCCCCGAGGGTGGCATCATTCCCTTCGCGATTACTCTTGAGAATTTCAGCTCTGACCCGATTAAATCCGTGGCCTTGATTGCGGTTAGCAATCCTGAGAAATTCCAGCAGGCTATGACCCTAGAGCTAACAGCCCCTTCCTCTGCTGTGGTGGTAGGAGGGCGTTTGCGTGCAGGCACTCAGGGCATGCTCAACACGGTGGTTACGGTAACCCGCGCGTCTGGCAAAACGACCACCAAGCAGTTTTCCCAAGGCAACGTGTTGAAAGCCGTGGACTTCAATAATCCCGATACGCTTACGACTGTGTTCAAAGGGACATTTGTATTTCCAACCTCGGAAATCGGGCAACCCCAGAAGGTGGCTAGGCTTAAGAAAGGCACGTTTGGAGTGCTTGAACTTCGGGGGCTGCTAAACCACCCCATGCTGCCGCCATCTACGGATGCTCCCGAGGGGTACTACGTGCACACCGTCGACATCAGCAGCAACGGGGCTCCGATTGCCAAATTCAGCATGACACCGGCACTATCAAATTCCCCGTACTTGCAACTCGAAATCCCATCAGAAGCGGCCCCCGACTCGGTAACGATGACTTGGAAGGACACCAAGGGCTATTCCTTTACCAAATAACGCGATGCCACTACCTCAAGGCAGACAGCCCTTAAGTACCACCTCAGCCTAGCTGCCGAGTTGCCGAGTTGCCGAGTTGCCGACCAAATTACGCCAATAAGCATCAAGGCACAGTGTGCAAAACTTTCTGCGACCTGCCAGGTGGGCAATACGATGGACTTCCAATCATTCGAACAGGATGGCTTTCTGGTGACCTCAGCGCTGCTGAGTGAACAACAGTGCCAAACCCTGGATGGGCATTTGTCTGGTATTGCCATCGCCATGGCCGGCAGGCGCTCGCTGCTGGAAACTGACTGGTGTCGCGCGCTGGCCAGCGCGCTCAAAAGCCACCCCGCGCTCTCCCCGTTTCTGCCTGAAAACCCGGTTGCCGTTCAATGCACCTTGTTCGAAAAATCGCTGGCGCGGAACTGGCTGGTCTCGCTGCATCAGGATCTCAGCATCCCGGTTGCCGAAAGACTTGAACATCCGGCCCTTGCGGGCTGGTCTGAGAAAGAAGGCAGTCTCTTCGTCCAGCCACCGGCAGAGGTTCTGGAAAACATTGTCGCCGTTCGCCTGCACCTTGATGACTGCGCCGCCGATGACGGTCCGCTCAATGTGGTACCGGGCTCGCATCGCCACGGACGCACCAGCCAGGAACAGGCCTTCTCCCTCCGGGATAGCCTCGGCGAGCAGGTCTGCCCCGTCTCCCGGGGCGCGGCATTGCTCATGCGTCCCTTGCTGCTGCATTCCTCGTCAAAAGCCACGGGGCAAAGCAGGCGCCGCGTCCTGCATTTTCTGTTCGCCCCCCGCGCCCTGCCTTTCGGGCTGCGCTGGCACAATGCCATCTGAAACGCCGGAAGCAAGCCGCCAGCCCATCGGCCTGCCGCCCTCCTGTCCCTTGGCCGCCGCCCTGCTTCAGTATCGGGAAAGCCAGACGCTGCGCCATAAGCCCATGAC
>JAVBXO010000332.1 GCA_030824535.1 Azonexus sp. | reverse complement strand
CCGTCGTTTGATTCGCTTGAGTTCCGCCATGCCAACACCCTTTCGCCAGCGGCTATTTTACTCGGCAAGCGTCGGGGCTTTTGCGACAGCCTCTTGAAGGGGAGGGGACTGCCGGCAGTCCCCAAGCTCCGCCACCCCGCCCGAAGCTGGCAAAATGCCGGGATGTCCTCGCCATCCATCCTCCTCTGCACCCTCAACGCCCGTTACATCCATGCCTCGCTCGGCCTGCGTTACCTGCTGGCCAACCTGGCCCGGCATGGCAGTCCGGCCTTGCGCGCCGCCACCGTCCTGCGCGAATTCACCATCAAGCGGCCGGTGGCGGAAATCGTCGCCGCGCTGCTTGCCGAACTCGGCGAGGCCAAAGATGGTGCGCCGCAGATCATCGGTTTCGGCGTCTATATCTGGAATGTCGAGCCGACCACGGAAGTCGTCCGGCGACTGAAGCACGCCCGGCCGGCGCTGAAGATCGTGCTGGGCGGGCCGGAAGTCAGCTACGAATGGGATCAACAGGAAATCGTCCGCCTCGCTGACCACGTCATCACCGGCTGGGGTGACATCAGCTTTGCCAAACTCTGCCGCGCGCTGGTCGACGGGCCGCCGCCGCTGATGAAGATCATTCCCGGCGAACAGCCGGCGCTCGCCGAGATTGAGCTGCCCTACGACGAATACAGCGCCGACGATCTGGCGCACCGCCTGCTTTATGTCGAAGCCTCGCGCGGCTGCCCCTTCAAGTGCGAGTTCTGCCTCAGCGCGCTCGATAAAACCGCCTGGGCCTTCGCTGAAGCGCGGTTTCTTGCGGCGCTCGACCGCCTTTATCAACGCGGCGCGCGCAATTTCAAATTTGTTGATCGCACCTTCAACCTCAAGATCGACAGCTCGCTGCAGATCCTGCAATTCTTCCTCGACCGCCTGACGCCCGATCTCTTCCTGCATTTCGAGGTCATCCCCGACCACCTGCCGGAACGCCTGAAGGCGATGATCCTGCGCTTTCCGCCCGGCGTGCTGCAATTTGAAATCGGCATCCAGACCTTTAATCCGGACGTCCAGCAACGCATCTCGCGCCGCCAGGACAACGAGAAAACCAGCCTCAACCTCGACTGGCTGGCGCAATACAGCCCGGCCCACCTGCACGCCGACCTGATCTTCGGCCTGCCCGGCGAAAGCCTGGAAAGCTTCGCCGCCAGTTTCGACCGGCTCTACGCCCACCGCCCACACGAAATCCAGCTCGGTATCCTCAAGCGCCTGCGCGGCACGCCGCTGGCCCGCCACAGCGAAGCATTCGCCATGGTCTACGCCAGCCAGCCGCCCTATACCATCGTTGAAACCAGCGCCGTCGACGCCGCCACCGTCCAACATTTCACCCGCCTGGCCCGCTACTGGGATCTCTACGCCAACGCCGGCCGCTTCCCGCAAACCCTGCCACTGCTGCTTGAAGGCGACTCAACCTTCGCCGCCTTCAGCGCCTTTACCGACTGGCTCTGGCAAAGCACCGGCCAAACCAGCGGTTTTACCCCCGAAAAGCTCGTCGACCGCCTGTTTGATTACCTGACGCAGGCGCTCGGCCATTCCCCCTCAAGCATCCGCCCCTTGCTGCTCGCCGACTACCTGGCCAGCGGCGCCCGAGCCAACCCGGCGTGTTTGCAAGGGCTGCTCAAGGACAGGGACAAGCCGCTGGCGAAGGAGGGGAGAGGGCTGGCGCAACGGCAGGGGCGGCATGGGTGAGGTGGGTTGTGCTCTTGAATTTGCAGAGCTCGTTGAAATCCTGCGGATAGCCGGGCCGGCAACGCATAAAGCATGGATCCCTGGGGGTGAATCTCGGCGCGCCTGAGTTGTCAACTCGCACAAGATTTCAGGATGCCACGCCGCAAGCTTCAGCAAGACCAACGCCGCGCAGGAATACTGGCGTTGGTTTTGCTGCCAGTCCTGCTGTATGCACACTATGGCGCGCGGTTGCAGAGGATATCCCCTTTAACGCCAATTACCTCAGCAAGCGATTTCTGGTTGTCATAAAATTGATTATTTAATATGAGTATTCGTGTGTGCGAGATTTTGCTGATTGCTCGTTCCACTTGACGAAAGATGCTGTTGTTATATATCTTTCGAAGAATTCAAGATGTATAAAATATCGAGGGAGTTGCTGTGCATATAGTTGTTATCGGGACGTCAAACTCTGTAATGAGCGACAATTACGTAAGTTCATTAAAAAACTTCCATGATGTAACCAATTTGTCATGTGGTCGGGTGCCGATTTTTTTTCATATAAAGACCATCCTGAAAAATCAGGCCATTTTGAAAACTGCGGACCTGATAATAATAGATCACTATATTAACGACTGCGCTTACTATCACCAGGCAGTTGATGATTATAACTTGCATACCGGGAATTTTTATAAGATTCTCAAGTTACTCAATAGACCGGTCATAAACATATTTCTTCCCGCTCAGGCGTTCCGCTCGCCAACAGGGTGGGAACATTACAAATACCTCCGCGAATTAAGCAAGGTGTATGGTTTCTTGCTATTTGATTTCAATGAATACGGTTTCCAGAGGGAAGATTACGAGGGCAAGGTACACCTGAATAGAAATATTTCCTACATTATTGGCATCTGTCTCAGTAATATGTTGTCAGGTCTGAAAGTGGCGAAGCAGGAAGATGATTCTGAAGTGCTTGAAACTCCCTATTCGGTAGTCACCGCTGAAGAAATTGCCAAGGACAACGAGATGTCGATTTCATCTTTCAAAAACAGTCTGCTGGAAGTTAATTACCTGAAGCTTCAAAAATCCAGGAGGTTTCTCGTCAAGAATGGAGAGCGTCGCCAATTGGTTTCAGTCGGTTATCTAAATGAAATCAAAGCCATGCATAACGCTACCTTGCATCTTTCTGAAAGGGATATACATTTTTCTACAAATGGAGATCTCTACTGTCATGAAGTGTTTAATAACCAGGTATGGATTGATGGGGATTTTTACCTATCCAGTCTGCCTGCTGAAAAGCCTTGTAGCCTTTTGAATAGTCGTGAAAAAAGCAAGTTGATGAGGCCTGCAAAAAACTCAAGATCACTAAATGTTTGCGAATTGCTATTTTATAATGGTCGGGCCTTGCCTGAGCTCCCAGGAAACAGCAAAGCTGTTGAATTAAAAATTCAGGGCCTGACTGATATTGTCAAAAAATGCCAGGGCGTATCCAGGAAGCCTGATATTTCTGACGAAGAAATTGACGCGATCCGCAATGCTGCCATCCGGCTGGAAGCACTCGATCTGAAAACCAGTCATGATCTGATGTCCATCGCCCGGAAGTATCGGCCGCAAGGCAGCCTGATCAACAAGAAACTGGAGCAGTATAAAGAGCAGCTTGGTTTTATTGATCAGACAATTCAATAAATTCGGCAGGCTATATTGAATTGGGGTGCCACGCATATTTTGTCTGCTGACCAAGAATGTATTGCTCTCGGTATCTCCAACGAAAACTGCCCCATTCCTGCGGTCAACCGCAGAAATGGGGCAGTTTTCGTTTTCAGCCTGCCGCTCCAGATGCCCGCATCAGCGGGCCAGTGCAGAACGAAGGAGGTGTTTTACACGCGCCGCTTGAGCAACAAGCCGCTTTCCAGATGATGTGTATAAGGGAACTGGTCGAAGATGGCCGAGGCGGCGATTTCGTGGGTGGCGTGCAGGGCTTCGACGTTTTCGCGCAGGGTTTGCGGGTTGCAGGAGATGTAGAGGATGTTGTCGAAGCCGCGCGCGAGTTCGAGGGTGGCCGGGTCGAGGCCGCTGCGCGGGGGGTCGAGGAAGAGGGTGGTGAATTGGTAGCTGGCGAGGTCGATGTCTTTGAGGCGGGTGAAGACTTCGCGGCCGGCGAGGGCGGCGCTGATTTCGTCGCTGGACATGCGGACCATCGCGGTGTTGCTGATGCCGTTGTCGGCGAGGTTGATGTGCGCGGCCTGGACTGAGGATTTGGCCATTTCGGTGGCCAGCACCTTGGTGAATAGCGGCGCCAGGGCGACGGTGAAGTTGCCGTTGCCGCAGTAGAGTTCGAGCAGGTCACCGCCGATGCCGGCGGCTTGCGCGCAGGCCCAGGCGAGCATCTGGCGGTTGACCTTGCCGTTGGGCTGGCTGAAGCTGCCTTCGAGCTGGCGGTAGCGCAACTGGCGGCCGGCCATTTCAAATTCTTCCTGAACCCAGTCGTTTTCGAGCGTGACTTTCTGCCCCCGGCTGCGGCCGATGATGCGGATGTTCAGTTCGCTGGAAACCTGGCGGGCGGCGGCTTCCCAGGCTTCGTCGAGTTTCTTGTGATAGATCATCGTCACCAGCATGTCGCCCGACAGGGTGGCGAGGAAATCGATCGAGAACAGGCGTTTGCTGAGCGTTTCGTTGGCGATTGCGGCATTGCGCAGGCGCGGCATCAGCGTGCAGATGCTTTCACAGGCGACCGGGAAGTCGGCCATCAGCACCGGTTCCTTGGGGTTCAGCGGGTTGAACATCGCGTAGTCGAGCAATTCCTGGCCGTTCTCGTCGCGGTGGTGCCAGATGCGGAATTCGGCGCGCAGGCGGTAATGCTGCGGTGCCGAGGCATGGACTGCCGGTTGCGGCAGGTCAAAGGCGGCGAAGTCTTCCTTGAAGCGGGTCAGCTTGGCGGCGAGTTGTTCGGCGTAGTTCGCGGGGTCGATACTGGGCAGGGACATGGTGCAGGGAAGCCGTGGGAGAGAAAAACAGGGGCGGAATATACGCTGGCGCGCTACTTTTTTGGGGCGAAGCGTGGCATGGCTCAGTTTTTTCGTGTCGCCGGCAGGATTTTTTCCTGGACGATGAGGCGCAGCAAGTCATCCATGTCGAGGGGCTTGGCGACATGGCCGATCATGCCGGCAGCGTAGCAACGTTCGCGCTCCTCGCTGAAGGCGTGGGCGGTCTGGGCGATGATCGGCAGTGCCGGGGCGAGTTCGTGGATTCGCCGGGCGGCTTCGTAGCCGTCCATCTCCGGCATCTGGACATCCATCAGCACCAGATCGTAGGCCTCGGCGCCGTTTTGTTTGACGGTGTCGAGTGCCTGCCGGCCGTTGTCGGCCAGGGTCAGGCTGGCGCCCAGGTCGCCGAGTAATTCGAGCAGGATGGCCTGGTTGATAGGTTCATCTTCTGCCACCAGGATCGCGTAGCCGGCCAGCGGCTGTGGCTCGCGCGGCGCCTCGGCCGGCGCTGCGGGCGGGGTGGCGGGGCTTGCAGGCGCCGTTTCCCGGCAGGGGATGCGGAATTCGACGACCGTTCCGCGCTCTATCTCGCTGCTGACGCTGATCGTGCCGTGCATCAGCTCGATGATCCGTTTGGAAATTGCCAACCCCAGGCCGGTGCCGCCAAAGCGCCGGGTCGAGGAGGCGTCGGCCTGCTGGAAGGGGTTGAACAGCTGGGCCTGCTGTTCCGGGGTCATGCCGATGCCGGTATCTTCGACGCGGAAATAGAGTTCGTCGCCGCTGCGGCCGACGCGGATGGTGACGCGGCCGTGCTCGGTGAATTTGACGGCATTGCCGGTGATGTTGATCAGCACCTGGCCCAGTCGCAGGGGGTCGGTGAGGCAGCGTTGCGGCAGCTTGCCATCAAGGGCGACGCAGAATTCCAGGTTTTTGCGTTCGGCGCGGTCGCTGAGGAGCTCGACGCAGTGGTCGATGAGCTCGGGGATGGCGACTGGGATCAGTTCGATATTCAGTTTCCCGGCCTCGATTTTCGAGAAATCGAGAATGTCATTGATGACGCCGAGCAGGCGCTTGCCGGATTGCTGGATTTTGCTGAAGGCATCCTGCGCCTTGTGGGGGTTGCTGAAATTGCGCTGGCCGATTTCGGCAAAGCCGAGAATGCCGTTCAGCGGCGTGCGGATTTCGTGACTCATGTTGGCGAGGAACTCGCTACGGATCCGGGCCAGGTTTTCGGCGGCGATGAGTGCTTGTTCGCGGGCCTGGGCGGTGGCGCGTTGTTCGCTGATGTCGACAAAACTGGTGACCGCGCCAGTGGGCTGGCCCTCCTGCATGACCGGATGCACCGCGTACATCACCGGCACGGCGTGACCATCGGCATGCCAGTAAACTTCGTTGTCCGAACGCACCATGAGGCCGGCCTGCAGGCCGCGATGGGCCGGGCATTCGGCGCTGGGATAGGGGCTGCCATCGGGTTTGCTGTGATGGAAAAGTGCGTGGGCGGATTGGCCGATGACGGCTTCCGGGGTATAGCCCAGCATCTGGCAGGCGGCGGGGTTGATGAAGGTGATCAGGCCGGCGGCGTCGAGGCCGTAGATGCCGTCGGCGCTCGAACTCAGGATGTGGCTGGCGCGCGCCTCGGTCGCCAGCAGCGCCGAGCTGCGTTCCACTACCAGTTGCTCGAGGTGGCGGCGGTACTCTTCCAGCGTAGCTTCGGCGCGTTTGCGTTGCGAGATGTCGCGGGTGACGGCGAGGTGCAGGGTCTGCTGACCATCCCGGATGGCCTTGGCGTGCGTGTCCATCCAGCGGCGGGTGCCGGCCAGGCCGATGATCTCGAATTCCAGGGTGGCGACTTCGCCAGCGAGGACGCGCTGGTGGAGTTGCAGGAAGGCAGCGTGGTATTCGGGGGCGATCAGCTCGATGACCGGGTGCCCGGCCACCTGGGCCAGCGATTCGGCCTCGATGAACTTCAGGCCGGCCGGGTTCATTTCCAGCAGGCGGCCTTCGGCATCGACGATCTTGATGCATTCGGGTTCGTTTTCGACGATGGTTTTCAGGCGTGCTTCACGGTCGGCGAGCGTTTGCCGGTCCACTTCGTTTTGCCGCAGCAGGCGGAAGATGAAATTGCCGGCGAGCAGCGACAGCAGGAGATAGCCGCCGGCAATGGCCAGGCTGGTGGCGACTTCGCTGTGCCAGGCGGCCAGGTAGTCGTCCTTGCTGGTGCCGACCACCAGGATCATCGGCAAGCGGCTCAGGCGAATGAAGGTATTGATCCGCTGCATGCCGTCGGCGCTGGCTGGCGTGAAATAGGTCGCCGTGGGCACACCGCTGCGGACCAGTTCGGCGAATTCGACGGAGACCACGGTATTGCCGATCTGTCCGGCCGGTTTGTCGGGAATGGCCGGGATGCGCGTGACCAGACCGAGCTCGGTATCGCGCAGGACGGCGGTACCCAGCGGGCCGAGATTAAAGTCGCCGAGCAGCTTGCCAAGCTGGTTGACGGCAATCGGCGCCGAAACGACGCCGGCGAAGCGGCCATCCGGAAAATTGTAGCGCCGCGAAAAACCGATGATGTAGGTCTTGGCGATGCGCCCCATGCGCGGCTTGGCGATCTGCAAGCTGTGGTCGTCGTGATCACGGTGGTAAAGGAAGTAGTCGCGGTCGCTCCAGCTGACGCCCGCGCGCTGGTCTACGCCCTTGCCGAGAATGACCAGGCCGTCGGCATCAGCGACCCGGAAAGCTTCAATGTCGGGATGCCTTGCCGCATGACGCCCGATGAAAGCCATCATCGCCGCTTCGTCGATCTGGCCGGCGGCGAGTTGGCGCTCCAGTTCGTCGGCGACGGTCAGCAGCGCCTGATCGATTTTTTCGACGCTGTTGGCGAGGGTCTGGTCGAGCGCCTTGGCCAGGTTCTGCGTTTGCGTGCGGGCGCGCAGTTCATGCGCTTCGCGACTTCTTTCGAGGCTGCTACCGGAAAGCAGCAGCACCAGGGCGTTCGAGCACAGCAGCAGGATGACAAGCAGCGAACGCAGGCGGGTATTCGTTTTCATCGCGATTGGGCCAGAACGGGAAAGGCCACGCTGTTTCGCTTGGCCTGAAGGCCTCCCGATTATGCAATGAAGCCTATGTCTTTAGTTATATTCTGTCGCGTCCAGAGCGCTTGCAATTGGCAGCGGGTCAATGTCCGGCGGCGCGGCGGCGGAGCATGTAAAGGTACAGCGATTCGACCCGCTCGCGCGCCCAGGGGGTGCGGCGGAGGAATTTCAGGCTGGAGGAGACGCTGGGGTCGTGGGTGAAGCAGCGGATTTCGATCTCCCGGCCGAGTTCTTCCCAGCCGTAGTGCTCGACAAGTTCGAGGATGATCGTTTCCAGCTTGACGCCGTGGAGCGGGTTGTTTGCTTGATCGTGTGACATGGCTTGCAGGGGCCGGGATTTTCTCCCGGCCATTTTGGTTGATTTTCAGGCGTTGACCGCAGGAGCGCGAGTTTTGGCGTATTCGCCGAGCAGGCGCTGGTGCAGCTCACAGTGATTAAGGTCGAGGCCGGGCGAGCTGAGGCCGAAGAAGCGGACTTCGCCGTCGATCAGGTCGGTCGCGAGGTCCAGGGTTTCTTCGCCGTAGAGGGCGAGCAGTGCGTCTTCGCAGGCGTTCGGGTCGTCCATGGCGAGCAGCGTGGCGATGCAGCGATAGACGCGCTGACGGCTGGCATCGAGTTGTTCGAACTGGCGCACCCATTCGCAGCCTTCGCTGATGGCATCGGCATCGTCGGCGGCCAGCGCGAGCATGGTCTTCAGTTCGCCGACGCGCAGGTCGGCCCAGACCGAGCCGGCATCCGGCGCCAGGCCAATCAGCGCGGCGACCGGGCGTTCGTCGGCGATGTTCAGTTCATTGATGACGTCGAGCAGCTGGCTGCATTCCTCGTCGTCGAGTTCGGCGAGATTGAGGATGGCCGGGCGGACAATCGCGCCGCTGCTGTTGTTTTCCCATTCGAGGTCGTCGATGGGATAGATCTCCGACATGCCCGGCACCAGGATGCGGCAGGTGTAGACGCCGAGGTGCTCGAAGTCGGCGATATAGATGTCGTGGCCGTCGTTGCGGATGCATTCGGCCAGCCAGCTGTAGTCGTCGGCGGTGCTGCCGTGCTCGAGGTCGTTGAAGTTCCAGTCGACGAAGTCGTAATCCGGCGTGTCGCTGAAGAAATCCCAGTGGACGATGCCGCTGGAATCGACGAAGTGGATTTCGATATTTGGCGCGCTGGCGACTTCTTCGCGGTCGAGTCCGGGCGGCGGGAAACCGTCCAGGGCGTCGAGGGCGCGGCCTTGCAGCAATTCGGTCAAAGCGCGTTCGAGGGCGATTTCAAAACGCGGATGCGCGCCGAAGCTGGCAAAAACGCCCTGGTCCTTGGGGTTGAGCAGGGTCACGCACAGCACCGGGTAGTGGCCGCCGAGCGAGGCGTCCTTGACCAGGATGCCGAAACCGGCGGCGCGCAGCCCGGCAATGCTGGCGGCGATGCCCGGGTAACGGGCGATGACTTCTTCCGGCACGTCCGGCAGACACAGGCTTTCGCCGATGACCTTGAACTTGACGTGGCGTTCGAGGATTTCCGCCAGCGCCTGGGCCCGGGCTTCGGCGGGCGTGTTGCCGGCCGACATGCCGTTGCTGACGTAGAGATTGCTGATGATGTTGACCGGGAAAAAGACCTCGGCGCTGTCGCCCTGGCGCACATACGGGATGGCGCAGATGCCGCGCTCGTAGTGGCCGGTGTTCATGTCGATGAGGCTTTCGGCCGGGATGCTGCTGTCCGGGTTGTAGAAGGCCTGCAGTTCCGGCGTCAGCAGTTCCGCCGGCCAGCTTTCGTCGCTGACCGGGAACCAGCGTTCGCGCGGGCTGTGGGCGAATTCGGCGTTGGCAATGGCGTCGCCGAGGTAATAGTGGTTCCAGAAGTAATTGCACGACAGGCGCTCGAAGTATTCACCGAGCGCGCTGGCCTGGGCGGCAAGTTTGGTCGCGCCCTTGCCGTTGGTGAACATCAGGTGGCAGGCGCGATTGCGGATATGCACCGACCAGACATTGGCGACCGGGTTCAGCCAGGCGCATTCCTCGATGTCAAAGCCGAGCTGGGCCAGCTTGTCCTGCATGCTGCTGATGGAATGTTCGAGGGAGGCATCCTTGCCCGGAATGAAGTGTACGGTGTGCATCGAGCGTCTGGCCTTGTCGTTCAAATGGGGAAGAACCCCGGAAACAGGAAGGGCGGCCAAGGCCGCCCCGGAGTGGCTGTGCTCAGTGTTTCTTGCGTCGGGCCGGCGCGGGTTTGCGCTGGCGCTGGCCGGGGCGGGCCTGGGTGCTTTCTTCGACCTTGGGTTTGGCAACCAGCAGATTCTTGGCCGTGCTCTTGGCGGCGGCGCGGTGGGCCAGCAGCGCGACGGTCAGCGCTTCAGCGGCGATGGTCAGCGGCGGCTGGGCCGGGCCGGGGATGTAATCAGTCAGGCCGTTTTTCAGGCTGAACTGTTTTTCTTCGAGCTCGACCTTGCGCGGCAAGGCTTTGATCAGGGTTTCGGCGGCTGGGGTCAGGGCGATGCCGGTGTCGACACCGACCAGTAGGCCGGCCACGGCCAGGCGGGCGAAGGCGTCGACCAGCTTGGTTTCGGTGGGAATATTGCCGTTGATCAGATCGATGGCCGCCATGACTTCCAGCAGCTCGGCAGGCCGACGCTTGGCGGCAAGCGAGGTGGCGAGCAGAAGCAGCGGGTCAACGTCATGGATAGGGTGCATGGATCAGCCTTTGCATACCGGCGCGGCCGGTGGGGGTAAACGGGGGGAGTTTGCAGCGCATTTCGCGGCAGATTGCGCGAAGGGTGGCAGTGTAAGCCCTGACGCCGGCAAAGCCGGATTTTTGGCAGATTTTTTTCCGTCGATAGGGCGGCACTGCTTGAATCGTCATCCCCGCGAAGGCGGGGATCCAGTTCCTTGATTTTTCTGGATTCCCGCCTTCGCGGGAATGACATTTCCGAATAAATTAGCGTTCTTTTTAGCAAGTCTTCAATGAACCCGGCGCAGCGCCTGGCGAATGCGCTCGATGGTTTCGGCGGGCGGCGCGTGGCGCGAAACTTCCAGGCCGAGGTCGCGGGCGATGGCGTTAAGCTTGGCCGGGTTGAGCGGCAGGCCGCCGCGGTCGATGGCGGCGATGAGCTGGCGGGCGCGGCCGACTTCATCGGTGGCAGCGGGTTTGGCCGGCCAGAGGCGGCGGAACCAGACGCGGCAGATCAGCAAAATGGACATTGGCTTGCTTGGTGCTAAAAGGCCAAGGATACTGCTTCGGGACAGCCCGAGGCAAAGGAGAAGAACGTGGCAAAAATGCTCGAAGTGATTGAAATCGAAACGGCGGCAGCGCCGGACTGGGCGGTGATCTGGCTGCACGGCCTGGGCGCCGATGGTTCGGATTTTGTCCCGGTGGTGCCGGAACTGGGGCTGGACGGTCTGCCCGGTGGGCGCTTCATTTTTCCCCACGCGCCCGAAATGCCGGTGACCTGCAACGGCGGCTACGTGATGCCAGCCTGGTACGACATCATTTCGCTGGCGCCGGAAAGCCGGCGCATCGACGAAGCTGGCATCGTCACTTCGCGGGCGGCGATCCGGGCCTTGATCGAGCGTGAAAAAGGCCGGGGAATGGCCGTTGACCGCATCTTTCTCGCCGGTTTCTCGCAGGGTGGTGCAGTCGCCTACACCACGGCGCTGACCCATCCCGAGCGCCTGGCCGGGATCATCGCCTTGTCGACTTATTTGCCCTGCGAGGCTTTGGTCGAGCGCGAAGCCGGGACGGCCAACCAGGATTTGCCGGTCTTCGCCGGCCACGGCAGCGAGGACGACGTGGTGTCGCCGGTGCTGGGAGAAAAGGCGCGGGATTTCGTCAGGCAACGCGGCCATGCGGTCGAATGGCATGAATACCCGATGCCGCATTCGGTGTGCCTGGAAGAAATCCAGGAAGTCGGCGTCTGGCTGCGCCGGCAGTTGGCGCCTTGATCATGGATCGCCGGCTTTTCCTGCTGACGCTGACCGGCCTGCTGGCGGCGGGCTGCAGTCGCAAGGCGCGGCTGGCGGCGCTGCCGGCGGGCAGTGTTGTACTGGCTTTTGGCGACAGCGTGACCTTTGGCACCGGCGCCGCGCCGGGTGAGGACTGGCCGACGCTGCTGGCCGGGCTGAGTGGCTGGCAAATCGAGAATGCCGGCATTCCCGGTGACACCGCGCAGGCTGGCAAGCAGCGTCTGCCAATTTTGCTCGAACAGCATCGCCCGGCGCTGGTCCTGATTGAAATCGGTGGCAACGACTTTCTGCGCCGGCGTTCGCAATCGGCGGTCAAGGAGGATTTGCGGCAAATCATCCAGCTGTCCACCGCCAGCGGTGCGCGCGTCGCGCTGGTCGCCGTGCCGGAACTGTCCTTGCTCACGGTGGTATCGCGGCGGCCGAGCGATGCTGAAATTTATCGCGAGCTGGCCGATGAAGAAAAAGTCGTGCTGATTCCCGAGGTGTTCTCCGACATCCTGGCGCAACCGGCGCTATGTGCCGACAAGATCCATCCGAATGCCGCCGGTTATCGGCAAATGGCCAGCGCCATGCACGCCCGCCTGAAGGTCAGCGGGCTGTTGTGAAGGCGCTTTCAGGCCGGTAGCTGGTCTTCGGTGAGGATGTGCTGGGCAACGATGTCATGGGTCAGAAAACCGCAGACCTCACTGCTTGAGCTTTCTCCGCGCTGCAGTCCTGCCCGCAAGGCGTGGATGCGTTCGAGCATGGCCTGATGTAGTTGTCGGTGACGCTTGAAATGCTTCGCCGACAACTGTACCAGCAGGTTTTCTTCGGTATGAAAATGCGCCTCGATTTCAGTGATCAGCTCATCGATCATCAACTCGATATCCCCCTGCGGCTTCTGTGCGGTCAGGGCATTCAGCAAATCGTTGCTGATCTCGAACAGCCGGCGGTGCTCACGGTCGATCAGTTCATTACCGGTTTCGTAGCTCGCCCGCCAGCCGATGTGCTGGGGGATGGGGTGGCTTTCCTTGCGCAACTGCGGTGCACGGCTGATTTCGGGTGATTTTGCCGGCGCGACACGGCGATAAGGTTTGCGCCGTAGCCAGACGATCATCCCGGCGGAGATCAGCGATATGCCGCTGATCTCCGCCGCCGGATGCGTGGCCAGCCACATGATGACGAGGCCGCTCAGCAGATAAAGATAAGGCAGCGCCTTGTACAGCCAGTCCGGCTTGTATCCATCACCCAGCATGACGTCCCCTTTCGTCGGTGCCTACTATGTCTGGTTCTGGGTGTTTGATTGTGGATTGGGGGATTTGTTCAGGTTGGGGGTTTGTTTGACTGTTTTCCCTGTCTTTGGCAATGGGCTTGATTTACCGTTGTTTTCCGCCTTGAGGGCGGGCGTACTTTCTTTTGCTTCGCCAAAAGAAAGTAGCCAAAGGCGGGGTTCATCGCTAGCGAAGCTAAAAGGCGACCCCAGGTTACGCGGTTGGCT
>JAVBXO010000367.1 GCA_030824535.1 Azonexus sp. | reverse complement strand
GCTTGGCCAGATTGGGGTGCTGTTCCTGCCAGGTGATTTCCGGGAAACGGAAGCACAGATAGCCGAGTGCCGTGCCGAGGGCGATGTCGGCCATGGAAAAATGCGTGCCCATGCAGAAAGACTGGTCGGCCAGTTCGCGATCCATGAAGTCAATGCCGCGCGTGATCTTGTCGCGCTGACGGGTGATCCAGTCGTTGCTCTTCTGGCCTTTCGGGCGCTTGCCCTCGAGGAAGGCGGCAGCGGCGGCTTCGCAGATGCCGTCGGCCAGGGCTTCCCAGCGCTTGACTTCGGTGCGCTCGCGATTGGGCGCCGGAAACAGCTTGTTGTTGGGCGTGACGTTGTCGATGTATTCGACGATAACGTGCGAGTCGAACAGCGGCGTGTTGTCATCGAGCAGGAGAACGGGGATCTTGCCTAGCGGATTAAGCGAGGGCACCTTGCTGTCTTCCAGCCAGGGGGAGTCGATCACGAACTCGTATTCGATCTTTTTTTCTGCCAGAACGATGCGCACTTTGCGCGCAAATGGACTGGTGTGGGAGCCGATCAGCTTCATCGCATGCTCTCTGATTTAGGGAGTCTGATTATAGCGTATGGCGCACTGCTTGGTCGGGCGGGTAAAATTATGGGCTTACTGATAAGGACGCATTTATGGACTTCAATCCCTTGACCGCCATTTCCCCGCTTGACGGCCGTTACGCCGGCAAGGTCGACGCCCTGCGCGAGCACTTTTCCGAGTTCGGCCTGATCCGCGCCCGCCTGAAAGTCGAAATCGAATGGCTGAAGGCCCTGGCCGCCGAGCCGCATTTCACGGAAATCGCCGCTTTTTCGCCGTCGACCGTGGCCGAGCTTGACGCACTGGTCGCCAACTTCGGCCCGACGCAGGCCGCCGAGGTCAAGGCCATTGAAGCCACCACCAACCACGACGTCAAGGCGCTGGAATACTGGATCAAGGACAAGACCAAGGGCAACGTCGAGGTCGTCAAGGTCAGCGAGTTCATCCATTTCGCCTGCACCTCGGAAGACATCAACAACCTGTCGCACGCACTGATGTGCCAGGGCGCTCGCGAACAGGCCATGCTGCCGATGCTCGACAAGGTTATCGGCAAGCTGGTCGAGATGGCTCACGAGCATGCCGACGTGCCGATGATGAGCCGCACCCATGGCCAGCCGGCAACGCCGTCGACGATGGGCAAGGAAATGGCCAATACCGCCTACCGCCTCAAGCGTGCCCGTGCCCGCATCGCTGCGGTCGAACTGCTGGGCAAGATCAACGGCGCAGTCGGCAACTACAACGCCCACCTCGCTGCTTACCCCGGCTACGATTGGGAAGGCTTCGCCCAGCGCTTCGTTGAATCGCTCGGTCTGACCTTCAACCCTTACACCATCCAGATCGAGCCGCACGATGCGTTGGCCGAACTGTTCGACGCCTTTGCCCGCGCCAACAGCATTTTGGTCGACCTCGACCGTGACGTCTGGGGTTACATCTCGCTTGGTTTCTTCAAGCAGAAGGTCAAGGCCGGCGAAATCGGTTCTTCGACGATGCCGCACAAGGTCAATCCGATCGACTTCGAAAACTCCGAAGGCAACCTCGGCCTGGCCAACGCCATGCTCAAGCACCTCGCCGAAAAGCTGCCGATCTCGCGCTGGCAGCGTGATCTGACCGACTCGACCGTGCTCCGTAACATGGGCGTTGGCCTGGGGTATGCGCTGCTGGGTTACGACTCGCTGCTGAAGGGCCTGGGCAAGCTGGAAATCAATGCCGACCTGATGCAGGCCGACCTCGACGCCAACTGGGAACTGCTCGCCGAGCCGATCCAGACCGTGATGCGCCGCTACGCCGTGCCGAACGCCTACGAAAAGTTGAAGGAACTGACTCGCGGTACCCGTGTTTCGCGGGACGGCATGCAGGCTTTCGTGTCCACGCTGGAAATCCCCGCAGCCGCCAAGGCCGAACTACTGCAACTGACGCCGTGGACTTACACGGGCAAGGCTGCCGAACTTGCGAAGCGTATCTAAATGAACTGCGCCAAGTGCGGGCAGGACGTGCCCGAGAATGTTGTTTACTGCCCGCACTGTACCGGTGAGCGCAAGGCGACCGAGGCCCAGGTCATCAACGGTGGCGTCAAGGGCGGGGCGATTGGCCTGGCTCTCGGCCTGGTGCTGGTGACCGTGCTGCTGGTCAACTACGACCTGGAGCGCGGGATCAAGGCGATTGTGCTGGCTTTGCCGCTCGGCACATTCACCACCGGCCTGATTCTCGGCCTGGTCCGCGCCAAACGCGACTGGAAATAGGGGGGAGGGTTAGTTGCTAGTTGCTAGTTGCTAGCAAAACCCCGAACCGCTGCATCGCCTTTACTAACAACCAGTAACCAACAACTAACAACCAACATGTCTTTTGCTGAAAATCTGAAAAAACTGCCGGGGATTTCCCATCTGGCAGCGATCAACCTGCTTGATGCCGATGGCAATGTCGTTGCCAGCATTGAAAACAAGCCGGGCAGCCAGGGTTCGCTGGCGGTTTATAACCATCTGGCCCAGACCTACGGTTCGATCACGCTCGAAGCGGCGCAAAAAGGCGTGGAAATATTTGCCGAACATAGCGAAGACGAACGCGCCAATCCCGGCAAGCATCCGAACATTGCCCGCCTGCTGGGGATCATTGGCGGTGCGCCGGCCTTGCGCGCCAAGCATGTTTTTGCTGTTTGATCTTGCTTGAGCGGGGCTTGCAGATGCTTGCAAAAACCGGGCTGGCCCCGGTTTTGTCCTCCCCGCTACTGCTTATAATCACGCCCGCAGCATATCCCGCAACCAACAATGGAAATCACCCATGAAAACCAAGTTTCTGCTCAGTCTCATTGCCGTTCTCATCGCCGGTTCCGCCTCCGCCCAGGTCAAACCTGAAGATGCCATCAAGTACCGCCAGTCCGGCTATGGCTTCATGGCCTGGAACATGGGCCGCATCAAGACGAATGTCGAGGGCGGCAATTTCAACAAGGAGGAGGTGATCAAGGCCGCCACCGCCATCCAGGCCATCGCCAATTCCGGCATGGGCGCGCTGTATCTGCCGGGCACCGACAAGGGCAAGGGCTGGGAAGAGACCCGCGCCAAGCCGGCCATCTGGACCGACAAGGAGAAGCTGGGCAAGATCGCGATGGACTTCAACAAGGAAGCCAATGAAATGGCCAAGGTCGCGGCAACCGGTGATGCGGCTGCGGTCGGCGCCCAGCTGGGCAAGCTTGGCGCTAGCTGCAAGGCCTGCCACGATGATTTCCGGATCAAGCACTAAGCCGCAGGCTTGAGATTGCCAGGCGCCCACGGGCGCCTTTTTGTTTGCACAGCAAGGATGAGCATGGACAACAAAGCTTTTCGACTCTGGGATCTGCCGACCCGGATTTTTCACTGGAGTCTGGTGCTGGCCGTAGCCTCGGCGCTCGTCAGCGGCCAGTTGGGCGGCAATCTGATCGACTGGCATGGGCGCATCGGGCTACTGGTGGTCGGCCTGATCGTTTTTCGCCTGGTTTGGGGCGTGCTCGGTTCGACCTACGCCCGTTTTGGCCAATTCCTGCCGACGCCGGCCAGGATCAAGGCTTACCTGGCCAACCAGTGGCAGGGCGAAGGACACAATCCGCTGGGCGCGCTATCGGTTTTGGGGCTTCTCGGCCTGTTGACCGCACAAGTGCTGACCGGCCTGGTGGCCAATGACGACATCGCCTTCACCGGCCCCTTGTTCGATCTGGTCGGCAAAGCCGTCAGCAATCGCCTGACCGGCCTGCACCACTTGCTGTCCGACCTGCTGATCGGCCTGATCGTGCTGCACCTCGCCGCCATCGTGTTTTACGTCCGGATCAAAAAACAGAACCTGGTCAAGCCGATGATTACCGGCTGGCAGGAAGGCGAGGGCAAGTCGGCTAGTGGTGGTGGCTGGCTGGCCCTGATACTGGCGCTGGCGCTCGCCGGACTGGTCGTTTATGGCGCCAGCGGTGCCTGGCTGCCGCCACCGCCGCCAGCAGCAGCGGTGGAAACGCCGAACTGGTAAATCGTCGAGGCGTGCTCAACGCAATACTGCGGTCAACATGAAAAATGCCCCTTTTTTCAGGTCGACCGCAACAGCGTTATTTTCCGGCTGGTTTTCCTGGATTATTCGACGACAAAGTCGAAATAGGTCGCCGGATGCGGCTCGTCGTTCAGCGTGAAATGCCACCATTCCCTGGGGTAGGGGCGGAAACCGTGGCGCGTCATCAGGCTTTGCAGCAACAGGCGATTGGCGCGCTGTTGCGCTGTCAGCTGCGGATAGGTCGGCCATGAGGCCGGGCCGAAGTAATCAAAGCCGGTACCCATGTCCAGTGCTTCATGCGGTGGTTCCAGCCGCACCAGTGTCAGGTCGACCGTGCTGCCCCGACTATGTCCGGAACGCTCGGCGATGTAGTCCTCGCGAAACAGGTTGCGCTTGTCGACTTCCGGGTAATAGCGGTCCTTCATCTTGTTGTCGTTGATGTCCTGCGCCCAGCGGACAAAGTGATCAACCGCCCGTTGTGGCCGGTAGGCGTCGAAAATCTTGATACCCAGACCGAACGGCCGCAAATCCGCCTGCACCCGCGCCAGCGCGGCGGCCGCCGGCTGACTGAGGATGACCCGCTCGGCGAGATAGCCATCGACCGGCCGGCCGAGGAAATTGTTGTCGCTACGATAACGCAGCTCGACGACCAGATCGGGAATCTCGCCATCCACATAAACAAAACCATCCGGCAGCGCGAAGGCCCGGAGCGAGACTACAATCAGCGAAGACCACAAAAACAAGCGGCGTGGCATGTTGTTCTCCCAGCAATGAAACTTCCAGTATAGGCAAGGTGCATGATGAAGAAACTCCTGTGTTTGCTGATGGCCACTGCTCTGGCGCTGCCAGCGCTGGCGCTCGATGCCAGTTCGACCGTCAAGGTCACGCCGTTGCTGCGCACCAGCAGCAGTTGGGATGGCAAGGCCTTGGTGTATCCGGCGGGGCAGGCGGTGGCGACGATGCTGATCGTCGAGATTGCCCCCGGTGGTGAAACCGGCTGGCATGAACACGGCGTGCCCTCGTTTGCCTACCTGCTGCAGGGCGAACTGGAAGTGCGCCTGGCTGATGGCCGGACGAACCGCCTGAAAGCCGGCGACCCACTGGCCGAAGTGTTCGGTGTACTGCATAACGGCCGGGTCATCGGCGACTTGCCGGTGCGCATCCTGGTCTTCTACACCGGCGCGGAAGGCATAGCGCTGACTACCGCGCATCCGGAATTCACGCCGCCGGCGAAACCCTGAGCGCCATCAGCCGCCGGGCGTTGGTGAAATATCCCTGGCTTCAAGCAGCCGCTGGATCTTGCCTACCGCCGCATTCAATTCGGGTACGTATTTGCTGACGGCGTCGCTGATGCTGACGGCTTTTTTCAGGAAAACGACGTTGATCGTCGCCAGGATGTGCTCATGGTGGCGGATGGGTACGGCCAGGGCGCCGATTCTGGTTTGCTGGTTCCATTCGCCGTCATTGATCGCGTAGCCCTGCTGGCGGACCTTGTCGAGCATGCGTTCGACCAGCGCGGGGTTGTGCGCGAAGCTGGCTTGTTCGTCCTTGCCGGCCATCAGCAGTTGCAGCAATTGCCGGCGTTCTTCGTCGCCGCAAAACGCCAGGTAGGCGCGGCCGGCTGAGGTGAATAGCAGCGGCAGGCGCTGGCGGATCATCGTCCGGTTGAAGGACAGCGGGCTGAAGCGGTGGGTGGTTTCACGCACCAGCATCGAGTCGCCGTCGATGGTGCACAGGTCCGATGGCCAGACCAGCTTTTGCAGCAATTCCCCGAGCACCGGGTTGGCGACTTCGGAAATCCATTCGTCGTCAGTAAAGCCATCGCTCAGCTGGCGGATTTTCTGGTTCAGGCGATACGTGTCATCGGAAGCACTGCGCCGGACATAGCCTTCAGCCTGCAGGGTTTCGAGCATGCGCCGCACCGTCGTGCGATGCAGGCCGGTTTGCGCGCTGAGTTCGGCGATGCTGATCCAGCCGCCGGGCGAGCGGTTGATCGCATGCAGGATGGTCAGGCCACGGCTGAGGCCCTGGACGTGGCGATAGGTGGCGCCGGTCGATGGTCGCATGGCAGTAAAACTCCCCTTAAAGTCATTGCAAAACAGTCTTGTGCATATTGTGCACAATCGGGGAATAAATTTCAGCGCTTTTCGGCCTTTCCCTAGAATCGCTCCACTGACAAAAACAACGAGGCGTGGAGACAAATTGCCCGGCAACACCCTGCGCGTCGGCCGTGCGCAGGCGGGTGCCAGCAAGATCCCCTTTTCCTCAAGACACATGCCATCCCGAAGGCGTCCCGCTGCCCGAGGGTTCCAAGACACAGCTCGAGGAGTCTGTATGAGCATCAAACTGAAATGTCTGTCGCACACCCCGCTGCGCGGCCTGAACGATCCCGGCGCCGATGTTGTCGCCGAAGTCGATGCCGTTCTCGCCCAGTCGCGTGCCGAGGTCGAAGCCTTCGATCCGGAACTGATCGTGGTGTTTGCGCCGGACCACTATAACGGCCTGTTTTACGACCTGATGCCGCCTTTCGTCATCGCTACCGCCGCCGACTCGGTCGCCGATTACCAGACCTTGCCGGGGCCGCTGTCGGTGCCGGGCGAACTGGCGCTGGAACTGGCGAAGCACATTCTCGACAGCGATCTCGACATCGCGATTTCGCATCGTCTGCAGGTTGATCACGGCTGCACGCAGACGCTGGAAGAACTGACCGGCAGCCTGACGCGTTACCCGGTGATTCCCATCATCATCAATTCGGTCGCGCCGCCTTTCGGCCCCTATCGCCGCATCCGCAAGCTCGGTGAAGCCGTTGGCAGCTTCCTCGCCAAGCTGAACAAGCGCGTGCTGATCCTCGGTACGGGCGGCCTGTCGCACGAACCGCCGGTGCCGCTGCTCAAGGGCGCGCCGGATGAAATCGCCAATTTCCTGATTGCCGGGCGCAACCCGACGCCGGAATTCCGCGCTGCCCGCCAGGCCCGGACGCTGGCCACCGGCATGATTTTCGGCACGCCGGAATGCGACCTGACGCCGCTCAATGCCGACTGGGATCTGGCCTTCATCGACCAGCTGATCTGCGGTCGACTGGCTGAAATCGACGATTTTCAGATCGAGGAAATCTCGAAGCTCGCCGGGCGTTCGACGCACGAAATCCGCACCTGGGTCGCCGCCTTTGCCGCGTTGCAGGCCGCCAGTGGCAGCTATAGCGCCCGTCAGGATTACTACCGCCCGATCAACGAATGGATAGCCGGTTATGGCGTGGTCAGCGCCGACGGTAACTAAGAACTTTCAGATATTCAGGAGCCAGAAATGAGCAAAATGGAAAATATTGCGGTCAACATCCCGACCGAAGCAGAAATCGTCAAGCGCGCTGAAGCCATGATCCCGATGCTGCGCGAACGTGCCGAGGACTGCGAAAAGAACCGTATGGTCTCGAAGGAAACGATCCAGGCCTTCACCGAAGCCGGTTTCTTCAAGATCCTCCAGCCCAAGCGCTGGGGCGGCTACGAAATGTCGCCGAACGTGCTGAACAAAGTGCTGATGGAACTGGCCCGTGGCTGCCCGTCCAGCGCCTGGAACGTCATGGTGCTCGGCGTCCATCCCTTCGAAGTGGGTTTGCTGCCGACCCAGTGCGGTGACGAGTTGTGGGGCGACGACAGCAACAAGCTGGTGTCTTCGTCCTACGCGCCTTTCGGCACCGTCAAGGCGGTTGAAGGCGGTTACGTGCTCAACGGCGAATGGCTGACTTCCTCGGGTTGCGACCACGCAGCCGGCGGCGCGTTCGTTGGCGGCCGCGTGCAGGAGAATGGCGAAGTCGTCTTCCGTTCCTTCTGGATCCAGCGCAGCGACTTCGAGATTGTCGATGACTGGTTCGTCGTCGGCCTGGCCGGCACCGGCTCCAAGAAGCTGATCATCAAGGAAGTCTTCGTCCCGACCTACCGCAGCCACGCCATCGGCGCCTATGATGAAAGCTCGCACGGCGGTGTCGAAAATCTCTACAAGATGCCTTTCTTCTACGTCTTCTACGCGGCCGTGTCGTCAGTGATCATCGGCATGGCACGCGGCATGGTCGATCTTTACATCGATCACATGGTGCCGCGTCAGAACATCAACCAGGCCGTCGGCGCCGCGGTCAACGACCCCTTCATCAAGAGCCGCCTCGGCGAGGCCTATGCCAAGATCCTCGGCGCCACCAGCCGCGTGCTGCAGAACACCGACGAAGCCTGGACCTATGCTGCGAAGGGCGAACTGGTGCCGCTCGACATCCGCATCCGTCACTTCGCGACCAATCAATTCACCGGTGGCGAGTGCTTCGAAGCCGCGCACATGATCTTCAAGAAGACCTCGACGCGCGGTATCTGGATGAACAGCCCGATCCAGCGCCAGATGCGCGACATTCTGGTCGGTGCCAACCACATCACGCAGAATCAGGACAACATCGGCGACCTGCTCGGCGGCCATTTGCTCGGCAATCCGCTGCCGGCAGCCAATCCTTTCGGCGCCAAGCCGGGCGCGAAGTAAGGCGGGGGCGAGACCATGAGTCAGCAAATCAACCAGCGCCTGGACTGGGAACCGAACGCGAAGCTGGCGGCGCTGCCGACCGTGACTTCCGATGATCATCGCTACGGCATGCGGCATTTTGCCGTCGGCGTGTCGATCATTACCGCCCGTGATGGCGAGCAGCGCGCCGGACTGACCGCCACGGCGGTTTGTTCGGTGACCGCCGATCCACCGCGCCTGGTCGTCTTCGTCAACAAGAACGTCGTGGCCAACGAGGTCATCCTCAACAGCGGCGCGCTGTGCATCAACGTGCTGGCTGGCGAGCAGGAGGAGGTCGCCAAGGTTTTCGCCGGCATGATCAAGGAGGTTCATGGCGATGCCCGCTTTGGCTATGGCCAATGGCGCGAACTGGTCAGCGGCGCACCGGCGCTTGATGGCACCCTGGCCAATTTTGATTGCCGTGTGATCAAGGTTTTCGACGAAAGTACGCACCACGCCTTCCTCTGCGAAGTGCTCGCGACCCGCGAGCGCAACGACGGTGAAGCGCTGATCTACCTGAATGGTGCTTTCCGCCGTATTCCGCAATAAAACGACTTGTATGACCTTGCTACCTACCCGAGGAGACCGAAAATGAAAATGAAAAAAACCTTAGTCCTGACCATCGCTGCCCTGGCTGCTATGCCGGCACTTGCTGACATCAACGTTGGCGTCATCGCTTCCCTGACTGGTCCGGCGGCCGCCCTCGGCGCCGAAACCAAGAAGGCTGTGGCGATGTTCCCGAGCAGCATCGGCGGCGAGAAGATCAACTTCATCCTGCTCGATGACGGCACCGATCCGACCAATGCCGTCAAGAATGCCCGCAAGCTGATTTCTGAAGACAAGGTCGATGCCATTCTCGGTCCCAACCTGATCAGCACGGCGATGGCCATTGCCGACGTCGCCAACGGCGAAAAGACGCCGATGGTCTCCGTCGCGCCGCTCGACGTTTCCGGTGACAAGCGCGGCTACGTTTTCCGCAGCGAGCCGTCGGCCGACCTGATGGTCAACCGCGTCGTCGCCGACATGGTCGAGCACGGTGCCAAGACCGTCGGTTTCATCGGTTTTTCGGACTCCTGGGGTGAGTTGCTGTTGAAGTCGCTGACCAAAACCAGCGAAGGCAAGCTGCAGATCGTCGCGACCGAGCGTTATGGCCGCGCCGATCCCAGCGTCCAGGCGCAGGTGCTGAAGGTCATGGCGGCCAAGCCAGACGTCATTTTCGTTGGTGCTTCCGGGACGCCGGCCGCGATGCCGCAGATCACCCTGCGTGAGCGTGGTTTCAAGGGCAACATTTATCAGTCGCACGGCGTGACCAGCAAGGAATTCCTGCGCGTTGGCGGCAAGGCTGTCGAAGGCGCGCTGATTCCGGTCGGCCCGGTGCTGGTTGCCGAGCAGTTGCCGGACAGCCATCCGACCAAGAAAAATGCCGTTGCCTTCGTCAAGGATCTCGAAGCCAAGTATGGCCCGGATTCGCGTTCAACTTTCGCCGGCGCCTCCTGGGATGCCTGGCTGCTCGCCCAGAACGGCATTCAGGCGGCGCTCAAGGCCAAGGCCAAGCCGGGTACGCCGGAATTCCGCGCCGCCCTGCGTGACGGTATCGAGAAGACCAGCAAGCTGGTCGGCACCAACGGTGTTTACACCATGAGCGCCACCGACCACGCTGGTTACGACGCTTCGGCCATCGTGCTGATCAAGGTCGAAAACAATCACTGGAAGCTGGTGAAGTAATGACTGCGCTGCTCAGCACCGAGGCTGCAGCAGCGCTGCTCCGCGCCGCCCATCAGGACGGCCGGAGCATTGCGCCCCTGCGCGACCGCTTGGCGGCGACGGATGTCGATGCCGCTTACGCCATCCAGGAAAGCAATACCTGTCACTGGTTGCAGCAGGGCCGTCGCCTGGTCGGGCGCAAGATCGGCCTGACCTCGCTGGCCGTGCAGGCGCAGCTGGGCGTCGATCAGCCGGATTTCGGCATGTTGTTTGCCGACATGGCGGTGGGCGATGGCGAGCCGGTGGCGCTGGGTCGGCTGATCCAGCCCAAGGTCGAGGCGGAAATCGCGCTGGTCATCGGTCGCGATCTGACGCACGAACGCCATACCTATGCCGACCTGATTCGCGCCACCGAATACGCCTTGCCGGCTATCGAAATCGTCGATAGCCGCATCGAGAACTGGAATATCAAGTTCGTCGATACCGTCGCCGACAACGCTTCCAGCGGTCTCTTCGTCCTCGGCGGTCGACCGCTGAAACTGGGCGATTTTGACATCACCAATTGTGCAATGAGCATGAAGCGCGGCGACGACGTGGTGTCACGCGGCAATGGCCGCGCCTGCCTGGGCAGTCCGCTGAATGCCGCCGTGTGGTTGGCCGACGTCATGGTCCGCTGCGGTCGACCCTTGCTGGCCGGCGATATTGTCCTGACCGGTGCGCTCGGTCCGATGGTCGCCGTCAAGCCCGGCGAGCGCTTCGACGTCAGCATCGATGGCCTCGGCCAGGTCAGCGCGCTATTTGCCTGAATTCATCAAAAATACCCCCAAGAGAATCCACCATGACCCAGAAAATCAAATGTGCACTGATCGGGCCGGGCAATATCGGCACCGACCTGCTTTACAAGTTGCAGCGTAGTCCCTTCCTCGAACCGGTCTGGATGATCGGTATCGACCCGGAATCCGAAGGCCTGAAGCGCGCCGCCGCGATGGGGCTGAAGACCTGTTCGACCGGTGTCGATGGCTTCCTGCCGCATGTGCTGGCCGACAACGTCCAGATCGCCTTCGACGCGACTTCGGCTTACGTCCACGCTGAAAACAGCCGCAAGCTGAATGAACTCGGCGTGCTGATGATCGACCTGACGCCGGCCGCCATCGGCCCCTTCTGCGTGCCGCCGGTCAATCTCAAGGAACACGTTGGTCGCCGTGAAATGAACGTCAATATGGTCACCTGCGGTGGCCAGGCGACGATCCCGATGGTCGCTGCCGTTTCCCGCGTGCAGCCGGTGGCCTACGGCGAAATCGTCGCTACCGTGTCTTCGAAATCCGCCGGTCCCGGCACGCGCAAGAACATCGACGAATTCACCCGCACCACGGCGGGCGCGGTCGAGAAGGTCGGCGGCGCCAAAAAAGGCAAGGCGATCATCATCATCAACCCGGCCGAGCCGCCGCTGGTCATGCGCGACACCGTGCATTGCCTGACCGAAACCGCCCCGGATCAAGCCGCGATCACCGAATCGATCCACGCCATGATCAAGGAAGTCCAGAAATACGTGCCGGGCTATCGCCTGGTCAATGGCCCGGTCTTCGACGGCAACCGCGTCTCGGTCTACATGGAAGTCACCGGCCTCGGCGACTTCCTGCCGACCTACGCCGGCAACCTCGACATCATGACTGCCGCCGGCGCGCGCACCGCCGAGATGTTCGCCGAAGCCATGATCAAGGGCGAGTTTTGAACACTGGATTCCCGCCTGCGCGGGAATGACGGTGGGGGGGCTGAAAAGTGCATGGTTTTTGCGGTCGACCGTAAAAATCGAGGCATTTTCAGTTTTCCCGTCATCCCCGCGTTGGCGGGGATCCAGAAGATGCAGCGTATGCCACAGGAGAAGAACATGAGTTTGCAAGGCAAGAAAATCACCGTCCACGACATGACCCTGCGTGACGGCATGCACCCCAAGCGTCACCAGATGAGCCTCGACCAGATGGTCGCCATCGCCACCGGCCTCGACGAAGCAGGCGTGCCGCTGATCGAAGTCACGCACGGTGACGGTCTGGGTGGTTCCTCGGTCAACTACGGCTTCCCGGCGCACACCGATGAGGAATACCTCGGCGCCGTGATCCCGAAAATGAAAAAAGCCAAGGTCTCGGCGCTGCTGCTGCCGGGTATCGGCACCGTCGATCACCTGAAGATGGCGCGCGAACTCGGCGTCCATACCATCCGCGTCGCGACGCACTGCACCGAGGCTGACGTCTCGGAACAGCACATCACCATGGCGCGCAAGCTGGACATGGACACCGTCGGCTTCCTGATGATGGCGCACATGAACAGCGCCGAAGGCCTGGTCAAGCAGGCCAAGCTGATGGAGTCCTACGGCGCGAATTGCATCTACGTCACTGACTCCGCCGGCCACCTGCTGCCGGAAGGCGTCAAGGAACGCCTCAGTGCCGTGCGCGCCGCGTTGAAGCCGGAAACCGAACTCGGCTTCCACGGCCACCACAATCTGGCGATGGGTGTGGCGAACAGCATCGCCGCCATCGAAGTCGGCGCCAACCGCATCGACGCTGCCGCCGCCGGCCTCGGTGCTGGTGCCGGCAATACGCCGATGGAAGTGCTGATCGCCGTATGCACGCTGATGGGCATCGAGACCGGTGTTGATGTCGCGAAAATCACCGACGTTGCCGAAGACCTGGTCGTGCCGATGATGGATTTCCCGATCCGCATCGACCGCGACGCGCTGACCCTGGGCTACGCCGGCGTTTACGGCTCCTTCCTGCTGTTCGCCAAGCGCGCTTCCGTGAAATACGGCGTGCCGGCCCGCGACATCCTCGTCGAACTGGGCCGTCGTGGCATGGTCGGCGGCCAGGAAGACATGATCGAAGACACCGCCATTACGATGGCGCGGGCGCGGGG
>JAVBXO010000333.1 GCA_030824535.1 Azonexus sp. | reverse complement strand
AACTCTACCTCGATGGATCTCTCCATCCGTGTGATTGCCTTAATACTTTTGTGTGACCTAAGTCACTTCAGCATCAAGACACCCACACCTATCGGTTGTCCAAACTTTTAAAGAACATCCTGTTTTCTTACGACTACTTTTCTTCGTCGTCTTCAGCAGGGGGGCGAATTATGAACTCATCAAAACTCGCTGTCAATACTTATTTTCAAAAACTTTTCATTCACGAAACCGGTATTTACCAATTTCAAAAACCTGGTGCGTCCTGACGGGGTCGAACCGCCGACCTCCACGATGTCAACGTGGCGCTCTAGCCAACTGAGCTAAGGACGCGCTGCCATCTTGGTTGCGGGGGCAGGACTTGAACCTGCGACCTTCGGGTTATGAGCCCGACGAGCTGCCAACTGCTCCACCCCGCGTCCGTAATACTTATTTACTACAACCAATTCCGAAGAACTGGAGCGGCAGAAGAGTCTCGAACTCTCGACCTATACCTTGGCAAGGTATCGCTCTACCAACTGAGCTACTGCCGCTTTTTCTTACCTGCCGAACCGTAAAGTTCAACAGGAGAGGGGCCGAATTATAGAGGAATTTCTGAAGGACGCAAGGCTTTTTGATGAAAAACTTCAACTCTTGCAGTAATTATTTCCAGAAAACTCTGAAGCTTATTAATAAGTCTCTGATAAAAAAGAAAAACCACCTCGACGGTGGTTTTCTCTGGACCGCCTTAACAGCGCTGCATCAAATATCGATGCGAGCGTTAAGAGCGTTGGTTTCGATGAAGGCACGACGTGGTTCGACCAATTCGCCCATCAGCGTGGTGAAGATTTCATCAGCAGCAATCGCGTCGTCAATCTGTACGCGCAGCAAACGACGAACTTTCGGGTCCATGGTCGTTTCCCACAGTTGCTCGGGATTCATTTCGCCCAGACCTTTATAGCGCTGCTTGCTGATACCGCGTTCAACTTCATTCAACAGCCACTTCATGGCTTCACCGAAGTTGCTCACAGGCTGCTTTTTCTCGCCACGAGCCATGACTGCGCCAGCGCCGAAAAGATCAGCCAGGGTTTCGGCCATGCGCTTGAGCTGCAGGAAGTCACCAGAGAGCAACAGATCCTCGTCGATCAGTCCAACCTTGAGGTTGCCGTGGTGCATGCGTTCAATCCGCAGCACCCAGCGTTCCTGGATGTCGTCGAACTTCGGCACGATGCGCGTACCCGGCGGAATGTGGGCAGCAATCAGTTCGGCGCTGCTGCGGGTTTTGGCCTCGTCAGAGAGGTCGACCGCAAGATTGTTGCGAACGATGGCGTGCAGCACTTCCGGATTGATCAGATGCGCCAGGCGATCAATCACGGCCAGTGTCGCCAGCCAGGAACGCGCGAGATTTTCCAGCGCCGGCCCACGAATCGCTTCGGCATCGGCACGCGGCGTCAGCGCGGCTTCGTCCAGCGCCATATTGAGCAGGAACTGGTGATATTCCTGATCGTCCTTCAAATAACGTTCGGTCTTGCCGTGCTTGACCTTGTACAGCGGCGGCTGGGCAATATAGACGTAGCCACGGTCGATCAATTCCGGCATCTGGCGATAGAGCAGCGTCAGCAACAGCGTGCGGATGTGCGCGCCATCGACGTCCGCGTCAGTCATGATGATGATGCGGTGATAACGCAATTTTTCGACGTTGAAATCGTCCTTGCCGATACCCGTGCCGAGTGCCGTAATCAGCGTGACGATCTGTTCGGAAGAAATCAGTTTATCGAAACGCGCCTTTTCAACGTTGAGCACCTTGCCGCGCAGCGGCAGGATCGCCTGGAACTTGCGGTCGCGGCCCTGCTTGGCCGAGCCGCCTGCGGAGTCACCCTCGACGATGTAGATTTCGCACAGCGCCGGATCCTTCTCCTGGCAATCCGCGAGCTTGCCGGGCAAGCCGACGCCGTCGAGTACACCCTTGCGCCGGGTCATTTCGCGCGCACGTCGGGCAGCTTCGCGAGCACGGGAAGCTTCAACAATCTTGCCGCAAATCATCTTGGCATCGACCGGGCGTTCGAGCAGGAAGTCGGCGAGCTTCTGGGCGACAACCTCTTCGACCGCCGCACGGGCTTCAGAGGAAACCAGCTTCATCTTGGTCTGCGAAGCAAACTTCGGATCAGGCATCTTGACCGACAACACGCAGGCCAGGCCTTCGCGCATGTCGTCACCGGCGATATCAACCTTGGCCTTCTTGGCGATCTCGTTTTCGTCGATGTACTTGTTGATAACTCGCGTCATCGCGGCGCGCAGGCCGGTCAGGTGGGTGCCACCGTCCGACTGCGGAATGTTGTTGGTGAAGCAGAGCACCTGTTCCTGGTAGGAATCGTTCCACTGCATCGCCACTTCGACGCCGATGGTGATGCCGGTATCGGCAGCGCCCTGACCCACCTTGGCGTCGCCAGCCGAGTAGAAGATGTTCGGGTGGAGGACCGACTTGCTGCGGTTGATGTATTCGACAAAGCTCTGCACACCACCGGCAAAGGCGAAAAGCTCTTCCTTGCCGACGCGCTGGTCGACCAGCTTGATGGAAACGCCGTTGTTCAGGAAAGACAGTTCGCGCAGACGCTTGGCGAGGATTTCATAGTGAAATTCAACGTGACCAAAGATTTCGTCATCGGCCAGGAAGTGCACTTCCGTGCCTGATTTTTCAGTGTCGCCGAGCACTTTCAGCGGCGATACTGCAAAACCGTCGCGGGTTTCGAGGCAGCGGTCGACCGGCACACCCCGGCAAAATTCCATGAAATGCTTTTTGCCGTTACGGCGTATGGTCAGGCGCAGGAACTTCGACAAGGCATTGACGCAGGAAACACCAACGCCGTGCAAGCCACCGGAAACCTTGTAGGAATTCTGGTTGAACTTGCCGCCGGCGTGCAGTTCGGTCAGGGCGATTTCCGCCGCCGAGCGCTTGGGCTCGTGCTTGTCGTCCATCTTGACGCCGGTCGGAATGCCGCGACCGTTGTCAATCACCGAAATCGAATTGTCGGTGTGAATGGTGACGATGATGTCGTCGCAATAACCCGCCAGCGCTTCATCGATGGAGTTATCCACAACCTCGAAGACGAGATGGTGCAGACCGGTGCCGTCAGAAGTATCACCGATGTACATGCCCGGCCGCTTGCGCACGGCCTCCAGGCCCTCAAGAATCTGGATGCTCGATTCACCGTAAGCTGGCTGGCCGCCTTCCGGGACGTTCTCTTCACTCATTATTTTGATTCCACGTAAAACAATAAAAGGCCCACCTTGCGGGTGGACCTTTGCGGTAATTCAGGGCTGAATCAGATTCGCATCGGCATCACGACGTACTTGAAGCGGTCGTTACCGGGGACAGTGACCAGAGCGCTGGAGTTGGCATCGTTGAAGCTCCACTGGATTTCTTCCGACTGCACGTTGTTCAAAACATCCAGCAGATAGCCCACATTGAAGCCGACATCGATGGCGTCGCCAGTGTACTGTACCTCGATTTCTTCCTGCGCTTCTTCCTGTTCGGCGTTGGCGGCAATCAGTTTCAGACTGTTTTCGCTCAAAACAACGCGTACACCGCGGAATTTCTCGTTAGTCAGAATCGCCGCGCGCTGCATTGCCTGCATCAGCGTCTGCCGTCCAACAGTCATGTGATTGCGCAAGCTGGCGGGAATGACCCGCTCGTAATCGGGGAACTTGCCATCGATCAGCTTGGAGACCAAGACCACCGAGCCAAAGGCAAAACGCACCTGATTCGGCGCCAGGGTGATGTGCAATACATCGTCGGTATCGACCAGCAGGCGGTTGAGTTCGAGCACGGTCTTGCGCGGCAGGATCATTTCCTGGCGGACCATGTCAGCTTCGATTTCGACGCTGGCGAATGCCAGTCGGTGGCCATCGGTAGCGACCGCGCGCAATTCCTTACCATCAACCATCAGCAACAGGCCGTTCAGGTAATAACGCACATCCTGCGCCGCCATGCTGTACTGGGTCTTGGCCAGCAAGTGACGGAAAGCCTTTTGTGAAATTTCGAACTGGCGGGTTTCGCCTTCGTTCAGGACCATACGCGGAAAGTCATCGGCGGGCAGCGTCTGCAGGCTGAAACGGCTCTTGCCGCCACGCACTTGCAGGCGTTTGTCTTCCAGAATCAGGCTGACTTCCGTGCTGTCCGGCAACGAACGCAGGATTTCCTGCAATTTGCGCGCAGCAACCGTCACTGCACCATCGCCATCGCCACCAGCGCCGGTGGTGGTCGTGGTGATCTGAATTTCGATATCCGTCGCCAACAGCGTCAAGCGATCTCCCTGTTTTTCCAGCAAAACATTCGACAGGATAGGCAGCGTGTGGCGACGTTCGACGATTCCCGACACAGACTGCAACGGAGCAAGCAGTGTGTCTCTTTGGGTTTTAATAAGAACCATAAATAAAAATCCTATAAAGACTATATCGGGAACAAGCTTGTGGATAAATTCAATTTATTGTTATTTTTCAACTAGCTACAGACAAAATCAGAATCTTGGAAAAGCCCTGAAGTGGCTGTGGATGAAAAGTGGAGAATTTTCGCATAAAGCAGGATCCAACGAATGCTCCCCAATGGCCTGACAACTTTCCTACAGATTTATCAACAGGCATCAGTCGTGATTTTGCCGTTAGCTGGTGTTCAGGGAGAAATTTTTTCAGAGACTTTCAGGCTTTCGACGCTTGGTGTGTTGTCTCTAATAGATGTACTTAAATATAAAGACTACTAAGACTATGTACCGAACAGATCTGTGGATAAGTCAAAAATATCTATTTTTTTCATGATCTTGAAGACAAAAACTGGATCTTGGGAAGCCTCTGAATTGCCTGTGGATAAAACTCGAACAAGTTTACCCACAGGCTGAAAAGAGCATTGTGCCCACAATTGGCGGACAGCTTGCCCACAGGCTTATCCCGTCGACTAGCCCTTGAGCACCTGCAACAAAACATGCAAGTCGTGATTCAGCTCGTTATCCTTGAGGCGCAACGAATCGATGGTCTTGACGGCGTGGATCACCGTTGTGTGATCGCGTCCGCCGAAGGCATCGCCAATTTCCGGAAAACTGTGGGAAGTCACTTCGCGGCATAGCCACATGGCGACCTGGCGCGGCCGAGCAATGGCGCGCGTGCGCTTTTTCGAGAAAAAATCGGCAACCTTCATCTTGTAATAGTCGGAAGTGGTTTTCTGGATGTAATCCATGCCGACGTTGCGCACCGAACCGATAACGTCCTTCAATGCTTCCTTGGCCAAGTCCAGGGCAATGGCGCGGCCGTGGAAAGACGAATAGGCCAGCACTTTTTTCAGCGCACCTTCCAGTTCGCGAACATTGGAGCGCAAATGCTTGGCGATGAAGAAGGGAACTTCGTCGTCGAGTTGGATACCTTCGGCTTCGGCCTTCTTTTTCAGGATGGCGACGCGCATTTCCAGTTCTGGCGGCTCGATTTGCACGGTCAAACCCCAATCGAAGCGGGTGACCAGACGATCATCGAGGCCGTTGATGTCTTTCGGATAGGTATCGCAAGTCAGGATGATCTGCTTGCGTGCTTCGATCAGGGCATTGAACAGGAAGAAAAACTCTTCCTGCGAACGGTTTTTGCCATTGAAGAACTGCACGTCGTCAAGCAACAGGACATCGAGTGAGCGATACGTGCGCTTGAAACTGTCGAAGGATTTTTGCTGATAAGCCCGCACCACATCCGAGTAATAGTCTTCGGCATGGACGTAGCGCACGATCTTTTCCGGGTGTTCCTTGAGAATCGTGTTGCCGATGGCGTGAATCAGGTGAGTCTTGCCCAGACCGGCGCCGCCATAGATGAACAGCGGGTTATAGGCCCCGCCGGGGTTGTTGGCGACCTGAATGGCGGCAGCACGCGCGAGGTCATTGGCCTTGCCGACCACCAGGTTGTCGAAAGTGAAGGACGGAAAGAGGCGCGACTTTTCGTAATTACTGGTTCTACCGTAGGTTTTTTCGGCGGTAAAAACGCCTTTTCGCTCGACCGGCGCACCGGCCTGACCCTCTTCCAGGACCACAGCAGGTTCAGTAACCGGGGTTTCGCTGCGGGCTGGGGCGGGTTTGCCGCTGCCAATGACCAGGGAAATCTCGACCGGCGAGGAAAAAAAGCTGCGGCCGTATTCTTCGATTCGCGACAGATAACGGTCACGCACCCATTTAAGGATGAAGCTGTTCGGCGCGATCAGCCGCAAGCCACTCTCCAAAGCCTCGGATTCGCCTTCGAGCCGCAAGGGCTTGATCCAGGTATTGAACTGCTGAGCAGGTAATTCCTGCTCAAAACGTTGCAGACAGGATTCCCAAAAGCCGGCCATTGAACTTGACTCTCCATCCAGCCAGTCCCGAAACGAGATTTCTGGATTAATTATTTGATTCTAAAGACAAATTTATTTTTATTCCGGATTGGTCGCGAACCCGGAAAGGGCGTGATTCTACAGGCTATCCACAAAGTTATCCACAGCAGGAACAAATAAATCAACTTGACAGAGCATTGTTGAACAGGGTGTAATCACGTGTTTTTCTTAGCACATCAAGGGATTACAACATGAAACGCACGTATCAACCGTCGGTCGTGCGCCGCAAGCGCACCCATGGCTTCCTGGTTCGTTCGCGCACCAAGGGTGGCCGTGCCGTCCTCGCTGCCCGCCGCGCCAAGGGTCGCAAGCGTCTGGCAGTCTGACCGGACTACAGGCGAGGTGGATCGAAGCTTCGCCCGACGCTATCGCCTGACCAAAACGGATGAATTTTCATCCGTTTTTGGTTTCAGGAGAGCGATTCGCGGAAAATGGCTGATGTTGCACTATCAGCCCCGGCCTGAAATCGAGGCCGATGCGCGTCTGGGATTAGTCGTCGGCAAAAAATTGCTGAAACGCTCGGTTGATCGCAATCGGCTCAAGCGCATCGTTCGCGAACAATTTCGCCTGCGGCGTGCTAATTTGCCGGCCTGCGATCTCGTGGTGAGGCTGTTTGCCAAACCGTTGCCGCTGGATGGCAAGCTCTTGGCCGAGGATATCGTCAGTTTGCTGGGCAAGCTGCGAAAACCCAAACCAAAGCTGGAAACGCCATGAAACGCCTGTTGATTGGCCTGCTTCGCGCTTACAAATATGCGATCAGTCCGCTGCTGGCGCGGAATTGCCGATATTTTCCGACCTGTTCGGAATACATGCTGGAAGCCGTACAAAAACACGGTGCCCTCAAGGGCGGCTGGCTGGGGACAAAGCGTCTCTGCCGCTGTCACCCCTGGCATCCCGGTGGGTATGATCCTGTACCCTGAATCAAGAATTTTTGCCTAGGCTGAAAATGGATACCCGACGCCTGATACTGGTCATGATCTTCACTTTCTCCAGCTTCATGCTGTGGGAAAACTGGCAGAAGCACAACCAACCCCAGCCCCCGGCTGCTACGACAGTTGCTGCGGCCGCCGCCAGCGGTGGCGCACCGACGCCTTCGGCTGCGCTGAAAACCGGTGCACTGACAGCAACGCCTACCCTGGCGACGCCGGCCAGCACTGCCGAAACGTTCACAATTACCACCGACCTGGTCAAGGCGACGATTTCCGCCCAAGGCGGGGATCTGCTGCGTCTTGAATTGCTGAATTACCGCGATCACGAAGACAAGTCGGCCAATTTCGTCCTGTTTGATGAAAAACACCACTATGCAGCCCAATCCGGTCTGATCGGCGAAGGATTGCCGACGCATCGTTCGCTGTTCAAGCGTGTCGCAGGGCCGACCGAGTTGCCTGATGGCAGCGACGAATTGAAAGTTCGCTTTGAAACCAATACCGCGAATGGCGTCAAGGTCGCCAAGATCCTGACTTTCAAGCGGGCTTCCTACGGCGTTGATGTGGCCTGGGAAATTGCCAATGGCAGCGACAGGGCTATTACGCCGCACGCCTACTTCCAGCTGCAGCGTGACGATGTCAACCCGGCGGGTGAAACCAAGATGGTTTCAACCTTCACCGGGACGGCGGTCTATACCGAAGCTGAGAAGTACCAGAAGGTCGATTTCAGTACGATTGCCGATAACAAGGCCAAGTTTGCCAAGACCGCCGACAACGGCTGGCTGGCCATGGTCCAGCATTACTTTGTTTCGGCCTGGGTCGCGCCAGAGAAGCTGCAGCGCGAGTACTACATGCGCAAGCTCGAAGGCAGCAACATTTTTCAGGCTGGGCTGATCGTACCGCTGGCTGAGATTGCTGCCGGTGCCAAGGGTGAAACGTCTGTCAAGCTCTATGCCGGTCCGCAGGAACAGGCAGCCCTGAAGCAGCTTGCACCGGGTCTCGATCTGGTCGTCGATTATGGCTGGCTGACTGTCGTGGCCGCGCCTATTTTCTGGGCACTGCAGGCAATTCACGCACTGGTCGGCAACTGGGGCTGGGCCATCGTCGTGCTGACGATCCTGATCAAGGCGGTCTTCTTCCCGCTGTCTGCCGCTTCCTACAAGTCGATGGCCAAGATGCGCACGGTCACGCCGCGGCTGATGCAGTTGAAGGAACGCTACGCCGACGACAAGCAGCGCCTGAACCAGGAAATGATGAAGCTGTACCAGACCGAGAAGATCAATCCGCTCGGTGGCTGCCTGCCGATTCTCGTGCAGATTCCGGTCTTCATCGCGCTGTACTGGGTCTTGCTCGGCGCCGTGGAAATGCGCGACGCGCCGTGGATCCTGTGGATCAGGGATCTGGCTTCGCCTGATCCCTACTTCATCCTGCCGGTGATCATGATGATCTCGATGTTCATCCAGACCAAGCTGAACCCGACGCCACCGGATCCGATCCAGGCCAAGGTCATGATGATGATGCCGCTGATTTTCGGGGTCATGTTCTTCTGGTTCCCGGCTGGTCTGGTGCTCTACTGGGTGGTCAATAACACCCTGTCGATTGCCCAGCAATGGCAGATCACCCGCATGATCGAAGCTGGCGGCAAGGCTGCCAACGATGCCAAGGCTTAAGGCTTGAAGTCTGACACCATCGCCGCCATCGCTACCGCCCCCGGGCGGGGCGGTGTCGGCGTGATTCGCATCTCGGGCAGCAAATTGCTGCCCTTTGCTTTGGCGCTGACCGGCAAAACGCCCAAGCCGCGCTATGCGACGCTGGCCGATTTCAAGGCCGCTGACGGTTCTGCGGTCGACAGCGGAATTTTGCTGTTTTTCCCCAACCCGCAATCCTTCACTGGTGAAGACGTGCTTGAACTGCAAGGCCACGGCGGGCCGGTGGTCATGCAGATGCTGCTGGCGCGTTGCCTCGATCTTGGCGCGCGCCTGGCCGAGCCCGGCGAGTTTTCGCGCCGGGCCTTTCTCAATGGCAAGATGGACCTCGCCCAGGCCGAAGCCGTTGCCGACCTGATCGATGCCGCCACCGCCAGCGCCGCCCGTTCGGCTGTGCGCTCGCTGCAAGGCGAGTTTTCCCGCGCCATTGGCGAACTCAACGAAGAACTGATCAACCTGCGCATGCTGGTTGAGGCCACGCTCGATTTTCCTGAGGAAGACATCGATTTTCTCAAGGCGGCTGATGCTTTCGGCCGCCTGAACCGCCTGCAAGCCAAGCTCGCCGAAATTTTCGACCGCGCCGGCCAGGGCAAGCTCTTGCAGTCTGGCCTGCATGTCGTGCTCGCCGGTCAGCCCAATGTCGGCAAATCCTCGCTGCTCAACCGTCTGGCCGGCGACGATCTGGCCATCGTCACGCCAATCGCCGGCACCACGCGCGATGCCCTGCGGTCGACCATCCAGATTGAGGGAATTCCACTGCACATCATCGATACCGCCGGCCTGCGCGAAACCGATGATCTTGTGGAAAAAATCGGCATAGCACGCAGCTGGCAGGAAATTGAACGCGCCGATGTCGTGCTGCTGCTGGCTGATGCCCGTGCGGGCATTGCTGACGCTGACCGCGAGATTCTCGCCAGGCTCCCCGAGCGCCTGCAGCGCATCACCGTCTATAACAAGATCGACCTCGCCGGCCGCGCCGCTGAACGCCACGACGAACACGATGAGCATGGCGACGCCATCGCCATTTCGCTATCAGCCAAGGCTGGCATCGGCATTGAGCTGCTGCGCGCCGAGTTGCTGCGCATCGCCGGCTGGCACCAGACCGAAGACGTTTTCATTGCCCGCGAACGCCACCTTCGAGCTTTGGCGCTGGCCCAGGAACGCGTTGCCACTGCCCGCGCCGTGGCCGAGAGTCCCTACCCGGCGCTGGAACTCTTTGCCGAGGAGCTGCGCCTTGCCCAACAGGCCCTCGGTGAAATTACCGGCGAATTCACCGCTGACGATTTGCTCGGTGTGATTTTCAGCCGCTTTTGTATCGGCAAGTAAGACGCTGCAATCTTTCCGTTCTTCTCAAAGCCCGCTTTATGCGGGCTTTTTGTTATCCACAGCTGGCGCAATGCTCGACAAGCCTGTTATGAAGCCAATCTCGAAAAAACCCACAGGATGTTCGTCGTGATCAGCCGCTTTACCATCGCCAATGATCTGGTTTCTCAGGTCAAGGAGGCTTTCCGGAATCGGCCCCACCTTGTGGATAAGCAGCCAGGTTTTGTGCGCATGGAAGTGATGAGTCCTCAGGACAAACCTGAAGAGGTCTGGCTGCTGACCTACTGGCAGGACGAGGCCAGCTTTCATGTCTGGCACAAGAGTCACGCGTATCACGAGTCCCTCCAAAACCTGCCCAAGGGCCTGAAACTGGTCCCGAAAAGCACCGAAATTCGCTGTTTTGAGCTATTCGCGGAATAGGGCTGAATCATGGATGGCGGACAGAAGGTATTGAGTCCCGCGGACCTGGAACAATTCAGGAGTCTGCAAAACGCTGCCATTACTGCCGTTACCGAGCGTTTTTATGCGACGCACGGCTCGCTCTACGAAAAATTCGGCCCCCAGGGGCGCGATGCCTGTCGGCAGGATCTGGGATTCCATCTGGAGTTTTTGCGGCCGGTACTGGAATTCGGGCTGCTGCAGCCGATGGTCGATTATCTGTGCTGGCTGGCCGATGTCCTGGCGGCGCGCGCGATTCCCAATGAACATCTGGCGCTGTCGCTCGACTGGCTGGGCGAATTTTTTGCCGAAAATATGAGCGCTGCTGATGGCTAGCTGGTCAGTGAAGCCTTGCGGGCAGCCCGCAGCGCTTTCCTGGTGGCCGGCAGCGCCGCCAATTCACCGCAGTCCCCGCCGGCATGGCCCGAGACCAGCAATTTTGTCGCAGCGCTGCTGGCCGGCAAGCAGCGCGAAGCCCTGGCGATCATCAATGACTGCCTGGATCGCGGCAATACGCTGACCGACGTCGAACTTCATGTCATCCAGCCGGCGCTGTATCAAATCGGCGAGCGCTGGCAGGCCAATCAGCTCAGGAAGCCCTTGCCTGCTTCTTGCCAAAGCGAGCGATGTCCCTGTCTAGCCTGGATCTGCAGACCTTGTTGTCCGTTGCCATGGCAAGGCTTGATCGATCCGGGCGCTTGCTCAAGGCCAACGCTGGTTTCCTGCGTCTGATTGGAATGAGCGATGCGCCAACGCCGGGCGTGCCTGTGGATCATTTTTTCATCCAGCCCAACTTTGCCAGCCTGCTTGCCTGTATTCCGGACAGCGAAGGACTTATCCACAGTAGCCGGCTGCCACTGGGCGAGTACATGGGCCGGACACGAACGCTACGGGCGTGGATCTGGCGCGAGAATGAGCATATCCAGCTCCTTGCCGAATACGATATCGAGGATCTGGAGCGTTTCCAGGAAAGTGTTCTTGAACTCAACCACGACTACGCCAGCCGCGAGCTGCAAATTGTTCAGGACGACTTCAAGGTCCGCCAGCACAATGCCGAGCTGGAACAGCAGGTTGCCGACCGGACCCGCCGGCTGAGCGATGCCCTGATCCGGGCTGAAGCAGCCAGCCTGGCCAAAAGTGAATTTCTGGCCAATATTTCGCATGAAATCCGCACGCCGATGAACGGCATCCTGGGGATGATCTATCTCCTGAAACGCACGAGCCTGAACCCGGCACAAGCTGACAAGCTGGAGAAAATCAATTTTTCGGCAGAACAGTTGCTGACAACCATCGATAGCATTCTCGAAATCTCGAAAATCGAAGCCGGAAAATTCAAAATTACCGAAGCGCCGGTCAGTATCAGCACGCTGCTGGGGGATGTTCTTGCCAGGCTAGCCGACCGGGCTCGGGCCAAAGGCATCGAGTTGCGAGTTGAAAGCGCAAGCTGGCCATTTGGTCTCAGTGGTGATCCGGAACAGCTGCAGCGGGCTTTGCTGAACTATGTCAGCAATGCCATCAAATTCACCGAACATGGCTCGGTGACTTTTCGTACTCGACTGCTGGAGGAGTCTCCCGAATCGGTCCTGATGCGCTTTGAAGTTGAGGACACTGGCATCGGCATTCCGGCAGAAACGCAGTCGCGTCTTTTCCAGTTATTCGAGCAGGCAGATAACTCCAGTACCCGCCGCCATAGTGGCACCGGATTGGGATTGGTCATTACCCACAGGCTTGCTCAATTAATGGGCGGCGACGCTGGCGTGGAGAGCCAGGTCGGTGTCGGCAGCACATTCTGGCTGACGGCGCGCCTGAAAAAACATGACAAACCGCTCTCCGAGCAGCAGGGCAATGCTGGCCAGCTCATCCGCCAGCACTTTTCTGGCCAGCGCATTCTGGTACTCGACGACGAAGCAATCAGTCGCGAAATGGCGAAACTACTGCTTGAAGATATCTCCTTGATCGTCGATACCGCAGAAAATTATCCACAGGCAATGGCCCTGACCAGCGCCAACCACTACGCGGCGTTCTTGGTCGGCGTGCAGATGATCGAGCTCGATGGCCTGCAAAACAGCCTGAAAATCAGTTATCCACAGCTGCCTGTCATTGCCATGACGCCTCGAAACAGTGCCGGGGAAAAGCTGGCCTTGTACGCCCATGGAATTAACGAAGTACTGATCAAGCCGCTTGAACCCGATTTATTGTTCGACGTCTTGTTGCGCTGTCTGGGCCAGAAAACGCGCTGAACAGCCGATTTTCCGGGCTGTCGACAAGCCTGTGGATAAGCACTTGGCGCTTTGGGGGGCATTTGCTCAAAAGCCGGAATGGCAAAAACCATCCCCATTTCATCCACAGGCTGAAAGACTACTTACCAAGACCCGAAAACCGTTGCTAAAGCGCTGTATAAAAACGACTTTTACGAGTTATCCACAACTTTGTTGTTGATGTAGTTAACAT
>JAVBXO010000335.1 GCA_030824535.1 Azonexus sp. | reverse complement strand
TTTTAGAGGAAGACGATGATGCGTAGGTGCGAATTCATTCGCACGGTCAAGGTATTTTGTGCGAATGAATTCGCACCTACATGCAAGTTTTTGACTTAAGTAAGTGCCATTCGAGTCTGACTCCATTTTCCCGATGAAGCCCATTTTCCCACCAATGAAAATTGCCCGATTTCTGCGGTTGACCGCAGAAATCGGGCAATTTTAGTTTTGAAGCAGGTCAGCGAATCATTTCACATGGTTTCATGAAGGGTGAAACCATGGCCTGCCCCCTGTTATTGCGGCTCAGCGCAGCAAGGCCATGCTGACAACGTCGAAGCATGCACCATCCACGCAATAGGCCTGGCGATGGCAGCCTTCCACCGCGAAGCCGAAGCGCCGGTAGAGCGCCATGGCGTTGAGATTGTCGGCCCGCACCGTCAGCTCGATGCGGGAAAAGCCCTTGGCCCAAGCCGCGTCAATGCTCGCCGCCAGCAACTGCGCACCGATGCCGCGATGGCGCGCCGCCGGCACGAGCCCCATCCCCAGCACCCCAATATGCGCGCAAGCCTCGCCGAACCTGGGCAGGACATCGCACCACCCCACCACCGTCTCGTCCTCGACCGCCAGCCATTGGCAAAGCTCGCTGGCAAGCACATGCCGGAAAAAAGCCAGCGCCCGCTCAACCGGTGGCGCCTGAACAAAGGCGAGATAACGCTTCTCGCGCGCCACCGTATCGAGTACTTCATACAGGCCGGCAAAGTAGGTGGCGGAGGTCGTGATAATCGCAAGGGTCATGGGATTGGGGAAAGGCGTTCAGGGGAACGATATTCTGGACGAGGAACGACAAAATAGGGGAGAGACCACGGTTTTCATCCAGTCATGAATCCACTCTATTTGGACAAAACCAAAACCGGGTCTCTCCCCCATTAACGATTCACCGTCCTGCCAAATTCATCAGCATAAAACAGAAAAGTTATTTCGTAGGCGTTCCTTATACGAAATTCTTAATGAATTCGTAGTACCCACGAATGCCGTAATCCGAATGAAGGGTAACAGACCGTTTAATCTTATCGACTCTGTCAATATATTCCTTGAGCGTAATATCATTTACCTTCCCTATTCTTTCAACACCAATGGCTACGCACCAGTCAATAATACCTTTAGCAAGTGGATGCTCTGAAACACGCTCATTTTTCGCGTAGCCAAACTGTTTCTTGACTGCAATTTTTGCATTATCAAGAGCAAAAATACATAGCGTGTCAGTCAGATCGGGGTGCAAATCATATTGCTCTCTTAGCCCAAACTCGATGTTTTGGCAAATATCAATATGCTTATCGTCCTCAAAACCCATGATCAAGCTCCAAAAGTGTAATTAATTCAGTAATTGCCAAGTCCCGGCTAGTTATAGCCAGCCCCCCCTGGACCGCTGGCTTCGGCATGCAACTTCAACCCAAGGGCAGCGATGACTTTAAGGATGGTGTCGAAACCAGGACTTCGATCATCGGAGAGTGCTTTGTAAAGGCTTTCGCGAGACAAGCCGGCATCGCGCGCGACCTGCGACATGCCCTTGACGCGAGCAATATCACCAAGCGCTTTGGCAATGAATGCCGCATCCTCGTCAGCTTCTTCAAGGCAGGCTTCAAGATAAGCGGCCATTTCCTCTGGGGTTCTGAGATGTTCGGCGACGTCATAGCGACTGGTAACGGTCTTGGTCATGCTTGCTCCGAAAGATTACGTGCGAGGCGCAATGCGGCTTTTGATGTCCCTAGCTTGGGTAGTCTTGTCTCCACCCGCCAACCGCAGCCTGTGCCGTATTACCCCTGTAAGCTACGCAGCGCCTCGCATTGGGCGCACTTCCTCGGCAATCTTTCCACCCACAGCACTTTCCGCCTGTTTCAGATCAAAGGCGGTTTGCAAATTGAGCCAGAATTGCGCCGTCGTGTCGAAAAAGCGAGCCAGTCGCAAGGCGGTGTCCGGCGTCACCCCTCGGCGTTCGCGCACAACGTCATTGATTCTCGGCGCTGGCACATGCAAAGCCATCGCCAAAGCATTCGCACTCATCCCCAGCGGCAGCAGAAACTCCTCACGGAGAACTTCACCGGGGTGAATCGGGCGCATCTTGTTGCTTGCCATGCTCTAACTCCCTTTCAGTGGTAATCGACGATTTCAACGCAATCCGGGCCGGCCTCAGTCCAAACAAAGCAGACATGCCACTGGTCATTGATGCGGATGCTGTACTGCTCAGCGCGATCCCCACGTAAGGCCTCCAGGCGATTGCCTGGGGGGGAGCGCAAATCCTTCAACTCCACCGCATCATCCAGCATTTGCAGCTTGCGCTGAGCGACGCTTTCGATGTTCCGAAACCGTCTGGGGCTAGCCCCTTCGTAAAGTGCCTGGGTGTCGGCGCACCGGAATGAACGAATCGTCATTGGTAGATTCTACAACGCTTACCATTTAACGCAAGACGTTAAACCACTCAAAGGAAGCTGCCAGTGGGAAATGCGGTTTCAAAGTAAATCGCCGGTATCTGCATCCCGGGATTTACGGGGTCGCCCGGCTTTACCCCGCAGCACCCGCCGCCCAAGCACCGCCGCAATCTGCTCACCAAAGCGCGCATCCCCCAAGGCGAAATTCCCGTTGGTCGCCTTGCGAATTTCATCTACCACGCCTGGCTCCAGTTCGTAGCGGAATAGCTCGCGATACGCCGCCTGGCGCGCCTCCACCCCCTGCCCCAGCGCCAGAAACAGCTCGTGCGGCTGGATCAAGGGATTGTCCTCGCCCTGGGCGTTCGCCCGGTAGCTCGACCAGCGATATTCCCCCGGATGCTCAACCATCCCGGCGCGCACTGGATTGAGTTCGATGTAACGCTGACAGGCCAGCAAATAGCGCTCTTGCTGCGTCAGACAGGAACGGAACCGCCCTTCCCACAAAGTGCCGCTGCGCCGGTAGGTGCGATTGAAATATTGCACATAGCGTTGCCCGAGCGCCTTCATCAGCGCCCCAGCCGCATCGCTGGTGGGTGACGACAAGAGCAAATGAACATGATTGGTCATCAACACATAAGCGTGAATCCGGCAACCCGTCTTGTCGGCATATTCCTTGAGCCAGTCAAGATAGAAGCGATAGTCCTCATCGGCAACAAAGCAGACTTGGCGGTTGTTACCGCGCTGAATCAGGTGCAAGGGAACATTGGGGAGAATCAGGCGAGGACGGCGCGGCATTTGCTCAAACTCCGTGCATGGGCTGTTTGGAGTGTAGCAAAAATCGTGGTCTGTCCCCTATTGTTTGCCCTATTGTTTGAAAATTGCCCGACTTTTGCGGTTGACCGCAGAAATCGGGCAATTTTCGTTTTGAGGCAGGTCAGCGAATTATTTCTCAGGATTTCAAAAAGGATAAAACGTAGCCCATCACCTTTTACTAATTAATTGCTTTATAACTTATAGCCACCAAAGAAAAATCATCTTTTGGACCTTTATCAAAAACCCTTCTCTTAATATTTCCACACATTTGAATTAAATCACCCGCTCCATTATTTCCAACAACTCTTGCACCTTCGAAAAATCGATAAACACCATCAGAAACAAGAAAGACCACACCACCATTGCATTTATAGTCAACAACATCTAGCTTAAAACTATTAAACGCCCTCAAGGAATTAGTTAAAACACTTCCTGAGTAATGCCCTCTTAATTCTGAATTTTTAAAAACCCCAGAATCAATAAGCTCCTGCTTCTTTGTATGGTCTGTTGTTAGTTTTTTTAATGAATTACCCTCAATAACATAAGCTCTTGAATCACCTACACTTGCAACTTCTAATTTACCTGCTGAAATCTTACAGACAACCAAGGTCGTTGCCATATCACTAAGATGTGGAAATACATCGGCAGCATTATTTATAGCATTCAAGACCTTATCAAAAATCGTTTCAAAAGCCACTTCAGGTCTTTCCAAGATAATATTTCGAACAGTGGATATTGCAACATCTGCTGCAATAGATCCACCAGCAGAACCACCAACCCCATCGGCAAGCGCAATAAAAATTGAATCTTTTGTCGTCACAGGAGAAAGAACTGAATCTTCATTTATCTCTCCTTCACTTTTCGGATATGAAAAACTAGCCGATTCGATTAGTACAAGACGATTCTTCATACACTCCTCATCTCGCTTGATTTAATACACGCATAAATTCCTCTCGAAGTTCAGAAACCGATCGATATCTATCATTCGGCTCTCTTCGTGTGCACTTATGTATTAGTGTACCAAATAGCCCTCCTGACCACCTTTCATCGTATGGAACGCCAAGCCCTTCATCACCCTCTTTAAACAAAAATAGAAGCAAAACACCTAATGAATAAATATCGGATTGAATGGTTGCCGCACAAAAACCATTCAGATAACACTCCCTAGCCATATAGACCTCAGTCCCAATTACCACACCAGTTGAAGTAATATTAGTAGTATCGCTTCTATCAGACGGGGATATTAGACCAAAATCCGAGAGGGCATATTTAAAATCACCATTCGGATAATCATACCTCAATATATTCCCAGGCTTAATATCTCGATGCACATGACCTTTATTATGAACAACTTCAAGTGCATTCAGCACATCCAAGAATGCCCGAGCTTTCGTCATTAAATCAAGACTAAATTCTTCACGACCCAAACTACATGTCGCCAACGGCATAGTAAACCAAGGAATTTTACCATCCAATTCTGAGTCCAGAACCGGAACAATATTTGGATGATTAAAACCACTTTGATAACTAACCTCTCTTTTAAAGCGCCTTTTCAATTCAGAGTTTTTACTTTCATCATTGGTTAAAATTAGAGTTTTTTTTGCGACGATTGTTCCATCTTGTAGTTCTAGCTTTTCTACAACCCCAAATCCGCCGCTACCTAAATACACAGTTCTCATATGAAATATCCATGAAATAAAATTGGAAAAAATTTAATTAAAATTTCTAGGATAGATGACACTTACCCCCGAAAAATTGATGCAATTGTAATAGATAAATCATATCCAGCAACTATTCGTCTCGCCCCCTCTATTCAGCGCTCAACTCCCCCCGAAAAATATCACCCACGACAAAAAACCCGGCCCCCGCAAAGCAGGTGACCGGGCAAAACTACCGCAGGTGCAGGGAAAACCGTTTTACATCCCGAGATACGCCGCTCGTACCTGTTCGTTGCTGATCAGTTCCTGGCCGGTGCCGGTCAGGGTGATGTTGCCGGTTTCGAGCACGTAGCCACGGTCGGCAATGGCCAGGGCGGCGAAGGCGTTTTGTTCGACGAGGAAGATGGTCATGCCCTGGGCCTTGAGCGCCTTGACGACGTTGAAGACTTCTTCGACGAGCAGCGGGGCGAGGCCCATGGAGGGTTCGTCGAGCAGCAGCATTTTCGGGCGGCCCATCAGCGCCCGGCCGATGGCGAGCATTTGTTGCTGGCCGCCGGAGAGCGTGCCAGCGGGGAGTTGGCGCTTTTCCTTGAGGATGGGGAACATCGCGTAGATCTTCTCAAGATCGCCTTCAACCTGGCCTTTGGGCTGGGTGTAGGCGCCGAGGCGCAGGTTGTCTTCAATCGACAGCGGGCCGAAGACCTGGCGGCCTTCCGGGCTCTGGCAGATGCCACGGCGCATGCGCAGGTCGGCGCGCAGGCTGGAGATGTCTTCGCCGTCGAAAACGATGCGCCCGGCGCTCATCGGTTGCACGCCGGAGAGCGTGCGCAGGAAGGTGGTTTTACCGGCACCGTTGGCACCGACCAGCGCGACCAGTTCGCCCTTGCGCACTTCGAGGTCTATGCCTTTAAGCGCCTTGATCCGGCCATAACAGCTTTCCAGCCCGGCGACGGACAGCAGCACGTCGCCCGCCCCCTTGGCCACGCCGGGTTGCAGTTCGCCGGCGCTGTGCGCGCCGAGGCCGACCGATTCCGGCGCCAGGCTGGCGATGCGGTGGAAGAGTTCGCGGAACTCGGCACGTGACTTTTCGCCGAACAGCGGGTCTTCGTTATCGAGGAAGGCGCGGTCGATTTCGCGCCAGTCGGCAGCCGTCAGCGCCTCACGGGCGAGCGGCATGGCGTCTTTTTCTTCGCTGCGGATGTGGCCCTTGAGGCCTTGCGTGTACAGGCGCAGCGCGGCGGTGAAGGCGGTGTTGTTTTCGCCGCCGGCTGCGGTGGACGCCAGTTTTTGCCGTAAATCGCGCAGCAGCTCGGGGCCGTTGCGATGCTCGGCCTGCAGCCGGTCGAGGATCGCGCCGGCTTCGGGCGAGCGCTGACGCAGCAGGCGGAAGAGGAATTCGTCTTCCTTGGCGTGGTGGGCGCGGTCCATGAACTGCTCGATGTAGTCGAACACCGAGCTGAAAAACGGCGTTTCAACCTTGCCACCGGCGTCGACTTCGTCGGCGACCAGATCGAGGGTCGTGGCGATGCGCCAGAGGTTCTGGTGCTCTTCGGTGATGATGCGCAGGGATTCCATAGCTGCTTCCTGTTCCGAGTGTCTGGATTCCCGCCTGCGCGGGAATGACATTGTCTGAATTGATCCGTGCCGCCCTAGGCGTGCGTGCCTAAATACGCCGCGATCACGTCGGGATTCTTGCGGACTTCCTCGCCCGTGCCTTCGGTCAGCTTCTTGCCGTAGTCGAGGACGAGGATGCGGTCGGAGAGGTTCATGACCATTTTCATGTCGTGTTCGACGAGCACCACGGTCACGCCGGCATCGGCGATCTTGCGCACCAGATGGTCGACTTCGATGGTTTCGCGGGGGTTGAGGCCGGCGGCGGGTTCGTCGAGGAAGATCAGGCGCGGCTTCATGGCCAGGGCGCGAGCGATTTCCAGACGCTTCAAGGCGCCGTAGGACATCGCATCGGCGCGCGCTTCAACGTATTGACCGAGGCCGACGAAGCGCATCAGTTCGGCGGCTTCTTCGCGCAGTTCGGCATCGCGCTTTTTCAGGCTGGGGAAGCGCAGCGCCGCCTTGAACAGGTTGCGGTCGAGGCGCAGATGCGCGCCGACCATGACGTTTTCGACGGCGCTCATGTTCATGCAGATCTGCAGGTTCTGGAAGGTCCGGGCGACGCCGCGCACGGCCAGTTCATTGGGCGATTTGCCGTGGATGGCTTCGCCGTCGAGGCGGATTTCGCCCGTGGTCGGCTTGTACACCCCGGTAATCAGGTTGAACAGCGTCGTCTTGCCGGCGCCGTTGGGGCCGATCACCGAATAGACGATGCCGGCGTCGATGCTGAAGCTGACGTTCTGCACGGCCTTGACGCCGCCGAAATGGATGGACAGATCCTTGACTTCGAGTAGTGACATGTTCATTCCCCCTTGCCGAACTTGGCGGCCAGCGTCGGGACCAGGCCCTTGGGCAGGAAGATCATGCTGAGCATCAGGATCGCGCCGAAGACCACCGTTTCCCAGCCTTCAAAAGTCGCCAGCGCCTGCGGCAAGGCGGTCAGCAATACCGCGCCGAGCAGCGAGCCATAGACCGAGGCCATGCCGCCGATGACGACCATGGTCACCAGTTCGATGGAGTGGAAGAAGTCAGCAAAATTGGGGCTGACGAAGCCGACGTAATGCGCCGTGACGCTGCCCATGATGCTGGCAAAAACGGCTGAGAGGACGAAGATCGCCACCTTGTAGCGCACGACATCGACGCCGACGACCTGCGACGCCACTTCCGACCCATGCAGCGCGCGCAGGGCGCGGCCGAAAGGCGAGTCGATGAGGTTCAGCGACGACCACACCGACACCACCAGCAAGGCGGCGACGACCCAGTACCACTGCTTGTCGTTGGACAGTTCGAAGCCGAACAGGCCCATCGCCGGCACCGGCATGCCGTCCGGCCCGCCAGTCCATTGCGCCTCGTTGCGCAGCGCGATGCTGATGATGATGCCGAGGCCGAGCGTCGCCATCGCCAGGTAATTGCCCTTCAATTTGAAAATCGGCCGCGCCACCAGCGCTGCCAGCACGCCGGTGACGACCGCGCCGGCGCCCATGGCCAGCAGCGGGTGCCAGCCGAAATGCGTCGGCAACACCGCCGAGGCGTAGGCGCCGATGCCGAGGAAACCGGCATGGCCGAGGCTGATCTGGCCAGCGAAGCCGATCAGCAGGTTGAGCCCGAGGACGATGCAGGCATTGATCGCCATGCGCACCGCCAGATCAAGGTAGAAGCTGTTGGGCAGCACGAAAGGCAGCACCAGCAGGATGGCGATGACCAGGTAAAGGCCGTTGTAGACAGATTTCTTCATGCTCACACCCGATCCGTCGATTTGCCGCCAAACAGGCCGCGCGGCATGAAGAAAAGGATGAACAGGATGAGCACGAAAGGCATCGCATCCTTGTACGCCGACGAGATATAGCCGGCGCCCATGGCTTCGAGGATGCCGACCAGCAAGCCGCCGACGACGGCGCCGAGGCCGTTGCCCAGACCGCCAAGCACGGCAGCGACGAAGCCTTTGAGGCCGAGCATGATGCCGACATCGTAGGAAGTCATGGTGATCGGCGTCAGCAGGATGCCGCCGAGCGCGCCGAGCGCCGCCGACATGGCGAAGCTCATGAACAGCACCCAGCCGGTATTGATGCCGACCAGCTCGGCCGCCAGGCGGTTGAACGAAGTCGCCAGCATGGCCTTGCCCTGCAGCGTGCGGTTGAAGAAATACCACAGCGCGACGACGACCAGCGCGGTCACACCGAGCACCCACAGGCTTTGCGGCAACAAGGTCGCGCCGAGGATTTCAATCGGCGCATCACCCGAGAAAGCCGGCAGGCTGTGCGTGTTCTTGCCGAGGAAGACGGCAACCAGGCCGCGGATGACCAGCGAAGCGCCGATGGTGATGATGATCAGCGTCACCGTCTCGGCGCCCTTGACCGGCTCGATGGCCAGCTTCTCGATCAGCACGCCGACGATGGCCGGCACCAGGATCGCCAGCACCAGCGCCACCGGCAGCGGCAAACCGGCCTGGGTGAAGACCACGGCGAGCATGCCACCAAGCATGATGAACTCGCCCTGGGCGAAGTTGATGACATTGCTGGCGTTGTAGATCAGCGTAAAGCCGAGCGCGGCCAGCGCGTAAGTCGCGCCGACCGTGATCCCGGAAAACAGGAATTGCAGGAATTGGGCCAACATCAGAGCCTCCCCGCCTGCAGGCGTGTCGTTTTCATCTCGTCTCCTCGTTTTTTTGTGTTTTCTGCGGTCTACCGCTCAGCGGGGCAATAAATGGTCGTCGTCGGCGACCACCGGCTGTTGCTGCGCGAAGAAGCCTTCGACGTGGATCAGCTCGTCTTTCGCGCCCAGCGCCTTGACGGCAGCGACGCAGGTGTCGACGAATTCCGGGCTGCCGGCGGCAAAGATGGTGTGTTTGGACAGATCCTTGAACAGTTTCGGCAGCACGACATCGATACGCCCCTGCAGGTAGCCTTCCTGTTGTTCGCGGGTCAGCGTGACCTTGTAATCGAAATTGCGATGCTTGGTCCGCCACCAGGCCATCATCCCGGCGCTATAGACATCGGCCTGGGTGCGGGCCGAGAAAACCATCGTCACCGGTTTGCGGAAACCCCGGCGCAGCGCCGCTTCGGCCAGCGCCAGCACCGGCGCCAGACCAGTACCGGCGGCTAGGCACAGCACCGGCGTATCGACCGAGGGGTCGCCGATGAAGGTGCCGTAAGCGCCGGAAATTTTCACGCTCTCGCCGATGTTCAACTGGTCATGCACCCAGTTGCTGGTCACGCCGCCTTCGGCGCGGGCGACTTGCAGCACCAGTTCGCCATCCGGGCGCGGGGCGTTGGAAATGGAATAAGCGCGCGGCGGAATCTCGGCGCGCGGATTGCCCAGCGTCACGTACTGACCGGGCCAGTAGCGGATCGGCTGGCCGACCGGACGCAGGCGCAGTTCAACGACGCGGGCGGCAATCTGTTTCTTGTCGGTGACGACAAACAGCGCGTCCTCACGTGGCGGGAAGAGTTTTGGCTTGGCATCCTCGGTGCCCCACTCGATGCTGATTTCCTCGGAAATCGGCTTGGCCATGCACATCAGGCCATAGCCCTGCTTGCGCTCGTCCTGCGACAGCGCCATGTCGAGGACCATGCCCTGGTCGAACTGACCCTGCGTGACCTTGACCTTGCATTCGCCACAGGCGCCGGCACGGCAGTTGTTCGGCAGCGCGTAGCCGGCCTTTTCGAGGGCCATCAGCACGGTGTCGCCGTAAGCGCATTCGACCGATTTGCCCGAGGGTTGCATGATGATGCGGGACATTTTTCTTCCCCTTGTTCTTTAGCTTCTCTGTTGTGGCAAAGCCGGCGCCCCTTGCGGGGAACCGGCTGAAATTCCTTGTCGTCATCCCCGCGCAGAGCCTGCCCTCGACCTGATCGGGGGCGGGGATCCAGTTTCTAGCGCAAACACTGGATTCCCGCTTTCGCGGAAATGACGTTGCGATGGATCAGAACACCGGAATGATGTCTTCCATGTCGATTTCGCTGACTTCCTGGCCGGTGATGCCGACTTCCGGAATGGCCGGGAACGGGATGTTGTAGCGGTCGAGCACGCCCTTCAGGTTGATCATCGCGTTCTTCCAGTTTTCCAGCTTGGCTTCGTAGCTCGGGATGCCGAAGCCGGCGCCGCGAGCGACTTCCTCGGCTTCACGCTGGTTGCCGATGAAGTCGGCGGGCAGGTCCCAGAATTCCATCGGCGGCTCGAACAGCACGGCCGACAGGAACAGGTAGCCGGCGCGGATCTGCTTGGTGACGATGGCCTTGGTTTCGTCCTTGAGGCCCGGATAGTCACGCTCCATGACCGCCATGCAGATCGCCATGTGACGGCCTTCATCGCGGCCGATGTTCTTGAAACCTTCCTTGAAGACGGCTTCGCGGGAGTTTTCGTACATCTGCTTGAAGATGGTCGCGGCAGCGATTTCGCCCATCAGGAAGGAGCTGAACAAAACGGCCAGGTCGTACTTCGGCACGGCCTGCTTGTAGCCCGTCCAGTAACGGCCGCCATTGAAGTACAGCCACTGCACGTTCTTCTGCAGGCGCTTGCCGAGTTCGGTCTTCGGCTGATAGGTCAGCGGGTCGGTGTGGCCGAGCAGCTTGGTGATGGCCAGGCCGCACATGATTTCGTGGTTCTGTTCATCACGGGTCACCGAGAAGAAACACTTGCGGACCGGATCTTCCTCGTGCACTTCATAGGTCTTGATCAGCGCTTCGGCGAAAACCGGCGGGGCGGAAGCGTCGAACACCGACAGCAGGCTCCACCAGTAAGCGATGGATTCGCGCTCTTCCCAGGAGTAGCTATCGACGTCCAGCGTATCCCAGGGCAACTTTTCCGGATCCCAGTCTTCACGACGGGCGGCTTCCCAGACTTCCTGCAGCTTCTTCGTCTTGCTGTTCCACGACAGCGGATAAATGTTGGGCTGCGGGGTTTCCGGCGGGAATTCCATCTTGTCTGCAAAACGTTCCTTGTGGCTTGCCATGTCTGCTCCTCGATCTGGTTTGTTTCATCAGTTTTGTGGACCACCCGCAGCGCGGATGGCATGGGTTGAATAATGATACGTTTACTTACCGAGTGTCAACGATTTTTGTATCGCATTATAAAAATACTGAAATGGAACGAATTCTGTATTTCGTAACAATGTCGTCGTGACGCAGTGCACAAAAACCAATGCTGCTGTTTTTGATAGTTTTTTTGTTTACGTCGTAATGTCTTTTACTAAACAGAACACAAAACACAGTGCGAAATTACGATACTTTTTATTGACACGATTGGTCATTATTCGTATCGTTGCCAGAAATCAACGGCCCCTGCCGGCGCTTTCCGCAGGCCAGAACTACGCTACCCCGGAGAAATCGATGTCTCACCCCTTACTTGAGAAGCACCGCGCCACGCTCGACGGCGCCCTGAACGCCATTCACACCCGTGGCTACTGGTCGGCCTATAACGAAATGCCGAGCCCCAAGGTCTATGGCGAAACGGCGGCCGAAGACGGCAAGCAGGCTTTCAACGCCCACCTCGGCCAGCAGTTCGTTCTCGATCAGCCCGGCCAAAACGGCTGGACCGGCGGCGAGCAGTCGCCCTATGGCATAGCGTTGAACGTCCAATACCCGGTTTGCGACCACGAAGCCTTGATCGCTGCCGGCCAGCAGGCGATGGTCGGCTGGCAGCAGGCGGGTTGCGACGGCCGCACCGGCATCTGCCTGGAAATTTTGTCGCGCCTTAATCAGCAGAGTTTTGAAATCGCCCACGCGGTGATGATGACCACCGGCCAGGGCTGGATGATGGCCTTCCAGGCCGGTTCACCGCACGCCCAGGATCGCGGCCTCGAAGCCGTGACTTACGCCTACCGCGAGCAAAGCTTTGTGCCGGCCGAAACCACCTGGGAAAAGCCGCAGGGCAAGAACCCGCCGCTGGTCATGAAGAAGCACTTCGAAATCGTCGGCCAGGGCGTTGGCGTCGTTGTCGGCTGCGGCACCTTCCCGACCTGGAACACCTACCCCGGCCTGTTTGCCGCGCTGGCGACCGGCAATGCGGTGATCGTCAAGCCGCACAGCAACGCCATCCTGCCGGCAGCAATCACCGTGCGCACCATCCGCGCCGTGCTCGCCGAAAACGGCATCGATCCCAACCTGGTGACCCTCGCTGTTGCGGTCGACCGTAAAAAAACCCAGGAATTGGTCACCCACCCGGCCGTCAAGTCCATCGACTTCACCGGCGGCAACGTCTTCGGCCAGTGGCTGATCGAAAACTGCCGCCAAGCCCGCGTCTATGCCGAGCTGGCCGGCGTCAACAACATCGTCATCGACTCGACCGACAGCTACAAGCGCATGCTCGGCAACCTCGCCTTCACGCTGGCGCTGTACTCCGGCCAGATGTGCACGACCTCGCAGGCGATCTTCGTCCCGGCCGACGGCATAGCGACCGAAGACGGCCGCAAGTCCTATGACGAAGTCTGTGCCGACCTGGCCAAGGCCGTCACTGGCTTCCTCGCCAAGCCGGAAGTCGCGCATGCCGTGCTCGGCGCCGTGCAGTCGGCCGACACCCTGAAGCGCATTCATGAAGCCGACAGCGGCGCGCTCGGCTGCGTCATCCTGGCTTCTAACAAGCTCGACAATCCGGAATTCCCGCAGGCCGAAGTGCGCACGCCGGTGCTGCTGGCCTGCGACGCCGCCGACGAAGCCGCCTACATGGAAGAGCGTTTCGGGCCGATCAGCTTCATCGTCAAGGTCGCCGACACCGCCGCCGCGATTGCGCTG
>JAVBXO010000348.1 GCA_030824535.1 Azonexus sp. | reverse complement strand
CCGGTTTTGCGATGGACAACATGACCCGTGACGATGGCTGGCGTTTCCTGGTCATTGGTCGTCGTCTGGAGCGCCTGGGTTTCCTGACCCAGGCCATGGCGCATTTTCTGCGCATGGATTCGACGCGTGCGGCAGGTTGCCTGGAATGGTTGCTTGAGCTCGCCGACTCGATCATTACCTACCGTTCGCGTTATTCGCGCCTGCCGGAATTGCTGCCGGTCATCGACCTGCTGGTGTTTGACGAAGGCAATCCGCACGGCGTGCTGTTCCAGGCCGAAGTCCTGGGGCGCTACGTCGAGCGCATGAAGCGCGAACTGAAAGCGGCGGATTGTCCGAGCACCCTGGCGGAAGCGCTGCGCGAATTGCAGGCTTTCAATCTCGAGAGTCTTGAACATCTGCCGTTCTCGGCCTGCCGTGGCGGCTCGCCGTGCGAGGAACTGGCCCGGCGGCTGGACAAGCTGGATGCGGCCGCCAGTGAATTATCCAACTGGCTGGGCATGCGCTATTTCACCCACGTCGGCAGCATCAGTCGGCAAACGATGGCCCTGTGAGCATGCAAGAATCCGTCCGTTACCACGTGCTGCATGAAACCCGTTATGACTACGGCAGCACGGTGTCGCTGTCGCAGCAGCAACTGCATTTCTCCCCGCGCTTTCTCGGCTGGCAGCAGATCGAAGAGCAGAGTCTCAGCATCGAACCGACGCCGACCTGGCAGCGCCAGGGGGTCGATTCCTTTGGTAATCCCGTGACATGGATCGCCTTCCATACGCCGCATGATGTGCTGCGCATCCGTTCGACGATGACGATTGCCGTGATGCCGCATTTGCCCGGCGATCTGGAATCCTCGATGCCCTGGGAAGCATTGCGCGAACGCCTGGCCTACGACGCCTCGGCGCCGCATCCCGAAGACCTCGATGCGATGCGTTACCTGTTCGAAAGCCCGCACGTGCGGGTCAAGCACGAACTGGCGGCCTATGCGGCTGACTGTTTTCCGCCGGAGGTGCCGGTGCTGGTCGGCGCCGAGGCGCTGATGAAGAAAATTTTCGACGAATTCGAGTTTGATCCGGAAGCGACGACCGTGTCGACGCCGGTGCTCGAAGTGCTCGAAAGCAAGCGTGGCGTCTGCCAGGATTTTGCCCACCTGATGATTGCCTGCCTGCGCGCGCTCGGCCTGTCGGCGCGCTATGTCAGCGGCTACCTGCTGACCCGGCCGCCCCCGGGCAAGGCCCGACTGATCGGCGCCGATGCTTCGCACGCCTGGGTTTCGGTCTATTCGCCGGGCGGCGAGCATGACTGGGTCGATTTCGATCCGACCAATAATCTGCTGCCGAATATCGAACACATCACGGTCGCCTTTGGCCGCGACTTCACCGACATCTCGCCCTTGCGCGGCATCATCCTCGGGGGCGGCGGCGCCGAGCCCGAGGTTGCCGTGACCGTCGTGCCGCTCGATGAAGAAGAATTGCCGGAAGGCCTGCACGACGACGGTGCAGAAAGCGCGGACGAGCCGGACGCCTGATGGCGCGGGTGGCGATCATCGGCGCGGGTCCGGCGGGCCTGATGGCGGCCGAACAGCTCGCTGCTGCGGTCAACGGCCTGGAAGTGGCCATTTTCGACGCCATGCCCTCCGTCGTAAGAACAACCGAGATATTCAGTAAGCCAGCAGCGAGATATTTCCGGGATGTTGCGGGCGGTAGTGGGATTTTGCGGGCGGCCGCGTTAAACAATGTTTAGCTGGGGTAAAACGGCGGCGCCGCAAAAAAAGGCCGGGTTTAGAAAGCACCGGCTTGCTGGTTGAGCACAAGCTCGACGATATTTGCCAGGGCCTGTTCGTCGTCGGGCGAAAGTGTACCCGAATCAGGATCGGCGAACATCATCCCGCGCCGGTCCATTTTTTTTGTTCCCCACTCGTGATATGCCGCCTTCGGGTCGCCGAATCCAATCAGGGCACTTTTACTGTCGAAAGAATGATTAAGGCTACCGAGCATATCGCCGAAACAATCGAGCAGGCGCTTATTGCCCTTCTTCGGATAGTTGGCCACAGTTGCCGGTTTCCACGGTAGCCAGGCCTGTCCAAGCGGATCAGATTGTGATTCGAAGCGACCGCTGATTCGAGATTCCATCTCCATGCCGATGGCGCTCATCAGCGGCGACATGTCTGTCGTGACCTGGTAAATACGCTCCAGAACAGAATTGAGCAGCTGCGAATCAACGGAAACGGTCAGGCTCATGAGACATCGACCTTCTTTAACCACACTGGCGCAGGCAGTGCTGAATCGGCGATCTTGGCCCTAACGCGGGGCGTCATTTGAATGACTTTCCCAGCATCCTCTGGATCAGTTTCGAAGCCATCGAGTTGCTTAAGCTCGTCGAAACTCATGCCAAATGCCGTTTCTCCTCGTTTCACCTTGGCGCTGAAGTCTGCGCAGATAGGAAAATCGCTGCGTCCGCCCAGCAGGATCACCTCGTTTTTCTCATCGAGCACGACAAATACTTGCATCACAGCCCCTGTTCATCCAGCAAGCGATAGAGGATTTGCATCGTATCAGGGAAGGCCAGAGACGCGTCGATATCGCTGGCTGTTCTCGACCCATTGCGGATCGCGTACAGCTCGGCGATTACTTCGCGGATCCCTCGAGGCGCATCTCCCGCGAAGTAGCTGATCTGGTAGTCGGCTACCTCATCCAACTTGCCAAGATAAAGCCGCAATGCATCCGCCTCGAGCTGCCACGCCTTCACCACATCGCGATTGGAGACAAAGTCGTTCAGCTCGTCGAGCACATGGCCCGTCTCGTGCCGTAACAAGGCTTGCGCGCGCCGTTCAGAGCCAGCAATCCAAAGGCCGCTTTCGGCGTCCAGCATTTCCTCGGCGATCAATACCAGCCCGCGCTCGTGCCAAGTCAGACCATCGACCTGTCGATAGTCGAAAGCGGTCGGATAGCCGGGTGGTTTGCGCTTGAGCAATTCGGGGAAAGTTTCCGAAATTCTTTTCACAACCTGCACCTGGTAGCCACCAGCAGCAACGGCCCGGCGGGCGTTGACCGGTAAGGCGGCATGCGCCTCGGTTACTGACTGCGCGAAGGACTCGCTGACGCCCTCCGTAACTGAGGGAGTCATGCTCGCTCTACGCATTGGCGCTGGCGCGCTATCAAACTTGTCCAGGCCAACTTTCTGTAAAGCATTCAAGCGGGCCTGCGCCAGCCCTGGGTTGTAATCGAAGCCCGGCGATACACCGACCGGCACCTGAGTCGTTTCGCCTGTCCGCTTGTTCGTCCAGGTAATGAACTCCTCAGGCGGCGCCTCAGTAATCGTCTTGCCAGCCTTCGCCAGGCGATCATATTCAGCCTGCGTCACACTCATTACACGGCAGCGGCAATGCCAACCATTGGGCGGCCAGTGGGTTTCCCAAAAGGGATGATCAACCGGAAGGCAGAGATAGTTCCATCCGCGGTGGGCCGCCCGGACTCGCTCATCACCTCGGGTGATGTACAGCAAATAGGGATGCGTTTCGCGGTTACGCCAGACACGATCCCACAGCCCGGCGCTGTTGGCCATGCGGGTGTTGGTGTCGAAAATCAGCTTCAGGCGCGGGGAATCGAACTTGGTCGTAACCACCTCGCCGGATACTGGATCCAGCACGTCGACCTCGCCCCACCAGCCTTCTTTCTGCAGCAGCCCCTTGATATCGCGCGTCCAGTCGCGGCGGGTCAGGTCGCCCTGGACGGATTTGGTGATGCCGTCCTGCATGGCCTTGAGCAGATCAAGACGGGCCAGCCGGCTGACGGTGAATCGCTGGGCGTGCTCGTCGTGCCAGAGGTCTTGCCAGGAGAAGGTTTGCGTCAGGCGGTCGCGGCGCTGCAGGTAGTTGACCGCTTCCTGCGGCGTCAGACTCTGCAGCTTGGCAAATTGCTGGGCGGCGCTTTCAGGCATCAGCGGCAACCTGTTCCGGATCAATTCCCGCCACCCCGGCCAGCCGCCCGGTGAAGCACATCTTCGCCAGCGCCTCGGCCAGCACGCTTGGATCCATGGCTGCCAGCAGCGCCGGCAGGCGGGCGATTAGTTCGGCGGCGGTTTCGCCTTTCTTTGCCGACTCGTCGAGCGCCGCCTGTAGCGGCGCCAGCATCGGATCAAGCAGCGGCTGCCACTGGTCGGCCTCGGCGGCGATCAGCGCGTCAATCGCGTCGCCATTTGTTGGCTTGCCGCCAGCCTCGGAAAAGCTGGCCGGCTGCTCGGTTTTTGGCGATTTCTGGTCGTTGACCGCAGGATTCGCCACAACCGGCGGCACCGGCGCCGGCGTGGCCTTCTCGCTCCAGCCCTCGCCGTACTTCTCCCGCACCGCCTCCACGGAAAGCTTGAAACCCATCTCTGCCACGTTCTTGTCCGTCTCGCTCTCGGCCTTCTTGTCCTCTTCCTCGGCGATTTCACGATAGACGCGGCATGCCGCCAGCCCGTTGTATTCGCACATCCAGGCAATCAGCGACGAATTCAGCGTTTCGGACAGCAGATCCGAGTCGGCCTGCACCAGGTCAAGGCGAACGCTTGATCGTTCCTTGCTCGCTGCCGCCAGCGCACCGCCGCCCTTGGTGCGGGGTTCCTGGCCGAGAATGACCTCGGCGATCCAGTCATCCATGTACTCGCACAGCGCCTGCTGCGTCGTGACGGTGCCGGTCAGCTTGCTTTCCAGCAGCTCAAGTGCCATGCCCTCCGGCGTCATCACTACGCCGTCGTTGCTGATCGCCCTCAGAGCGTCGAACAGCTTGCCTTTTTGATCCGGCGTCGCGTTCTTCGGGTACTTCCCCCAGGGCGTTGGTGAGCCAAAGCGATCATTCAGCTTGTTCCAGGAGATGATCCCCTTGCGCTTGAAGAAAACCGGCCAGTAAAGCTGCAGGCCCAGGCCGGTGCCGTAGGGGTTATCGTCCTCAGGTTCAACGCGATGGACGATGAATTTCTTGTCCGGCAAATCGACGCCGGTCAGCATGTTCTGCTGCGTCAGCAGTCGCAGCTGCGGCCCATCATCGGTATCGACATAAACAAAGCGGCGTTGACGGCGCTTGACGATCTTCTTCGGTACCACCTGGCCATCGCGCACCGTCCAGACGATTTCGCTCACCGAATAGCCCATGATCAGCGCGTCGAGCAGATCCCGGCAAAGCTGGTCGAAATTGATGCTTTTCAGCATCTTCGTCAGCGTCTCGGCATCGGCGGCTTTCGCCTCATCAATCGCCGTCACGGTCCATTCACGGCCAACCAGGGCGCCGATGCGCTGCTGAAGTTTCGACTTGACCTTCCCGTCGCGCTTCAGGTCGCGATAAATCTCGACGTTTGCCCCTTTTTCCAGCAGCAGCGGATCATTCGTCCGCAGCACGCCCAGGTAATTCGACTCGAACGGGTCGATCTGGCGGGGTGCGGATTCAGTGTCGAGGGCTTGCGGCCTCGGTTTCGTATCAGCCATATAAGAACCCTTCAGCTTCAGTTACGGACTCGCGCGGCCCGCTGCTCACTACATCAATCGGCGCGCTCGGATTGCTCGCCGCGTGAATCGCCAGCGCCAGTGCCCAAAAGCGGTCGGCGTGGCCGTCCGGTGTACTCTCGGCGACGAAGCGGATATTCCCCGCCGCCGTCGTCACTTTTTGAACCTTGCGCAGATCAGAACGGATCACCGGGTCATCGGGAATGCGCAGTGCCCGGTCTTCCATTTTTCCCTTCAGCGGATAGGCCAGCGCCTCTTTGACCTGGCCGGAGAAGGTCACGGCCTCGACGCGGTGTTCGCCATGCTCATCCTGGGCATCATCGGCCCAGCCGATCCCCAGGCCAGTCGCGTCGATGCAGATGCGATCACAAATGGCAAACCACGGCCAGAGGATGGCTTCCTGCGCACTCTTGCGCATCTTCTCCATCGGAATCACCTTGCGCGTGTAGAGCACGTCGCCCAGCTGCTCGACCACCCACAACACCGTCAAATCCTTCTTGCGGCCGATATCGACGCCGCAGAACAGCCGGCCGGTGAAGGTGTCGTCGACCTCGCGCTCCCACGGCATGTTCGCCATGTACTCGCAGCCGGTGATCAGCTCGTACTCGATGAACTTGCTGTCGTCGTCCGCCGGGATGCACATATATTCCTGGTCGAACGACTCCTCATCCGCCGCGCCATTACGCACGAAGTCGAAATACTGAGCCTCGTCCATATCCTGCTGCTCGGCATCGGCCGGCAGCGCCTGCTGCAGCTTGTAGAGAAAACCCTGGTCGAGGGCATCCTGCAGCGTCACGCGGTGCAGACTCAGCTTCTTCGGGTTGCCTTTCTCCCGCGCTTCACGGATCAGGCCATTGAAGAAGCTGTTCGATCCACGGTGCGTGCTGACGATCTCCATGCAGCCGCCCCAGGTGATACCTGGATAAGCAATCGCCCACATCTTGCGCTGGTCACGATGCAGCGCGAACTCGTCCAGGATGCGGCTACCGCGCTTGCCGGCCTGGGCATCCGGGTTGCTCGACATCGAGTGAATGCGTTTGCCGCTGGCGAACTGCAGCACGTAGGCGGTCAGCTTTTCCTTGGGGTCGATGACCACTTCGCCCAAGTCCTGCGCTGCCATGTTCATGATGCCGGCGAAGAGCTTGCAATCCTCGATAAACAGCCGCGCTTGAATATCGTCGCGGCTGCTGACCCACTCGTCGTGGCGGGCATCCTGGGCGGCGGTGCGCTCGCCGGAAGCAAAAGCCGTCGACCAGCTGATCCCGATCTGACGGGATTTCTCCATCAGTTTCAGGCGCGACGTGTCCTTAATCCACTTCGACTGGAAGGGCAGGAAAATCGCGTCCGGATTGTCCGGAATGCACTTGGCGCGGCCTTTGATTTTCATCGCCACCTCAGAACAAGGCGCGCCATAGGGCGCGGCCGAAAGGATTTTTGAAAGGGCACTCGGCCATATGCCGGCGTAGCGCTTGGCGGCGGTTCCGTTTCATCACATGATCCCCAGCGCTTCGCGGATTGCCCGCTTGGTTTCCTCGGTCACGCCGCCCTTATTGCCCATCGCATCCAGCTTGGCCTTCTGCTCCTCCAGCAGCTTCTCCCGCGCCATCTTCGCCACGGCTTGCCGCTCCTTCAGGTTCAGCGAGCGCGCTTCCTGCGCCGCCTTGGCGGCCTTGGCCAGGTCGAGCACGTCGCCGATTTCTGCGTTTTCATTGCCCAACTGATCGAAGGCCGCCCGCGTGGCCAGCGTCGTCACCGCCTGCGCCAGCAGTGCGCCGCTCTTGTCGTCGAAGTCCTCGCCCAGCTCGGCCACCAGCGCCGAAGCTGCGGTCGACATCGCCCGCTGCGTCTGCATGACTTCTTCAAAACCCATCCGGTAGCGGCCCAGCGCCGAGCGTGACGGCGCCTTGCTCAGATCCGGAAAAGCCTCGCGCAGGTCGGCAATCAGCTCATCAAGCGTCAGCTGGTTTTCGCGCAGGCGGCGCTCGATGTGCGTGCGTACATCGTCGGGCAGGCGTTCGATGCTGGATTTTTGGCCCATGGTCAGCGGGCCCGTGGTTTAGCAACGCCATCGACCACGGCGCGGCCCTCGGCCACGTCCTGGCCACGCTCGGTCAGCTTGGCAACCAGCACCGAGCCGGCTTCTTCCAGCTCAACCAGCCCCTGTTCCGCAAGCCAGCGCAGCTCCGTCTTCATCTGGTCACGCGTCACGGCATGGCCGTAACGGTCAAGGCAGGAAACAATGACCGAACTGTTTGAGCGGTAGCCCGGCGTTTCCGACAAAACCCGCAAGGAAACCAGGCGCACATCTTTGCGCAAGTGATCCGCGAAACTCATGGCTTACCTCCATTGAGCAAGAACGAGTGAATCAAGCGCAGCATTTCGCTTTGCTGATTGTTTTCTCCGATCAAGCGGTTCAAGTTCTCATCCGTTTTCTTGATCGTTTCGTACACCTTCCCCAGGTCGTCGTGGGTCGGTGCGAGCTGGGAAACTACCTGCATTTTTTCCACATCCGTCTTGAGCGCGCCGACCCGATCTTCAAGGTTGCGCAGCTTCTCGGCCGTCTTGTCGCTCCGCTTGTCCCAGTACATCCAGATCGTTGAACCGATGTTCCAACACAGCGAAGCGCCCCAAATCCAATTCCCGCCATCCATCACAGCCCCCTCATCGCCAGCGCCTGCTCAATATCAGCTTGGCAATCCACGCAGGTCTGTACCCCCGGCACGGCAACCCGGCGATCTTCCGGAATCGGTTCATCACAAATCCGGCACTCGTGGGCTGACTCATGGCTGGCCTGTTCTTCCGCTTTTCGAGCGATTTTCGCCAACGCATCGTCGCGAATTTCCGCTTCCCGATCCGATGCAATATCAGTCACATCCCCCCGTTCACTCATCGCGCACCCCCGCGTAAAAATCCGCTATCGCGGCAAGGCGGCCGCGGCAGGTGTCGTAGCTCCGGCGGCAGGCGCCGGCCCATTCAGCGACATCGGTATCGGAGGCAAAGCCGGCATCGGCTGGTACAGATTCGCGGGCAGCAGCGGATACAGCCCCAGGCTTGAGGTTGTCGGGCAGGTTGAGCAGCCGGACAGCAGCGCCGCCAAGGCAAGGACGGCCAGTAGTAATGCGGCGGAGTTCAAGGGTTTTCTCCTCAAGGATGGATTTGCGAGCGGATTCACTGGCAGCCAGGCGTGCCTGCAGATCGTCGGCGATGGCCTGAGCGCGAGCGATCTGGCGCGTATTGGCCTCGGCAGCCTGGCGCTTGTCGCGGTCGACCTGGCCTTGTAGCTCAGCCAGCTGCGCATCCTTGCGCCAACCCTCAACGAAGAATCCAGCGGCAAAGAGGGCGACGGCAGCGGCCACACAGACCGCCGCTTTCAACTCAGTCTTGACGATGCCGGGGGTCATTGCAGCTCCCCCCGGCAACGGGCGGCCTCACCCTGGCGCCGAGTCCAGATGCCGCCGCACAACTTTTGGTTTTCCACCAGGGAGCAATCTTTTCCCTTAAAAAAGCGCCAACGCAGAATCTCTGCGCATGCCCCGGCGTAATCCTGTTGATTCACTTTGGCGACCAGTCGCGAACCGCAAAAAGCCGTCTCGCCAACGTTGTAAGAGAGCGAAACAAAAGCGTCGTATTCGTACTGGGCCAGCGGCGCCGTGATGCAGCGCTTGATTGCCGCCTCTTTGGCCTTCGCCTGGCGAATAGCCAGCTGGATCGCCGCTGGCGGCGTGATCGTGTCGCCCGCCTGCACCGGCTTGCCATCCGGGCGCTCGGTACTGCCCAGGCCATAGGTCGGCTTATCGCCCTTGACCGGAATAATCGCTTTGCTGGTATAGCCCTCATCGACGGCGATGCCGGCAAAGCCCAGCGCAGATAAAAAAAGGAAGACAGGCAATAACCTGCGTTCGCCGGTGTCGCTACTCATTCGGGCGCTCCTGGAAGTGGTTAGGAACCAGCCAGCAAGTGCTCGAATCCGCAAAGAAATGCGCCCTCAGTTCGACGGAGGGCGCAGCTTTGCAGTAGCCGTAACCATCCAGCCCCGAACGGGGCTTATTGGCATCAGCAGAAGAGAGATAGTGTCGGCAATCGCGGCAGGGCATGCCAGCAGATTGCCTTGCGCGCGCGAGGGGCGCTAAGGAAAGGCTTTTACTTCCGGCGCCAAGACAAAACAGCGCAGGATGCAGCCATCAAGCAAGCACTACATCAGCCACGGAAAAGGATGAAGATGAACGAACAAGTGATCGAGAAAGAGATTCAAGACAAAGGGCTGACTGCCCCCCGTCTGACGCCGGCAGACATCGAGGCGGCATTACGGGCGCGGAATACGCCGTGTTTTCTGGTCGCTTGACCGTATGCGTGCTGACGTTGCGAAACGGCTTCCTCGTGACGGGCGAATCTTCCTGCGTCAGCGCAGCGAACTTTGACGAAGAACTGGGGCGCAAGATTGCCCGTGACAACGCCAAGGATAAGGTGTGGGAACTGGAGGGGTACGCCCTGCGCGAACGCCTCACTGCCTGATTTCAGGCAGTAGTGAGATCAGCGCAACGGGCAGGGCATCAAGCCCGTTCCGGTCCTGCCGCATCGGACATTTCTGCCAAACACGTCTCCAACCCTTCGTAATCCTTACGCCATGTCGCCACCAAATCAGCAAAGCCCCCAGCGGCTACCCCGTTGGGTTCTGCAAGCGCCAGTTGGAGTTGTGCTGTGGACCGGTAAAACGCCCTCGCCAATGGGCGCGCGCCGGCTAAGTAAAGCAGTGCTACGGCATAGGCTTGCCGAGCGGCAGCGAAAGGCGTTTTATCGGCAGGTGTGGCAGATGCTTTATGCTGATCCGGCCCCAGGATAAGGGCCTCAATGCGCGTTCTCGCTTCCAGTACCCAGCCCAGGCACTCCTCGCGCTTTTGATTCAGCAGGGCCGTTCGCGCTCTTTTGTCCTGCACGGCTTCTTGCAGCGCCTGTCGGTGAAAGGCGCTCCAGTTGGCCATGGCTGCCCCGCCTATCGCGGAAACCATCGCAATCAGGGCGGTCAGCACGGTATCGGAGATCATCCTCTTTCCTTGCCTGTTAATGAGCTCATCAAAACCTACTTCCGATACTGCCGATCAAACGCCGCGCGTAGCTGGTCGCATTCGTGGCGTTTGGCGGTGACTTGGGATTGCAGGCCGGCGATGCGGGTTTGTCGGCGTTCTTCGTCGAGCTGCATGGCGGCCAGGCCGGCCAGGTTGGGCTTGTAGTCGGGGCCACGGCTGGACGACACGTAATCGATTTCCGCCTGCAAGGCTGAGGCATTGGCGTCGCACTGCTGGATTTGTTCCTGGGCCTCGGTCTTTTGCCGCAGCTTGGCGCGCTCGTCGAGATAGGCCTTGTCCCGCGCCAGGCGCTCCTGCAGATCGTTGCGCCCCTGCGCTGCCGGGGGCTGCTCGGCAGCCTCTGCCGCCCTGGGCGCCGGGGTGGCACCCGAGGGGCCGGCGATCTTGCAGGGGGAATCCTGGATGACCATCTGTCCGCCCACCTTGCAGCGGTAGGGCTCCTGGGCGAATGCTGCGGTCGACGCTGAAATTAGGGCAAAAATCAGGGCGGTCATTGCTGTTATCGGTCGCATGGCACAACCTTCTCAAATTCGCCAATTTGAGCAACGCCTAGCACGATGCTTTCGCTCATATCCAGGGCGCAGCGGTAGGGCTTTTCGCCGACATAGCCGCCATAGGAATTCTTGCCGTTGACGGTCATCCAGTAATAGCGGACTTGGGTTATCGTTGGCCTGGTGCACCACTTCTCTGTCCGGCTTCGATGGGTGTCCTTGATCTTGGCAGCATCGGGGTCTTTCATCTCTCGGCGCACTGCGGCCTCGCAGAGGGCTGAAGCCTGCGCAATCGCTTCTGGGCTGGCGGGAAGGTCGGGAATGACGGGGGCCGGGCCAGCAACCTTGCACGGCGACTCCTGAATCACCATTTGGCCATTGACCTTGCATCGGTAGGCTTCCTGGGCGAATGCTGCGGTCGACGCGGCAAACAGGGCAAAAATCAGGGTGATTTTTTTCATGAATAAATCGCACATACCCTACTCATTTGGTCCCTGCATAGATCGCAAAACCCCGTTATCGAAATACAGGTACTGAGTTCTTCCTATCGCCCCGCGTTCATAGATCCACTGTTCAGATGAGTAAGTGGCGCTAAGCGTTTTGTTGATCTTGGTTGGCTTTCCCCATGCCCGAGTTGCCTGCTCTCGCGTCATGCCAATCATCACCTCACGCAGACTGATCGCGTTCTCAATCTGAGAATCTCGGCTGTTCACGGGAGCCTCTGGAAGATCTACTTTTTTCCCGCCCTTACACGGGGTTTCTTGGTAGACAGCCGCATCACCAATTCGACATTTGTACATTTCTCCAAATGCTGCGGTCGACGTGACTAGAAGGGCAAAAATGAGGATTAGTAGTTTCATCAAACGATCCCTTTTCGGCGTTTTTTTAAGAACTTGTCCATCGCATCCGGAGCATTTGCTATGGCATCTTCCCGAGCCTTCGCCCGTTTCTCTCTTGCTTCACGGGCAGACTCTTCAAGCTGCTCATGCTTTTCTGCCCATCGTTCGGCGGCAGCTTCGTGACGAAGCCGTAGCTTTTCATTCTTTTCGCGCTTGCAGATCATCGCGGCATCGTGATGGATGCGCGCCTTCCAGCTGGCAAGCTGTAGACGCCTGATCGCAGCGGGCTGATGGCCGAACATGAGTTCAGCCCACTCCTTTCCGCCATCGAGCAGGATCTTGATTTCATCCATCGCCTCGTCGAATCGACCTGCCAATTGAAGGTACTTCGCCAAGCGCGTTGTGCCGCCTTTGATGCCGCGCAGCTCTGCCGCACTGCGTAGGCACTCGATAGCGCCGTCCAGGTCGCCAGCTTTCTTCAGCTCGGTTGCTTGTCGTTCGAGCTGGTACTCCTCCGTTTCGGTGGGGTTCTGGCTGATGTTTTCAAAGATCATTGTGAAGGCCACGTAAATCCCCTTATACGAGAAATACCTGAATCACGATCAGGTTGTGACCGGCGATGAAGTGGCAAGGCGTCATTTCGCCTTTCCCCGAGGGGCTTTAACCACCATGTCTCTGCCGGCGATGGCTTGGCTGCCACCAGCGATATTACCAATGACGACAGCGCCATTGTCTGGCGGTGCGGTAATTCCAGCGGACTGACGGGCACAGAGCTTTACCACCGCTTTAGCCAGTTGCTGCGGGTCGAGTTTCTTCTCCAGCGAAAGCAACTCCACCGCGTCCAGTACTGCCTGGTGAACTGCAGATTGGCCAAGGCCATCTCCACGCCGGTTTCCGGTCAAAACGTACTGAACATCGACGCCTGCTGACGAAAAAGCCGCCATCTGGAAACCATCTGGGGCTGTTTTTCCGCTTTCCCAAGAAAAAAGTGTTTGTTTTGTCGTTTTGGCAACAGCGGCAAAGGCGGGCTGGGTCATCCCAATGCGCTCTCTCTCCTCTTTTAAGCGCTCTCCAATAGACATGAAAATTTTCCTTTTTTAGTTTGACAGGGAAAGTTTTCTTTCCCATAATTAGACACATGAAGCCGCACAACGCCACACGCCAAACCGAGGAGCAGGCCATGACTGGTGAGCAACTCAATATGACTACCGCAATTTACCACACGACAAAATGAAACACACCGACCACCACCCGCTGCCGTACCCGCAGACCCCGGAAAGCGCCAACGCCTTATTCAAGGCAGAAGGGATTTGCATCTCCTACTGGGCGCATGACCTGGGCCTGTCGCGCATGGCCGTGGTCGATGCGCTGCGTGGCAAGAACAAGGGGCTGCGCGGCATGGCCCACCACGCCGCCGTCGCCCTGGG
>JAVBXO010000162.1 GCA_030824535.1 Azonexus sp. | reverse complement strand
AGAGCGTGGCGAGGTGGCGGGCTCTATCCTGCACGCCGAGTGCGCCAAAGGCCCAGGCCAGCGGGTCGCCGCTGCCGTCATCGACGTAATTGTCGAGCGCCCGAAAACGCGGCCCTTCGGGCAAAAGGCCACGGCTGGCGATGCGATGGCCGATGGACGGGTCGCGACCTTGCAGGAAGGCGATGGCCGGCGTGATCGTCGCGCGGTAGCGGTCGAACTGTTCGCTAAAGGTGCGTAGCGTGCGCGAGCGTTTTTTGCCTGGTAGCGCGTCGACCGCAGATTTGATCGCGTCGAGCCCGGCTGGCGAGAAGAGTTCGAGCACGGTGGCCAGCGCCAGGTCTTCCTGAAAAGCCGCAAAGCCGCGCGAGCGCAAAAAGCCCGTGAGGTAGGCCGTGGACGGATACGGCACATTCAGCTGCGTCATCGGCGGAATCAGCGACAGCAGGCGGGGCGACTTGGGGGCGGCTTGGGTAGCGATTTGGGTGGCGATTTGGGTGGCGGACATCGTGGCGGCGCATAAACGGTTCAGGCCGCGATTGTCGCAGTTTCAGGGCATTCGCCGAAATCTTCCGGCGGCTAACAGGGCTGGAAGGCTGGCTTTTGCGCCAATTATTACGGTGGACAATAACAAGCCGGGCACCCCGTCAAGGATGCCCGGCTTTTATTGAGGAGACACTAATTTGTCCTGAAATGTCATCCCCGCGCAGGCGGGAATCCAGGAAATTCAAGGAACTGGATCCCCGCCTGCGCGGGGATGACGATTTAATCAACGCCTCCCTGACGCGTGTAAGGCAGCTTACTTGGCCAGCGTCGGTGCCGGCATCGGGCCGGTGCCGCGCATGCCACGGCCACCGCGTGGGCCGGCGGTCATGAAGTGATCGTCGAAGCTCTTCTTCTGTTCGGCGCTGAGTTGGCCGTAGAAGGTTTTCATCGCGGCGACGTGTTGCGTCATGCCGTCTTGATGCGTTTTCATTATTTCCAGCATTTTTTCGGCGCGGTCCGGGGCGCTCAGCTTGGCGAATTCGGCCGGGTCGGGGCGTTTGTCGGCCTGCGCGAAGGGCTGGGTTTCCTGGAACTTGGCCCAAGCTTTTTCCTGGTCGGCATTGAGTTTGAGGCTATCGTGCAGTTGCTGCTGGCGTTGCTTCATGTGCTCGACCATGCGTTCGCTGCGGTGGCCGGGACCGCGTTCGCCCATCATCGGGCCGGGGCCGCCCATGCAGTCAGCGGGGTGGGCAAAGGAAGGGCTGGCAAGCAGGCTGGTACCGAGTGCGAGAACCAGTGCCGAGATCAGTGTGGTGGTCTTTTTCATGATGGACTCCTGAGTTTTTGTTTTGGACGATCAGCTTCTATTTGCTTCGTCGACAACTGCATTAAACCCTAGGCATGTAATTGGAGTATTGCTGGCGAGCGTTGATGTGTTGCCGAGTGTTTCAGGCTGCAACAGCTAATGCTCGCGCCGGGCTGTTCTTCGAGGGTCTGAATCTGCTCTCGGGCGGCCTCGGTGAAAGACAGGCGGCGGGCAGGGCGCTTCATGGACGTGTTTTACGCATGAGTTTCATGCATGAATGGGATGCATATTTCTCGTTTGTCCGGGTTCGAATCCTTGGCCATAGTGAGCACAGCGGCCACCAGTCCGGTGGCTGCATGTTAAGCAGGCATGAATGGAGATCAGGATCATGAACCCGGTTCTGCAAGTTCCCTGGCAGGAAAGGGCGGGCAGGATGCAATGGCATCTGGCGCGGCGCGAGTTACTGGTGCTGCGCGATGCCGGCGGCTGGTCGCTGTGTTGTTCGGCCGGTAGCCTCTGGCTCAGCGAAAGCGACGGGCGCGAGGAAGTTTTGCTGCCAGGCGCGGTCTACCGCATCGCCCGGCAAGGCGATACGGTGATTTCGGCGCAAGGCGATGCCTGGTTCAGCGCCCGGCCGGAGCGCTCGCTCAATTGGCTCGAACGCTGGTGCCCCTGCAGTTCCATTCCCTTGCCGCGCTGGAGATATGCATGAAAACGCCGCCTGCTGCTTTTGAATTGCTCGCCCCTGACGGCTATCGGCTGCTCGCCCGCTTCTGGCCGGCGCAAGGCGAGGCGCGGGCGATGGTGGTGATTAATCCGGCGACGGCGGTGCGCGCCGATTACTACCATCGCTACGCGCGTTTTCTGACGACGCACGGCTTCAGCGTGCTGACCTACGATTATCGCGGCATCGGCGAGTCGCGCCAGGGCAGCTTGCGCCGCTGGAAACAGATCAGCAAGCTCGACTGGGGGCGCTACGACTGCGAGGCGGCGCTGGCCTGGGCGAGTGCGCAGGCGCCCGGCCTGCCGCTGCATGTCGTCGCCCATAGCATCGGCGGTTTGCTGGTTGGACTGGCGCCTTCCGGGGCGCGGGTGCAACGCATGCTGACGGTAGGCAGCCAATATGCCTATTGGCCGGATTACGGCCCCGGCAAGCCGGCAATGTGGCTGCGCTGGCATGTGTTGATGCCGCTCTTGACCGCCTTGCTCGGCTATTTCCCGGCGCGCCGACTGGGCTGGCACGAGGATTTGCCGGCGGCTGCGGCTTACGAGTGGGCTTTTCGCCCGGCGAGTCTGGAAGCCAGCTATGCCGGCGTGGTTGGCGATCCGCTGCGGCATTTTGCGGCGGTGCGCGCCGAAGTGCTGGCGATCAGTCTCAGCGACGACCCCTTCGGCACGCCGGCGGCGATCCGCCGCTTGCTCGGCTATTACCGGGGCAGTTGCCGGCTGCAGGTGGCGGTCGATCCGGCCAGCGTCGGGGTTGCGGCCATCGGTCATTTCGCGTGGTTCCACGAACGCTTTCGCGACACGCTGTGGCAGGAGTCGCTGGCCTGGCTGCGCGATGGCGTCAGCATCCGTCCGCCAGCGCTGTTGTTACCGCCGGGGATGGACTCAAGCGCCGCGATAGGCGATCAGGTCGAGCTCGGCGGCTTCGCTGCGTAGCGGAATCAGCGCCTGGTAGGCCGGCGAGTTGTACCAGCCATCGACCGCCTCGGTATCGGGAAAGCGGATGACGACGGTGTCGGTATGGGCATGCTGGCCGGCCAGCAGCGTTGGCGTATCGCCGCGCAGGACCAGTTCAGCGCCCCAGGGCGCCAGCGTCGCCGGCACCTGGCTGCGATATTCGGCCCATTTGTCGTGGTCTTTAACGGTGATGTGGCCGATGACGTAGGCGGGTGTTTTCACGGTCGACGCTCCTTTTACGGCAAAAATGGGCTGGGGAATGGACTGAGATTAGCGTCCAAGCTTCTGCTTGAGCTGAACCAGCACGGCCTGCGCGGCGCGTTCGCCTTCCAGCACAGCTTCGTTACGGGCGGTGAAGTCCCAGGATTTGACGTAGGGCAGCTTGGGGCGGATGAGGATGTCGGCGGTTTTCAGCTCGTTGCTGGCGATGATGCCGCCCATGATCGTTGTCGTCTGCCACAGAATCGCGGTGATGCTGTCGATGGGCTGACCTTCGGGACGGCCGGAAATATCGACGGCAATGACGAAATCGGCGCCCATTTCACGCGCCGCCTGCACCGGCACCGGGCTGGTCAGGCCGCCGTCAACATAGGTTTTACCGCGAAATTGCGTCGGCTGGAAAACGCCGGGCACGGCGGCAGAGGCGCGCACGGCCATGCCGGTGTCGCCGCTACGGAAGACCACGCGCTCGCCGGTGTTGAGGTCGGTGGCGACGGCAGCGAAGGGCTTGTTGAGCTTTTCCAGCGGCCGGCGTTGCAATGACTGGTTGATGAAATCCTGCAGCGCCTCGCCCTTGAGCAGGCCACGGCCGCCCAGCGTCCAGTCAGCGAAGATCTTTTCGTCGAGTTGCTGACCGATCTTCTGCATCGCAAAAGGATCAAAACCGGCGGCGTACAGCGAACCGACGACCGCGCCGGCGCTGGTGCCGACGACGATGTCGGGGATGATGCCGTGCGATTCAAGCACCTTGATCACGCCAATATGGGCAAAACCGCGCGCCGCGCCGCCGCCCAGCGCCAGGCCGATTTTCGGCTTGGCAATTGCTACAGGGGCGACGGTCTTGGGCGGCGCACTGACGGGCTGACTGGCGCAGGCGGCGAGCAGCAGACTACCAAGGCCGGCGAGCAACAGGCGGCGGGAAGAAGAGATGGATTTCATCACAAGGGAAGGCGGAGGAGAGAAGGCCGGATTATCCAGTATTTCCTCAAGATTCCCTTTTTTACGCCAGTTTCCCCATCTGTGCTGGCGTTGATGTAAAGCCGGTCAGCTGGGTTTATCAGCCTGGGCACTGGTGTTCGAGTCCCAAAAATAAAACGCCCATCAGCTTTATACTGATGGGCGTTCGCATTTTTTGGCTCCCCGACCTGGGCTCGAACCAGGGACCTACGGATTAACAGTCCGGCGCTCTACCGACTGAGCTATCGAGGAACAGAGGCGTGCATTATAGGTGTAGAATTGGAAGGCGTCAAGATTTTTTTGGTGTTCGACAATATAGGAATAATAAATATGAACCCTCTTTTGGTGTTTGCAAAAACCCCTGCCGGCGATGAGGCGCTGCAACAGGGAACGCGACTTGTGCAACGTAATTTGCGCATGGTGCTGCTGCAGGTTGACGGTCAGTTAACCGTGTCCGAATTGGCGGACAAAATCGGCAATCAGCAATTGGTCGAATCAGCCTTGCTGGAGCTGGAAGGGAGCGGATATATCGTTGCCAAGATGGAGGCTGCTGCATTTTCCCGTCGAGAAATTCCCGAGAGCAGCGGGATTACCTATTCGAGCATTAATAACTCGGCCAGTTTGTCCGGGTTTTCGAGCTTTGATCCGGTTAGCCTGGCGCCGAGCCATCCGGAAGAGCCGATGCGCTCGAGCAAGGCGCGGGAAGATTTCCCTGATACTCAAATCCTGCCCGAGCCGGAGGCGGCGCCTGTCCGGCTTGAGCCTGTCGTCGAACAAGTAACGGAAAGCACACCGGTTGATGCGTTGTCCTGGCTGAAGCGGATATTTTTGGGGGGGGTGCTGGTGCTGATCCTTCTGGTGGCCGGGGTGTTTTTCTACCCTTATCAGCAATTCAAGCCCGCTATTGAAAGCAATTTGTCGCGCCTGCTCGGAGAAGAGGTCGGGATTGACAAAGTCACGTTTGTGCCTTTCCCTGAGCCGCAATTGAAAATCAGCGGCGTCCATATTGGCGATGATTCGTCGATTGAAGAGATCCGCCTGCGTTCGCCGCTTTCTTTTCTGGGCAAGGGCGATGTTTTACTGAGCATTCCGCTCGTCGAAGTGCGTGGCGCTTCGCTATCGACACTCAATCTATTGAAGTCGCCCTTGTTTTCCCCCGAGGCCGAGGTAGATGGCAAATTTCTGGTACAAAAGCTGCGCATCAGCCAATTGCGTATCAATTTTGCCAAAAATTTATACCTCGACAATTTGGCAGGTGATTTCCTGTTCCAGGAGGATGGCTCGTTTGAGAAGGCGACGATTACTTCAGCGGATCGTCAGCTCAAGCTTGGGGTAACGCCCGCTGAGCAGGGTCTGGTTCTCGATATTGAAGGTCGTGAATGGAAGCCTGATGGTTTGCCGCTGGCCTTTGGTTTGCTGCAGGCCAATGGCTTGTTGCTCGAGGACAGACTGGTGCTGCGGGACATCGACACTTCGATTCTCGGTGGAATCCTGCGCGGCAAGTGGACATTGGATTGGTCGGGTACGCCAGCAATGACGGGTGAGATTTCCGTCATGCGTCTTGATAGTCGCAAGATCAGTTCGACTTTCATGCCCTTGCTGAAACTCGAAGGAGATCTGAGTGCTGCCGGAAAGTTTCGTTCGCAGGCGTCAGACTGGTCAGGCTTGTGGGAGTCTCTCGAGGCGACGTTTGATGTCGATGTCGCACAAGGCGTTCTGCAGGGAGCTGATCCGGTCGAGGCGGCGCGTCGTGGTGACACGGAAACCAGGGCTGGATCGACACGTTTTCAGCGCCTGCAGGCGGCGGTCACGGTTTCGCCGAAACAGATTGGTCTGAAAAATGTTCGTCTTTCGGCCGGGGTGGTGAATGGCATTGGTCATTTCACCGTGACGCGCGAAGGTCAGGTCGACGGGCAGATGGATGTGACGGTACAGACCTCAGTCTCCAGCCAATATACGCCGGTGCGGATTTATGGCACTTTGCCGGAGTTGACCGCAGTCAGCAAAAAATAGGGCACGCAGGCTTTATTCAGGCAACAAAAAAGGCGGAACCAGGTTCCGCCTTTTTTATGACTTGCAGGGAAGCGTCAATCAGCCCTTGGTGACCGTGGCGATTGCCTCGGCGACATAGGCCAGATTCTTGGTGTTCAGCGCAGCCAGGCAGATGCGGCCGGTCGAGACAGCGTAGATGCCGAATTCTTCCTTCATGCGTTCAACCTGGGCAGCGGTCAGGCCGGTGTAGGAGAACATGCCGCGCTGCTGCGCGACGAAAGAGAAGTCCTGTGGGCAGCCGGTGGCGGTGATGGCTTCGACCAGACCGGCGCGCATGGCGCGGATGCGATCACGCATACCGGCCAGTTCGACTTCCCACTGCTGACGCAGCTCGCTGGAGGCGAGAACGGCAGCAACCAGAGCGCCACCGTGGATCGGCGGGTTGGAATAGTTGGTGCGAATGACGCGCTTGACCTGCGACATCACGCGCGCGGATTCTTCCTTGCTGGCGGTGACGATGGATAGGGCGCCGACACGCTCACCGTACAGCGAGAAGTTCTTGGAGAAGGAGCTGGAGGCGAAGAATTGCAGGCCGGACGCGGAGAAGGCACGGATGGCCACGGCGTCGGCGTCGATGCCTTCGGCAAAACCTTGATAGGCCATGTCGAGGAAGGGCACCAGGCCGCGCTCCTGGCACAGGCCAACCACTTCCTGCCACTGGGCATCGGAGAGGTCAGCGCCGGTCGGGTTGTGGCAGCAGGCGTGCAGCAGGACGATGGAACCCGGCGCCATGCTGGCCAGACAGGCCTTCATGCCGGCGAAGTTCACGCCACGGGTGGCGGCGTCGTAGTACGGGTAGTTTTCAACGATGAAGCCAGCGGATTCGAACAGGGCGCGGTGGTTTTCCCAGGACGGGTCGCTGATATAAATCTTGGCATCCGGATTCAGGCGCTTGAGGTAATCAGCACCAATCTTCAGCGCGCCGGTACCGCCAATGCCTTGGGCCGTGATCACACGGCCAGCGGCGAGCAGTTCGGAATCCTTGCCGAACAGCAGGTTCTGCACGGCGGTGTTGTAGGCTGGGGCGCCTTCAATCGGCTGGTAGCCGCGCGGCGGGGCATTCTTCAGGCGGGCTTCTTCAGCAGACTTGACGGCAGCCAGCAGCGGAATCTTGCCGTTATCGTCGAAATAAACGCCGACGCCCAGGTTGACCTTGGTGTCGCGGGCATCCGCGTTGAAGGCTTCATTCAGACCGAGGATGGGGTCGCGCGGGGCCATTTCCACCGCAGCGAAGATCGAAGAGGACATAAAGACTCCGTGGAATAATAGAAACAATGTCGATCCGGCACTTTCGCCGAACCGGAAACAAAACCGAAGAATTTTAGCATGAGCGAAACCAAGACCAGCATCCCGGTTGTTACCTTTGATGGTAGTCCCTTCCGTTTGCACCAGCCTTTTCCGCCGGCTGGCGATCAGCCGGAGGCGATTCGCCTGCTGATCGAGGGACTGGAGGACGGCTTGTCCTTCCAGACGTTGCTCGGTGTGACGGGTTCCGGCAAGACCTACACCATGGCCAACGTCATCGCCCGTACCGGCCGGCCGGCGCTGGTGCTGGCGCCGAACAAGACGCTGGCGGCGCAGCTGTATTCGGAATTCAAGGAGTTTTTTCCGGAAAACTCGGTCGAGTATTTCGTTTCCTACTACGACTACTACCAGCCGGAAGCTTATGTCCCGTCGCGCGACCTGTTTATTGAAAAGGACAGCGCGATCAATGAGCACATCGAGCAGATGCGCCTGTCGGCGACCAAGAGCCTGATCGAGCGGCGCGATGTGGTCATCGTGGCGACGGTGTCGTGCATTTATGGCATTGGCGACCGCGACGAATATCACAACATGATCCTGACCATGCGCGTCGGTGAAAAACTCGACCAGCGGGCGATCATCAAGCGGCTTTCAGACATGCAGTACGACCGCAACGAGATGGACTTTCATCGCGGGACTTTTCGTGTACGGGGCGATGTGATCGATATTTTTCCGGCCGAACATGCCGAGCACGCGATTCGTGTTTCGCTATTCGATGACGAAGTCGAGGCACTGCAGTTTTTTGATCCGCTGACTGGCCATCTGCTGCACAAGTCCTTGCGCTTTACGGTGTTTCCGGCGTCGCATTACGTGACGCCGCGCGCTACCGTGTTGCGCGCCATCGAGGCGATCAAGCAGGAATTACGCGAGCGTGTCGACTGGTTTACCAAGAACAACAAGCTGGTCGAAGCCCAGCGCATCGAACAAAGAACCAAGTTCGATCTCGAGATGCTGGACCAGATCGGTTTCTGCAAGGGCATCGAAAATTATTCCCGGCACTTCTCCGGGCGTCAGCCGGGCGAAGCGCCGCCGACATTGATCGATTACCTGCCGCCGGATGCACTGATGTTCATCGATGAATCGCACGTGGCGATTGGTCAGGTCGGCGGGATGTACAAGGGTGACCGGTCGCGCAAGGAAAACCTCGTCGATTACGGCTTCCGCCTGCCTTCGGCGCTCGACAATCGGCCGCTGCAGTTCAACGAGTTCGAGGCGCACATGCGCCAGACGATTTTTGTTTCGGCAACCCCGGCTGATTACGAAAACCAGCACGCCGGCCAGGTCGTCGAGCAGGTCGCGCGGCCAACCGGCCTGATTGATCCGGAAGTCATCGTTCGCCCGGCCTCGACGCAGGTTGATGACTTGCTCGGGGAAATTCGGCTACGCATCGCGCTGGGTGAGCGGGTGTTGGTGACGACGCTGACCAAGCGCATGTCCGAGGATCTGACTGATTTTCTGGCCGATAACGGCATCAAGGTGCGTTATTTGCACTCGGACATCGATACCGTTGAGCGCGTCGAAATCATTCGTGACCTGCGCCTGGGAGTCTTCGATGTCGTCGTCGGCATCAACCTGCTGCGCGAAGGCCTGGATATCCCGGAAGTTTCGCTGGTGGCCATTCTCGATGCCGACAAGGAGGGCTTCCTGCGTTCTGAGCGCTCGCTGATTCAGACCATCGGCCGGGCGGCGCGGCACATCAATGGCGCCGCCATTTTATATGGTGATCGGGTAACCAAGTCGATGCAGAAGGCCATCGATGAAACCCGCCGCCGGCGTGAAAAGCAAGTGGCATTCAATACCGAGCACGGCATTGTCCCGCGCGGTATCTCAAAAAAGATCAAGGACATCATCGACGGTGTTTACGATGCCGGGGCAGCGCAATCCGAATTGAAGGCTGCGCAGCAACAGGCGGTTTACGAGGCCATGGATCAGAAAACCTTGGCCAGGGAAATCAAGCGTCTGGAAAAAATGATGCTAGAGTGTGCGAAAAATCTTGAATTCGAGAAAGCGGCGGCTGCCCGCGACGAACTTTTCCGCTTGCGGGAGCAAGTGTTCGGCGCGGCGCAACACGACCCCGACACAGAGGAGCCTAGATGATTTATCGCGTGCTACTGGTTTGCATGGGCAATATCTGCCGTTCCCCCACGGCGGAAGGTGTATTAAGGAAATTCATTGTCAATAGCCATCTCGGCGACAAGGTCGAAGTCGACTCCGCCGGGACGCATGGTTATCACGTTGGCGAAGCGCCTGACTCGCGCACCCAACGGGCGGCGGCGGTGCGTGGCTACAATCTTTCACAATTGCGGGCGCGGAAGATTGCGCACCAGGATCTCGATTATTTCGACCTGATTCTGGCTATGGACAAAAGCAATCTGGATAACTTGCGGCGCATGGCTCTGCCGGAGCAGCAGGAAAAAATCCGCATGTTCATGAGTTATGCCAGGAATTTTGATGACGACGAAGTGCCTGACCCTTATTACGGACTGGGGCACGGTTTCGATCTGGTGCTGGATATGGTCGAAGATGCTTCACACGGCCTGATCGAGGAAGTCAAGCAAGTGCTCAGTCGCTGCTGACGCTGATCTTTCAACAATGAAAAAAGCCCTGATTTTGCGGTTGACCGCAAAATCAGGGCTTTTTTCATCAGCGGCGTTCGATAAATTGAGCTTTCAGCTCATTTCATCGCCAGCGCCATCAGACGCGCAACAGAGCCTTGACCAGGCGCTCGGAAAGCTGGTCTTCGGTAAATTGCGGTTCGTTGGGCGGGTAGAGCGAGTTTTCTTCGATGTCGAAACCATGCTCCTTGGCCAACGCACGCAGTTCCTTGATTTTCTGGCAGGCCTTGAGCGCTTCGCCGACAGCGGCGTCGGCTTTGGCTTTTTCGGAAAAGGCTTTGATCGGGGCTACTGACATCTGTTTCTCCTGATTTATTAAGGTGAAATGAAACTCAAGCGGGGTATTCGATCATGTTGATGTCGCCACTACCGTCATCAATGAAGGCCTGGGCCAGATGGCCGTTGGCGTGATAGCGGTAGTCATGGCGCAACTCGATTTCGCCATAAACAATTTTTTCACAACATACAAGCAAGCCTTCGGCACTGTAGGAACCGCGATAGAAGGTGTTGCGATTGCGCATGTCGTCAGCAGCCAGTTCGCCAACAAGATTGAGCGGCAGTTTGGCGCCGCTGTAGCTGGTGAAATAGCGCGTCGAAAGGTCGGTGGCGATCATGAGAGGTCCATTAAGCTGCTTGTCCGGTTGACGACAAAATCCCCATCCAAATGAGCGGGATACCCGGACTAAGCAAAAGCTGCGCCTGAGTTTTGTTGCCAATGTTTTGGCGGGGTGAATTTTGCGGTCAACGCGCATTTGGGGCGGTAAACTGGCGCGCCTCTTTCTTCCCTGTGCGTTCGCCATGCCAAGCAGCAACTCTCTGATTTATCTCGCCGGTTACCCGCAACACCTGCTGGCCTCGGTGGAAAAAATGATTGCCGGCAATACGCTGGGCCAGCATTTGCTGGGTAAATATCCGCAAACGCATGCCGTCAGGACGGATCGGGCTTTGTACGACTATGTGGATGCGCTGAAAAATGACTCCCTGCGCAACGCCGGGCCTCTGAGTCGGGTGGCTTACGACGGCAAGCTGCAAAAGGTCAGTCAGGCGCTTGGCACGAATACCCGTAGCTCACGCGTGCAGGGCGGCAAGCTCAAGGCGCGGCGGGAAATTCATATCGCCACACTATTTCGCGAGGCGCCGCCGGAATTCCTGCGCATGATCGTTGTTCATGAGCTGGCGCACCTGAAGGAATTCGAGCACAACAAGGCTTTTTACCAGTTGTGTTGCCACATGGAGGCGGATTACTACCAGCTGGAATTCGAACTGCGCGCCTATCTGTGTTACCTGGCGGCGGGCGGGGAGGCCTTGTGGTCGGCCAGCATCCCGGCCTGAGCGGCTGGCGCCGCTCAGGGGAAAAGCAGCGGCGGCCTTAGCCGACGAAGCGCATCGACAGATCAAGCGCCTTGACGTCCTTGGTCAGGGCGCCAACGGAAATACGGTCAACGCCAGTTTCGGCGATGCCACGGATGGTTTCCAGCGTGACATTGCCCGAGGATTCGAGCACGGCACGGCCGGCGTTGCGCTGCACAGCCTCACGCATCATGTCGAGCGTGAAATTGTCGAGCAGGATCATCCTGGCGCCAGCGGTCAGAGCTTGCTCGAGTTCGTCGAGATTCTCGACCTCGACCTGGATGAACTTGCAACGGTCGGCGGCGGCCCCAGCGACCACTTGAGCAGCAGCCATCGCCTGGGGAATGCCGCCGGCAGCGTGGATGTGGTTTTCCTTGATCAGGATCGCGTCCCACAGCGCCAGACGGTGATTACCACCGCCGCCGGCGCGGACGGCATATTTCTGCGCGATGCGCAGGCCGGGCAGGGTCTTGCGCGTGTCGACGACCTGCGCCTTGGTGCCGGCAATGGCGTCGGCGTAGATGCGCACCTTGCTGGCGACGGCCGACAGCAGTTGCAGGAAATTCAGTGCGCTGCGCTCGGCAGTGAGCAGGGCGCGGCCGTTGCCGGTGATTTCGCAGAGCAGCTGGTTGGCGACGATGCGTTCGCCGTCGGCGACTTTCCAGCTGACTTTGGCACTCGGGTCGAGGCGGGCGACGCATTCGTCAAACCACGCCGTGCCGCAGACCACGCCGCCTTCGCGGGAAATCACGGTGGCTTTGACCTGGCGGTCGCCGGGCACCAGGCTGGCGGTCAGGTCGCCGGCACCGACATCTTCGGCCAGGGCAGCGGCAACGTTACGGGAAATTTCTTCGGCGAGCGGATAAGCGAATTCAATAGTCATGGCGGCGGGCAGGTGGGGCGAACAAGGGGCGCATTTTACAGGCTGCTTGCCCGCAGCAGCCATTCGTTGAAGACTTGGCGCGCGGCGTCGATGACTTCGCCGGCGGTCAATCCGGCCGGGCCGATGCCTTCACTGACCAGGCGATCAGCCGCCGCGCCATGCAGATGCACGCCGGCGAGGATAGCCTCTTCGGCTGACCAGGTCTGGCCAAGCAGGCTGGCGATCAGGCCGCTGAGCACGTCGCCCATGCCGGCCGTAGCCATGCCGGGGTTGCCGGTGGAATTGACCCACCAGCGGCCGTCGACCGTAGCAATGACGGTGCCGCAGCCTTTCAGCGCGACGTGGCTGCGATAGCGCTCGGCCAGTTCGCGGGCGGCGCGAATCCGCTCGCTCTGGATGTCGCGCACCGAGCAGCCGAGCAGACGGGCGGCTTCTGCCGGGTGCGGCGTGATGATTGCCGGCGCGATACGGTTGTAAAGATTGCCTTCGAGGCGGCCATCCTCGGCCAGGATATTCAGCGCATCAGCGTCAAGCACCAAGGGCACCGGCGCTTTCAGCGCTTGTTCGAGCAGGCGGATGGCTTCTGCGGACTTGCCCAGGCCGGGGCCGCAGGCCAGGGCTTGCAGGTCGGCCTGGAGCAGGGTGTCGGCGCGGCGCAGCATCAATTCCGGCTGATACAGATCGACGGCTGGCGCGTCCGGGTCAAGCAGGCCGACATAGACGCGGCCGCCGCCGAGCTTCAGTGCGGCGCGCGCAGCGAGAAAGGCTGCGCCGAGCATGGTCTTGCCGCCGCCAAGAATGCCGATGCCGCCAAAGCTGCCTTTGTGGGTGTTGAGCCGGCGCGGTTTCAGGCGGCTGGCGAAGTCTTCGCGGGCCAATTGCTTGCCGCAGTCGATGTCAGTGGGCCAGGTGTCGATCTGCAGGTCGGCGACGCGCACTTCGCCGCAGAAATCCGGGCCATCTGCGGTCAACAGCCCCGG
>JAVBXO010000084.1 GCA_030824535.1 Azonexus sp. | reverse complement strand
CGGCACTGGTCTGGCTGCTGCCGCTCGCCGAAATGCCAACGCCGGTCAAGGCCTTGCTGGCGCTGGCCATCGTCGTACCGCTGGGGCCGATGATTTATCGCATCGCCTTCCAGCCGATTGCCGAGGCTTCGGTGCTGGTTTTGCTGATCGTCGCGGTGGCGCTGCATCTGCTGATGGTCGGTCTGGGCCTGTTGATCTTCGGGCCGGAAGGTTCGCGCACCGCGCCGTTCAGCGATGCCCAGCTGGAAGTCGGTTCGCTGATGATCGGTGGTCACACCATCGTCGTGCTGCTGGCGGCCATCGGGCTGATTGTCGGGCTCTATCTCTATTTCAACCGCACGCTGGCCGGCAAGGCCTTGCTGGCGACGGCGATCAATCGCAACGGCGCGCGCCTGATGGGCATTTCGCCGGCACTGGCCGGGCGTCAGACCTTCTTCGTCGCGGCCTTGATCGGCGTGCTGTCCGGTCTGCTCGTCGCACCGCTGACGACGATCTACTACGACTCCGGCTTCCTGATCGGCCTCAAGGGCTTCGTCGCGGCGATCATCGGCGGTCTGGCCAGCTATCCGCTGGCGGCGGCTGGCGCCATCGTCGTCGGCCTGCTCGAATCCTTCTCGTCCTTCTGGGCCAGCGCCTACAAGGATGTGCTGGTGTTCACGCTGATCATCCCGGTGCTGATCTGGCTGTCGTGGTCCACGCATCACATCGAGGAAGAAGATACCGGCCACCTGGCCAATGCGCCGCAACGCGACAAGGGCCTCGATGCCCGCCTGGTACTCGGCGTTTTCCTTGCCGTGCTGGCGGCAGCACCGCTGTTGTTGCCCGAGTTCTACGTGACCATGCTCAATTACGTCGGCCTGTCGGCACTGGTCGCGCTTGGCCTGGTGCTGCTGACCGGCATCGGCGGCCTGACGTCCTTCGGCCAGGCGGCCTTTGTCGGGCTGGGCGCCTACACTACGGCGTGGTTGACGACGACGGCGGAATTGCCGTCCTGGCTGGCGTTTACCGCAGGATCGCCGTGGGCGGCGCTGATTCTCGGCCTGCTGCTGACGGCGACGGTGGCGGTCATTCTCGGTTCGCTGTCGCTCAAGCTCTCCGGGCATTACCTGCCGCTGGGAACGATGGCCTGGGGCATCAGCCTGTTCTTCCTGTTCGGCAACATGGAATTCCTCGGCGGCCACGCCGGTCTTTCCAGCCTGCCGGCGATCAGCATTTTCGGCTTCGAGCTCAACGACAATCGCCACTATTACTACCTGGTCTGGGCTTTTGTCCTGTCGGCGCTGTTCACCACCAAGAACCTGCTTGATTCACGCGAAGGCCGCGCCATCCGCGCGCTCAAGGGCGGCATCGTGATGGCCGAGGCGATGGGCGTCGATACCTCGCGGGCGCGCATGGTGATTTTCGTCATCGCCGCATTGCACGCCTGTGCCGCCGGCTGGCTCTACGCCCACCTGCAGCGCTTCGTTAATCCGACGCCGTTTGGTCTGCATATCGGCATCGAATACCTGTTCATGGCCGTCGTCGGCGGGGCAGGGCAGGTCTGGGGCGCGCTGGTCGGTGCCGGGGTGATTACCGTGTTGAAGCAGTGGCTGCAGGATGTGCTGCCGCGCCTGTTCGGCAGTGCCGGCAATTACGAGGTGATCGTTTTCGGTCTGATGATGATCGTGCTGCTGCACCGCGCCCGTTCCGGCCTGTGGCCGCTGCTCGCTCGCCTGGTGCCGGTGAAGAGCGAAATCAAGGTGGTCGACCGGAATGCCGAAGCGCTGCCGAAAAAGCCGCAGCCGCCGCACGGCGAAGTCATCCTCGAAGCCAGGAACGTCACGCGCAAGTTTGGTGGCCTGGTCGCCAACAACCACATGAGCCTGCACGTCGAGGCCGGCGAAATCCTGGCCTTGATCGGCCCCAACGGCGCCGGCAAGAGCACCATGTTCAACCAGCTGTCCGGCGTCGATACGCCGACTTCGGGCGAAGTGCTGTTCCGCGGCAAGTCGGTCGCCGGCCACGATTCGCGGGAAATTGCCGCGCTGGGCATGAGCCGCACCTTCCAGCATGTGCGCCTGTTGCCGAACATGAGCGTGCTCGAAAACGTCGCCATCGGCGCCCACCGCCGTGGTGGCAAGGGCGTGCTGTCGGCCGCCTGGCGGCTGGATCGGGTCGAGGAAGCACGGCTGTTGCGCGAAGCGGCGATCCAGGTCGAGCGCGTTGGCCTTGGTGAATTCATGCATGTCGAAGCTGGCAGCCTGGCGCTCGGCCAGCAGCGCATCCTCGAAATCGCCCGCGCGCTGTGTTCTGATCCCTGCCTGCTGCTGCTCGACGAGCCGGCCGCCGGCCTGCGTCTGAAGGAAAAACAGGCGCTGACCGAACTGCTCAAGCGTCTGCGTGGCGAGGGCATGGCCGTGCTGATCGTCGAACACGATATGGATTTCGTGATGAATCTCGTCGACCGCGTCGTGGTCATGGAATTCGGCGAAAAGATTGCCGAAGGCTTGCCGGAAGAGGTTCAGCAAGATCCGGCAGTGCTCGAAGCCTACTTGGGAGGGGTGTGAGATGGCCAAAAACGTTCTGGAAATCCGCGATCTCTCGGTCGCTTACGGCAAGGTCGAGGCCGTCAGCAAGCTCAGCCTGTCCGTCGGCGAGGGCAAGATCGTCACCGTGATCGGTCCCAATGGCGCCGGCAAGACGACGACGCTGGCGGCGATCATGGGCCTGCTGCCGTCAAAAGGGCAGGTCGAGTTCGACGGTTCAGTGGAAGTCGAACCGGAAGTCGAACGCATGGTCGTGCGCGGCATGAACCTGGTGCCGGAAAAGCGCGAGCTGTTCGGCACCATGACTATTGAAGACAACCTGCTGCTCGGCGCCTTTCAGCGCAACCGCCAGGGGCATCGCGACCATCTGCAGACGATGGACGAGGTCTATATGCTGTTCCCGCGACTCAAGGAACGGCGGCACCAGCAGGCCGGCACGATGTCCGGCGGCGAACGGCAGATGCTGGCCGTCGGCCGGGCGCTGATGGCCAAGCCCAAGCTCTTGATGCTCGACGAACCCAGCCTCGGCCTGGCACCGCTGATCGTGCGCGAAATCTTCCGCATCATCAGCGAACTGCGCCGGCGCGGGGTGTCGATCCTGCTCGTCGAGCAGAACGCCCGCGCCGCGCTGCAGGTCGCCGACTACGCCTACGTGCTGGAAAACGGTGCGGTCAAGATGGAAGGCGAAGCCGAACTGCTGAAAAACGACCCGCGCGTGATCGAGAGCTACCTCGGCCTCGCCAGCAAGCATCAGGAAATGTTGTCCACCTGATGCCTTCAATCTAAAAAACCAGAGAGAACAGCCATGGAAGCCCTGCACATCATCGGCGAAGAACACCAGTCGCTGGCGGCAATCCTGCACGCCATCCGCTTCATGTTGAAGGAAGTCACCGCCGGTCGCCTGGCGCCCGACCTCAAGCTATTCCAGGCGATGGTCCATTACCTCGACGCGTACGCCGAGCAACGCCACCATCCCAAGGAAGACCTGCTTTTCAACTACCTGCCGCAACGCAGCAGCGAGGGTGCCGAGGCGCTGGCCGAACTGGCGGTGCAGCACGCCGCCGCACCGCAGCGCATTGCCGTGCTGCAGCAGGCGGTCAGCGACTACGCCGCCGATCCGGCGCGCTTTGGCGAATTCGCACTGGCCTTCGAGACCTACGCCGACTTTTATCGCAGGCACATGCTGCTCGAAGAAGAGGTGGTTTTGCCGCTAGTACGCCGGCATCTGACGGCCGAGGACTGGACTGCGGTGGACGCCGAATTCCGGGCAGAAATGGCCGCCAATAGCGTCAGCGATGGCAGCAAGGCTGACTTCAAGGCGATGTTCTCCAAGCTCGTCGACTGCGCGCCGGCCCCCATCGGCTTCGGCCCGCGTCCTTACCGCGACTGAGCAAGAGTCGTCCTTGCCTGATCCCCAACGAAAAAATTCCGCTTGAAAGGAAAAACCATGACTACCCTGAGCGAAGCCAGCAGCAGCCGCTTTGTCCGCATCCAGGAGGGCGACCTCGACCTGCAACTGCATTACAACGAGCTTGGTAGCGGCACAGAAACCGTCGTCATGCTCCATGGCTCCGGTCCCGGCGCCAGCGGCTGGGCCAATTTCAACCGCAACATCGAACCGCTGGTCAATGCCGGCTACCGCGTCATCCTGATGGATTGTCCGGGCTGGAGCAAAAGCGATCCCATCGTCTGCAGCGGCTCACGTTCCGAACTCAACGCCCGCGCCCTCAAGGGCCTGCTCGACGCCATTGGCCTCGACAAGGTGCACCTCATCGGTAACTCCATGGGTGGCCACAGCGCCGTCGCCTTCGCTCTGGCCAACCCGGCGCGCGTTGGCAAACTGGTGCTGATGGGCGGCGGCACCGGCGGCCCCAGCCAGTTCGTGCCGATGCCGACTGAAGGCATCAAGCTGCTGCAAGGCCTGTACCGCAACCCGACCATCGACAACCTGAAAAAGATGATGGCCGTCTTCGTCTTCGACAGCAGCAGCCTGACCGACGAGCTCTACCAGGCCCGCCTCGACAACATGATGGCGCGCCAGGATCACCTGGAAAACTTCGTCAAGAGCCTGGCCATCAACCCCAAACAATTCACCGACTACGGCCCCCGCCTCGGCGAAATCACCGCCCCGGCCCTGGTCATCTGGGGCCGCGACGACCGCTTCGTGCCGATGGACGTCGGCCTGCGCCTGATCTGGGGCATGCCCAACGCCGAACTGCACATCTTCAACAAGTGCGGCCACTGGGCCCAATGGGAACACGCCGACAAATTCAACCGCATGGTGCTGGACTTCCTGCAGCACTGAGTTTCCTGACCTCTGGTGTAGTACTTCGGCCGCCCTTTGGGCGGCTTTTTTTATTCGGATGCCTTCTCGCGGACATGTCATCGCTGTCAGCGGGTAAATCGCGGACACAAAAAAAGCGGGAAGCACGCTTCCCGCTGATGAGTCTTGGTCCGACTATCGCATCAGGGCAGCAGGAAAGCCGCCTTTTCGCGAACTTTGATATCGGCGTTATCGGTGGCAACGATTTCGAAATGGATCCTGTTGGAACCGCTCTTGCCAGCTTCCGGCGGTACGCGAACAATCGCATTGAAGGATTGCAGCGAGGCGGCAGGAACGGTGACTTCGGTCTCGCCTTCGATTTCTGCCCCGTCCAGGCCGTCGACCGCAACTTTGAAGCGATGGGCCTGTTCTTCGGTGTTCATGATCTGCAGCATGTACACATTCTCGATGCGGCCATCGTCAGCTTCGCGCGCCAGCACCGAGCGGTCGCGGATGATGTCGACCTTGAGCGGAATGCGATGAGCCAGGAACCAGGCCGACAGCCCGACGATGATCGCCAGAATGAAGGTGTAGAGCAGGATGCGCGGCCGGACGATGTGGGCCAGGATGTCCTTCCGGGTCAGGTGCTGGGCCATGGCATTTTCCGTTGAATAACGGATCAGGCCACGCGGCAGGCCGACCTTGTCCATGACCTGGTCGCAGACGTCGATACAGGCGGCGCAACCGATACATTCATATTGCAGGCCGTTGCGAATGTCGATGCCGGTCGGGCAGACCGCTACGCATTGACCGCAATCGACGCAATCACCGAGGCCGGCCGCTTTGGGATCAACGCCTTTCTTGCGAATGCCACGGGTTTCGCCGCGTTCCGGATCATAGGTAATGATCAGCGTATCCGGATCGAACATGACGCTCTGGAAGCGGGCATACGGACACATGTGCTTGCACACCTGCTCGCGCATGAAACCGGCCATCAGGATCGTGAAGCCACCGTAGAAGAAGATCCAGAAGGTTTCCCAGGGGCCAAGCGTGTTGGTCAGGACATTGTTGATCAACTCCTTGACCGGCGTGAAATAGCCGACCAGCGTGAAGCCAGTCCACAGGCCGACGATGGACCACAGGGCGTATTTGGTCGCACGCAAGCGGAACTTGCGCGCATCCATGGGGGCTTTGTCGAGCTTCAGGCGGGCATTGCGGTCGCCTTCAACCCAGTTCTCGAGCCACATGAAAACTTGCGTATAGACCGTTTGTGGGCAGGCATAGCCGCAGAACAGACGGCCGGCGATGGCGGTCACGAGGAACAGGCCATAGGCCGAGACGATCAGCAGCGCCGACAGGTAGATGACATCCTGCGGCCAGAAAACCAGGCCGAAGATATAGAACTTGCGCTCGACGAGATGGAACAGGAGGGCTTGTCGATCATTCCACTCCAGCCAAAGGCCGCCGTAGAAAATCGCCTGGGTCAGGATAACCAGCGCAATCCGCCAGTTGTCAAACAAACCACGAACGCTTTTGGCCTGGATTCTCTTGTGCTTTTCGTAGAAGGAAACCTTCTGGGGGGTTTCCGGGGTGGTGCTGTCTGGTTGACTCATTGTTCCTCGCGAGAATGGACAGTCGGATTGGAAACCGGTCGGGCTGAGGACAGGGTTCCTGGCATGAAGCTGGCCTGCGGGGCGAACTAAGGGGGTATGCCAAAAACCAGTTCTCGAATGCCCCACGCCGAACCAAGGGTGCAGTCAAAAAAAGCGCTCCGGTTCGATGGGTTTTTACCGGCTTCCGATAGTTTATATAACAAGATGCATGCCTGCTTTTTTATTATCGCCTAAAGCATTCCTAATCATGGGCTTGCAAGCTTTGCGCCAGTATTTGAAGGCAAGGATGACTGATCGTGCGACAATATTGACATCAAATTTTGACAATTTGGACAAAATTGGCATGCCTGAAAATTTTCTCGGCGAATTGATTTCCTTTCTGGATGGCTTGCCCGAGCCGCGCATCGTCATGGGGAAGGATTACCGGATTGTTGCTGCCAATGCTGCTTACCAGAAAGAATTTGGCGCGGAGCGACCGGTTGTTGGCCGGACCTGTTATGAGGTGTCGCATCATTTTTTGGTACCTTGCGACCAGGCGGGCGAGTCCTGTCCGTTAAAGCAAAGTCTGGAAGCGGGTAGCGCTCAGCGCGTACTGCATTTGCACCATACGCCACGCGGTGAGGAGCACGTGGCGGTTGAAACGACGCCGATTCGTGATCGCCGGGGGCAAATTGCCTATTTCGTCGAAACCATGCGCGTGGTGCGCCAGGCCAGCAGTCGGGCGGCGGCGCAGGGGCTGGTGGGGCGTTCACCGGCTTTCATGAACATGCTCGAGAAAATCCTGCGCGTTGCCAATTCCAATGCAGCCGTGCTCTTGCTGGGTGAGACTGGTACCGGCAAGGAACTGGTGGCCCACGCTATTCATGAAGCCAGCGCTCGCGAGGATGGTCCCTTTGTGGCGGTCGACTGTGCGGGGTTGACCGAAACGCTGTTCGAGAGCGAGTTGTTTGGCTATGAAAAAGGGGCTTTCACGGGGGCTACCCATCGTAAACAAGGCATGGTCGAAGCCGCTTCCGGTGGCACCCTGTTTCTCGATGAAATTGGCGAATTGCCGCTGGCCCTGCAAGTCAAGCTGCTGCGCTTGCTTGAGACGGGCACTTACCGGCGGGTTGGGGGGCTGGACTGGCTGCCTGCCGACTTTCGCCTGGTCACCGCAACCCATCGCGATTTGCGCAGCATGGTCCAGGACGAAAGCTTCCGCCGTGACCTGTATTTTCGCATCAATACTTTCCCGATTCGCACACCCTCGCTGCATGAGCGCAGCGAAGATATTCCGCTGCTGGCAAATTCACTGCTGGAGCGCGTTGACCGCAAAACCGGGCGCAAGCTGACCGCCGCTGCCCTGGCCTGGCTGGGAGGGCGGCGTTACAGCGGCAATATTCGCGAATTGCGCAACCTGATCGAGCGGGCATCCCTGTTGGCGGATGGTGTCAATATCGACGTGGCGCATTTGACGGAATTGGCCGAAGATCTGCCGCCGCTGGCGCCCGTTGCCGATGGCGCTTTCAGGATCGACAGCCTGCTGCCGCTTGCGGCGCTGGAACAAGGCTACATCGAATGGGCGCGAGCGCAGGCTGAAGGAAATTTGCCAGCGCTGGCGGCTGCGCTGGACGTTAGTTTGCGCACGCTGTATCGCAAACTTGCTCGGGGTGCTTCCTGAAAACCACGTATCGTCGGGCATCCGTCCGGATTTACAGCTTTTCCCTTGACAGCGGAAAACAGTCCCAATAAGCTCAAACGATGCCTATATATTGCTGGCCGCATGTTTGCGCCTGAATTGCCCGGAGGAGTATTCAATAATGTCCATGATCCTAACACCACCCGGTGGTGGCACCACTACCCCGGGGGGCACGACTACCCCGGCGACCCCGCTGCCCTCGCTTTCTGCCGCCAGTGATACCGGGGTTTATGGCGATGGTATTACCGGCTACCAATATGTCAGTGTCTCCCTTTCGGGGCTGGTAAGCGGAGCCCTGGCCTGGCTTGAGCGCGGCGGCAATACGACTTTCGATAGTGGTATTGATCTGCCGGCAGTTAATGGTTCAGTCAATAACATTACCCTCAGTTCAGGCGCAAATGCCCTGACCTTTTACGAGCAGGTCGGTGCGAATGTATCGGCGCCCGGTTACCTGTCGGTCTATGTGGATCCTGCTGTCGTGGCCCAGCAGGCCTATGCCAACGAGTCCAACCTGGCCAAGGCGGCATTGGCCTACTTGGGGCGACCGCTGACCAAGCTGGAGCACGATACTTACCTGCCTTTGCTGCAAACGAATAATGGCAATGCCGCTTCGCTGATCAGTGCGCTGGCCGGTAATCCGGAAACTGCGGTGGTGTATCGGGTTCCTGATTTCGATAGTGCTGTTTCCCGCTGCGTTCAGATTCTCTACGGGCGTGATGCCAGCGCTGCCGAACTTGCCATAGTAAGTAACGCCGTCATGTCCGGTACGGTTAATGTCTTTGATCTGCCCTGGCTGATTTCTCAAGCCTTCACGTCGGCGAGTAGTGACGGGGTGGTGCTTGATGCGCGTGTTTTTTTCTCGCAACAGGCGACACAGGATTACACCACGAATCTGTCGGCAGCTGGCGTTAGTGAGCGTACCCTGCTTGAGGTTGAGCGCACCACGATCCAGACCGTCAAGGCTTTGTCGGATATTGGAGCGGCCTATGAGTCCATGGTGGCCAATGCCAAAAATCTGGGTGCTGGTGCATCAACTACTGTGCCCCCTGTTGCTCCGGGGGCAGCACTTGATGCCAGCTATGATGACGGGGTCGTTGGTGATTCGATGACCACCAAGGGTAGTGTCAAGATCAATGTCAGCGGGGTCATGACCGGTGGCTTGGGCTGGATGGATTCCAACCTGAATGGCAAGTTTGATCCGGGTGCGGATTATCCGGTAATCAATGGCTCGGTGACTGCTTCCCTGAATGCGGGGCCGAATACTTTTGTCTTCTACCAGATGCTGAATGGCATGGTTTCCACGCCGACCTATCTGGGACTGCTGCGCGCCGATACCACGACGCCCTCGACCCAACCGGATGCGCCGAAGCTTGATCTTCAGTCTGTGGATGATGATGGCTCATCCGCAATTGACAATATCACCAGCAAGAGCTTGGTTCGTATCGATGTCAGCGGTCTGGATGCGACCTCCGAGCTGGCCTGGGTTGATCGGGATGGTAATGGCGTATTCAATCTGGGTACGGATGTCAGTCTGGCGACTGGCGCAACTTCGGCAACGGCCTGGTTGCCCTTGACCGAGGGGATCAATGGCTTGTCGGCTTACCAGGTTCGTGGCGGACTGAAATCTGCTGCCGGCAATATGACCGTCGTGATGCTGAAAGATACCGACGTTGTAACCGGGGCGGGTATTGATATCGCCGAACCGACAGTTTCCTTTACCTTTGATCGTCCGGTGGATTGGGTTCGTCTGGATGTCAATAAGGACGGAAAATTGACTTCAGGCTTGCCGGGAACTGGTGCCGAGTTGGAAATTGCCTGGGGGTCGTCCGGTGGCACTATCGGAAATTCTGGATTTAATCCGCTTACAGGGAAGCCTAATCTGGATGGGAATGCGGTCGTAGTCAATGACCCCTCATTTTGGGATATCGCTGTGCCTACTTACGGCAGCCGTTTCCTGACGGTCAATAACGTGAGTATTGATGTCGACAAATCTGATGACTCGCCCAACACCCTAACGCTTCTGCTTGTAGGTATCCCTGATGTCGGGACGGAGGGAGGGGGGCAAATTACTTCGAATGTCTCTTACTCGGTGACTTTCGGTTAAACCTGACTTTCATTGAATGTAAAAAAGCCCCCTGATGTTACAGGGGGCTTTACTTTTTCGGGTTCGCGTAATGCTCAGGCAAAAAAGCGGCTCAGCGATCTGCTCAGCCAGCCCCCTTCATGCTTTTCACCAACCAGTTTCAGCATCTTGCCCCTGACTGCGCCAACGTAGGCGGCATCGTCGCTGCGGATGTGGTTGAACAGCCAGCGGCAGAGCAGGGCGTGCAGCTCTTCGGTGACCTCCTCGCCGGCAGCAAAGCGTTCGTGAAACTTGTGGATGCGGCTGACGAATATTTCATGGATTTTCTTGTGACCATGCAGAAACTGGTAGCTGGCGTCAGACATCAGTGTTTCCTCGAAGGCAAAATGGGATAGCGTGTAATCGACCATGCCTTCGATCACTTCACCGATCTCGTGCCTGTCACCGGAGATACGTGCGTCATTCAGGCGGTTGATGTACTCGACAATCTGCTTGTGTTGACCATCGATTACCTCGATGCCGGTATTTAAGTCATTAGACCAGTGCAAGTGCGCCATTTATTTTTCTCCCTGATTGAAAATCGAGCTCTAGCCCAAAAGGTCGCCGGGTTTGAAGATATGGAATTTGGACACCGCTATTCTCTTGCATATTTCTCGACATGATTTTGTTCTGGATCAAAACATTGTCGAGTTTGTGTGCTAGGGATCAGGTAAAAAAACCGTGGCTCTCCGCTAGGTTTATTGTCTTGTCCAGGCTTTTTGCATGCTTCATTGCCGGGATTCCGGAAGTTCCGAGTAATCCACCTGGAATTTAGAAGCGCCAGCCGAGCGATACTCGTGTCTGGTTGTCATTCGAGAAATTGACTTTGCGGTCGCGGGCGAGGTGGAGGAAGAGTTGGCCATCGTCGTAGCCGAGCGCCAGGCCGTTGCCGCTGACGCTGGCTTCGTCGGGGGCGGGGCGGCCGTGTTTGCGGAAGAGGTCGAGGCTCAGGCGCTGGTGTTCGGCGAGCTGGTAGCGGGCGACGGCGTGGTTGACGACTTGTTCGGTGTGCAGGCGGTTGTCGCGGACGGTGTAGAGCGATAGCGTGGTTTGCGGCAGCAGGCGGGTGCCGAGGCCATAGACGGCCGAGTCGTTGGGGTCGAAATTTAAGTTGTAGTAATCCCCGGCATTGGTGCGGCCGATGCCGAGCAGGGCGCAAATCTCGTCGCCCAGTTGAAGGTTCAGCGAGCCGCCGGCAAAGCCGTGGCTGGCGATCTGCAGCGAGGGGACCAGCGTGGCGTGTGGTAGCGCCAAGGTCAGTTCATAGCCGGCCCGCGTCTGTTCGAATTCGTTGCCGCGCTGGTAGTAGCCGAGCCACAAGGCATGCGGGCCGGAATTGGCGCGTAAATTGACGTCCACCGCCGCAGTCTGTTTGCTGGTTGCGTAATACGAGGGCGTCAGCTTGAAGGACCATTGGGGGCTGCCAGTTGTCTCGGCATCGATGGCACCGGGGCGCGAGGCATTGGCTTGCGCGCCGAGCGTCAGGAACAGCAGGCAGAGCGGTAGGACCTTCATCGGGGCGGCTCACAGACAAAAAAGAGGGATGAAGCTTGCGCTTCTCCCTCAAAAAAGGCTACAGCCCCCGGGGGGGAGGCGGTAGGTCTTACTTGATCGACAGTAGATAAGCGATGACGTCGGCACGAGCGGCCGGGTCACCAAGACCGTCGTATTTCATCTTGCCGCCAGCGACGACTTTTTTCGGCTGGCTGATGTAGGCGTCGATTTTTTCCGGATTCCAGGCAAAACTGATCTGCTTCATGGCGTCGGAATAGCCGGGGAAATCGCTCAGCGAGCCGGCCTTGCGATTGGCGATGCCATTCAGGCTCGGGCCTTTCTTGTTCTTGCCGGGGGCGGTGCTGTGGCAGTCGCCGCATTCTTCGGCAAAGACATCGCCACCGCGGCGGGCGTCGCCGGAAGCCCAGGCCTGGGTGCCGGCCAGCGTTGCCAGCAGGCAAAGCAGGGTGGTCGTTACTGGTTTTTTCATGATTGACTCCTGGTCAGATCGAGGTCCACAAGAACAGCATGGTGGTGTTGTTGTCGCGGGCGCGGCGTTCGTTGCCATCGGCGTCGGTATAGCTGCTGCCGCCCATGTAACGGTTGTAGCCGGTGTATTGAACGCCGACGCGGACATTGGCCCAGCCGGCGCCCCAGGAGCTTTCCTTGCCCCACGGCGTCCAGTCGGCCTGGACGATGTAGCCGGCGGTGTTCGGGCGGCCGTTCAGCGAATCGGGATTGAGCGTGGCGTTGCTCTTGCCGCGCGAATCGAAGACGCCGAGCGTGGTGCCCCAGGTCTGGTCATAGTGGTAGGAAGCGGCGGCGCGGAACTGGTTCAGGCTATTGCGCGTGTCGTCGGCGCCGGCAAGCGTGAAGTCGAGGTGCTGCCATTCGCGGACGTAGCTGGCATTGGCGGTGAAGATGTGTTTGCGGTTGCCGAGGTACTGGTAGGAGGCATCGACGCCCAGGTCACGGTAACGGTCCGGGGTGCCGAGGGCCGTGCGGTCCGGCTGGATGTCGGCGCTGAAGCCGAGCAGGCCGACCGAGAAGTTGTCCTTCTTGCGATCCTTGAAATAGGCCAGGCGGCCGTAGGTACCGACGCCCTTGAACTTGCCGATGTCGCCGGTGTTGAAGGTGTTCAGGGCTTTCTTCGAGAGGTTGTTGTACAGGCCGAATTCAGCGTAGAGGCTGTCATCGTAAAGAGCGTAGGCATTGGCGCCCATGACGCCGCCGGCCAGGCTTTCAACCATCGGCGAAGGACCGAAGCCGCCGTTGAAGTCGGACGAGGTGTAGGGGAAGCGCCACTGGCCGAGGGTGTTGAACGGGTCGGTCAGGGTCGGATTGGTATTCAGCGACAGACCAACGGTCATGTCCTTGTCGCCCAGCTTGACGCTGCGGGCATAGCGCACGTCGGCCTGGTCCAGCGCATACGAGCGGTCGACGCCGGAGTAGGTGGTCTGGACGAAGCCGCCGATGTTGTCGGCCAGCTTGCCGGCGAGGAACAGCGAGGCTTCCTGCATCGCGGTGTTGTTATTGGTCTTGAAACGGTCGAGCTTGTCAGCTTCCGGCGCGGCCTTGGCAGTGTGCGTCGAATTGACGACCAGCATGGCTGACAGCGGAATCTTGCCTTCGCCGCCATCGCTATCGGTGTAGCCGTTGATCTTGAAGCGGATGCCGTAAGGCGTCAGTTGCGGGCCGTAGCCGCCGATGTGGCA
>JAVBXO010000270.1 GCA_030824535.1 Azonexus sp. | reverse complement strand
CCAGCTTGACGCCTTCTGGCAGCTTGATCTGGGACGCGTGAATGTTGTCGCCAATGTTCATTGCGCCGAGGTCGACTTCAATGAATTCCGGCAGATCCTTGGCCAGGCAGTGAACTTCCAGTTCGGTGGCAACGTGGTTAACCAGGCCGCCATTGAGCTTGACGCCAGTGCCTTCTTCTTCATTGGTGAAGTGCAGCGGCACCTTGATGTGCAGTTCGTGGGTGGCATCGACGCGCTGGAAGTCAATGTGCAGCACCAGCGGCTTGTAAGCGTGCGTCTGGTAATCGCGCAGCAGGACTTGTTCTTTCTTGCCGTCGATGATCATGTTGATGATCGAAGAATGGAAGGCTTCCTTCTTCAGCTTCAGCAGCAGGTCGTTGTGGTTGGTTTCGATGGAAATCGGCGCGGCTTCGCCGCCGTAAACGATGCCCGGAACGGTGCCGGCGCGACGCAGGCGGCGGCTCGCACCCGATCCCTGAACGCTACGCGCGTTGGCGATAACTTCAAATTGCATGGTGATACTCCATTATGTTTCCCGATCCGCGACCAGAAAGGGAAGGGTTGTAAAAAGCAGCTTTTAGTTGCCTAGGGGGCTTGAGCTGTTAGCTCGATCCTAGGCAACTCGATCCTAATAACTAGTCAATAAACAGCGACGACACCGAGTCGTCGTTGCTGATGCGGGTGATGGTGTCGGCCATGATTTTGGCGACTGATAGCTGGCGAATGCGCGGTGAGGCGGCGGCTTCGTCGCGCAGCGGGATGGTGTCGGTCACGACCAGGGCGTCGAGGTCCGAAGTGTTGACCCGTTCGACGGCGGGGCCGGACAGCACCGGGTGGGTGCAGTAGGCGACAACCTGCTTGGCGCCGTGGGCTTTTAGCGCGGTAGCGGCCTTGCACAGGGTGCCGGCGGTGTCGACCATGTCATCCATGATGATGCAGGTACGGCCTTCGACTTCACCGATGATGTTCATCACTTCCGAGACATTGGCCTTCGGACGACGCTTGTCGATGATCGCCAGATCGCACTCGAGGCGCTTGGCCAGCGAGCGGGCGCGGACGACGCCGCCGTGGTCCGGCGAAACGACCATCGGATTGATGTAATTCTGTTTCCGGATGTCGTCGAGCAGGATGGGCAGGGCGTAAACGTTGTCGACGGGGATGTCGAAGAAGCCCTGAATCTGTTCGGCGTGCAAGTCCATGGTCAGCACGCGGTCGACGCCGGAGGCGACGAGCATGTTGGCGACCAGCTTGGCGGCGATGGGCACCCGTGAGGAGCGCGAACGGCGATCCTGGCGAGCGTAACCAAAGTACGGGATGGTGGCGGTGATGCGGCCAGCGGAAGCACGTTTCAATGCATCCACGATGACCAGCAGTTCCATCAGGTTGTCGTTGGTCGGTGCACAGGTCGATTGCAGCACAAAAATGTCGCGACCGCGGACATGTTCCTGCAGTTCAACGCTGACTTCACCGTCGGAGAAGCGGCCAACATTGGCGCGTCCGAGGTCGACGTTGAGTTCGGTTGCGACGTCGGCTGCCAGCTTGGGGTTGGCGTTGCCGGTGAAGACCATCAGACTGTTGTAGGCCATTTCCACATTCCTCCGGGCATTAGCATGCGCTTTGCAATTCGCCCGACACAATGAAAATCGGGCAGGTTTATACCTGCCCGAAGGGAAACTGGCTGGGGAAGAAGGATTCGAACCTTCGAATGCCGGAATCAAAATCCGGTGCCTTGACCAACTTGGCGACTCCCCAGCGGTCGTTGAAACGTTGTCCGTTCAAACGAGGCGCGAATATTAAACGCTGTTTTTTGATTTGTCCAGCTTTTTCAAGAAATTTTTGCGAGCGGATGTTCTGGTAGCCCTTCGGCCAGCCAGCCGTTCATGCTGGCTGGTAGTTTCGCCAGCACCGCTTCGGCGTTCGCGCGGCAGGCAAAGCCGGCAAAAACGCAGGCGCCGGAGCCGGTCATCATGGCCTCGGGGGCGTATTGCCTGAGCCAGGCCAGGTGTTCGGCGACGGAGGGGAAGCGGGTGCAGGCGACGCTCTCGAGATCGTTGTGTCCCTGACCATGGCACCAGCTTTCTGGCGTGATCGCCGGCGTGTCGCGACAGAGTTCCGCTGCGCCGAAAATGGCTGCTGTAGGGACGTTGACCGCAGGATTCAGCACCACGTAGCTTGCCGGCGCCAATTCGACATCGCTGAAACGTTCGCCCACCCCTTCGGCAAAGGTGTTGTGGCCATGAATGAAAACCGGCACGTCGGCGCCCAGTTGCAGGCTCAGCTTTTCCAGTGCCTGGCGGGCCACGCCGGTCTGCCACAGGTGGTTCAGCGCCAGCAGCACGGTGGCCGCATCCGACGAGCCGCCACCCAGTCCGCCGCCCATCGGTAGGTGTTTTTCGAGGAAAATCGTTGCGCCCTGGCGGCAGCCGGTGAATTCCTGCAGCAAGCGCGCCGCCCGGACGGTCAGGTCGGTCTCGGCGGGAACGCCGGGCAGGGGGGAGGCCAGGACGATCTGCCCGTCGTCACGCGGGGCGAAGCGCAGGGTGTCGGCGCGGTCGATAAAGCGAAACACGGTTTGCAGCAGGTGATAACCATCGCTACGGCGGCCGACGACATGCAGGAAGAGGTTGAGTTTGGCCGGTGCCGGCCAGTCGCTGTCCCAGGTCCAGGAATTCACGGGGTGTTTCTCCATGCTTCGATGCGCAGGCGTAGTTCGATTTCATCGCCATGCCGTAGCGTGATCCGGTCAGGCAAGGCGTCAGCTGCGTCGCTGTCGTAGCTGTAATCAATTTGCCAGCCGTCCTCGATCAATTGTGCCGGGCGGCCGTCCTTGTCGCGCGTTGTCCTGCCTGTACTCCCCTGATTGCCGAGTAGCCAGCCGGGCAGGCGGCTGATCGGCAGCGCCTGCCCGGTGACGCGTTCGATCAGTTCGTCGGGCTGCGCGGCTTCCCAGCTTTGCCCGTCGCTGGTTTGCAGACGGGCGCCAGCGGCCGAACTGGTGATTTCGGCGACGCCGATCCCGAGCGGCGAGGCTATCAACAGGCGATCTTCATCCTGCTGGTGTGTCCAGCTCAGGCGCCCGCCGGTGCTTTGCGGGCTTTGTCCGGGGGGCGTGCTGCGCAGCGCGAAGCGGCCGTCGAGGGCGAAGTCGCGCAGTGCCGCACGCTGGATGGCGGGGGAAGGTGGTGCGGTCACACACGCGCTCAGTAGCAGCAGGCCCAGGCCAAGCAGGGCGCGCCGGTTCACGGCTGCAGTTTCCTGGCGGCTTCGACCAGCAGACTGTTGCCCGGATGGGCCTTCAAGGCTGCGTCGATCAGGCTGCGGGCATCGGCCTGGCGATTCTGTGCCGTCAGCACTTCAGCGAGGTGGGTGGCGATTTCGGGATCAGCCTTCAGACGGTAGGCTTTTTCCAGTGTCAGCAGGGATTCGGCCAGCTTGCCCTGGCGATATTGCACCCAGCCCAGGCTGTCGAGAATGAAGGGGTCTTCCGGGGTCAGCGTCAGTGCCTGAGTGATCAGCTGGAAGGCTTCGTCGAGCCGGATATTGCGCTCGGCCAGCGAATAGCCGAGGGCATTCAGCGCGTGCGGATGTTCCGGTTGAATTTTGAGCAGGCGCTTGAGGTAGCTTTCCAGCAGTTCGGGTTTGCCGATGCGCTCGGCCGTCAGGGCGGCGTCGTAGAGCAGGTCGACGTTATTCGGCTGCTCGTTCAGCGCCTTGTCCAGAAGGCCAAAGGCCTCGCTGTGGCGGCCGGCTTCGCGCAGGATCTGGGCTTCCGCCAGGGTTAGCTGGGTGCGCTGGGCGGGATTGGCGCCGCGCGTGCCTTGCAGCATCGTTTTTGCTTCGTCCGTTTTTCCTTGCTGCACGAGAATTTGTGCGGCGCGGGTGCGGGCAGCGATGTATTGCTCACCGCTTTCAACCGCACGGAAATGGGCCAGGGCGGCATCGGGCTGGTTTTGTTCGTGACTCAACTGCCCGAGCAGGAAATGCACTGCCGATTTGTCAGGGAAATCCGTTTGCAGCAGGCGTTCGAGTTGCAGGCGACCGCTCTCGGTGTCGCCGGTCTGCAATGCCAGCATGGCGACCGGGTACATGATTTCGGGGTTGTCGGGATTGCTTTGCAGCAGGTATTCAAAGTTTTTCCGGGCGTCGTTGTAACGTTTTTCACTGACCTGCAAACGGGCTAATACCAGGCGGGCGTTGTTGGCCGCGGGATAGCGTGTGACAAATTCCTGCAGCTTGCTGATTGCCGGACTGTCCGGTAATTGCGCTTGCAGCTGGGCCCGCAGCAAGGCTGCGGACTCCCAGTCGGTGCGCAGGCGCAGGGCTTCCTCGATTTCGGCGATGGCGCGCAAGCTGTCGTTGTTGTTGGCGGCGGCCTGGGCCATGGCAAAGTGCGCTTCCGGTAGTTCGCCATAGGGGTCGGCCAGGCGATCAATCAACCTTTGTGCCAGTGCGTTGTTATTCAGCCGTGCCAGCATCCGGTTCAGGTGGAGGAAATTGCTGGCCAGATTGTCCTTGTCGTCGCTGAGCAGTTTGGCCAGCTGTGGGGCAACGTCGTCGATGCGTCCGGTCAGGATCAGCAACGAGGCCTCGGTTTGCCGCGCCTTGAGCGATTCCGGGTCGATCTCCTGCCAGAGTTTCGATAGTTCGAGCGCGCGCTCATACTGCTTGGCCTGGATGGCAATTTCGGTAGCGCGGGAGGCGACCAGCGGATCATTGGCGCGCTGGGCCAGGTCAGTCCAGACGTCGGCGGCGAGTTTCACATCGCCCTGGCGCAGGGCGAATTCTCCCAACAGGGTCTGGAACACGGCACGCGCCAGCAGGTCTTCGCTATTCTGGCGAATGATCCGCTTGTTGCTGGTGGCAGGCGGGTCGCCCGCGGCCAGTGCCGGCGCGCCGGGGGCGGTTCCGAGGGTCAGGGCAATGGCGACGGCGATCAGCTTCGGTGACATGGCGGGCTTTCAGTTCTTGTCTGCGTATTGGAACGCATGATATCCAGTAAGTTTGCGATGGTATTGGGCTTTGCCCGGAGGAACAAGCAATGCCGGAATTGCCGGAAGTCGAAGTCTGTCGGCGCGGGATTGCGCCGGAGTTGTTGGGGCAGCGTATTGTCGGGGTGGTGATCCGGGCGCCGAAGCTGCGCCAGGAAATTCCACCACTCCTTGCCGAGGTCTTGCCCGGCAGCGTGATCCAGGGCGTTCGGCGGCGTGCCAAGTACTTGCTGATCGATTGTTGTGGCGAGGCCGGCGAGGGAGCGCTGATCATCCACCTCGGGATGTCCGGCAATCTGCGCTTCGTGCCGCTGGATTTGCCGCCCGCCAAGCATGATCATTTCGACCTGCTCCTGTCCGGCCAGATCCTGCGCCTGGCCGATCCGCGTCGCTTCGGTGTTGTGACCTGGCAGCCAGGCCCGCCAGCGGCCGCCGAACAGCATCCCTTGCTCGCCAGCCAGGGACTTGAGCCCTTGTCTGACGATTTTACGGTCGACTGGTTTTACGAGCAGATTTCCAAGCGCTCAATGCCGATCAAACCCTTGTTGATGGATAGCCATCTGGTGGTGGGAATTGGCAATATTTACGCCTCCGAGAGCCTGTTTCGTGCCGGGATTTCGCCCTTGCGGGCGGCCAACCGGGTCAGCAAGGCGCGTTATGCGCTGTTGGTGCCAGCGATCCGGGAAACCTTGTCCGATGCCATCGCTGCTGGCGGCAGCAGCATTCGCGACTACGTGCACAGCGATGGGGGCGCCGGCTGCTTCCAGATTCAGGCCGGGGTCTATGATCGTGCCGGTCAGCCTTGCCTGAGTTGTGGCGGTGTAGTTCGGCAGATCCGTCAGGCCGGGCGAAGTACCTACTATTGTTCAGGATGCCAGCATTGACGATTCCTGGTTGCGGCAGAGCCCGGTTGTCCTGTTGAAAGCCCCATTTGTCCGCTTGCTCTTACCGTTTCTCACATTTTCCATGCTAAATTAGCCGCTCTGTTAGCCGTCCGGAATCGTCATGTCGCTGAGTGATCAATTTGCTGCCTATACCGCTTGGCGTACGCGCCTGTCCGCATGCATCGGCGAGTTGCAGACCTGGCTGTCAAGCAATGAGTTGTCCGATGGGCAGACTGATCTGCGCCTGGATAACCTGCTGGGGCGTTTGCGCGAGGACCGGCTCAATGTTGCCTTCGTCGCCGAGTTTTCGCGCGGCAAGTCGGAGCTGATCAATTCCATCTTCTTTGCCGACTACGGCAACCGCATGCTGCCGTCTTCGGCAGGGCGGACAACCATGTGCCCGACCGAGTTGCTGTTCGATGCCGGCAAGTCCCCCAGAATCGAACTGTTGCCGATTCAGACGCGGGGCAGTAATTCCAGCGTCACCGAATACAAGCGTTTCCCGGAAGAATGGACCGTGGTGCCGCTCAATATCGATTCGTCAGAATCGATGCAGGACGCCTTGCGCCACGTTAGCGAAACCACCCGCGTCACGCCGGAAGAAGCGCAGCGTCTCGGCTTCGATCTGGGCGACCCCCAGGTATCGCTGTATACCGTTGGCGAAGATGGCCTGGTCGATGTGCCGCGCTGGCGCCATGCGCTGATCAATTTCCCGCATCCGCTGCTCAAGCAGGGCCTGGTCATTCTCGATACGCCGGGCCTGAACGCGATTGGTACCGAACCGGAACTGACCCTGTCGTTGTTGCCCAATGCCCATGCCGTGCTGTTCATCCTGGCCGCCGACACCGGGGTCACCCAGTCGGACCTGGCGATCTGGCGCGATCATGTGTGTAATGGCGGCACCGGCCGGCGTGGCCGGATGGTTGTTTTGAACAAGATTGACGGCCAGTGGGACGAACTGAAAACCGTCGAGGAAGTCGATGCCGAGATCCAGCGTCAGGCCGATGCCTGCGCGGCGATTCTTGACCTGCCCGCAAGCCAGATTTTCCCGGTGTCGGCGCACAAGGGCCTGGTTGCCAAGATCAATGGCGACCAGGAACTGCTCGTCAAGAGTCGCTTGCCGGAACTGGAAAAGGCACTTTCTGGCGAACTGATTCCGGCCAAGCGCGAAATTGTCTGTGAAAATACCCAGAGCGAGTTCGGTGATGTTAGCCGGCGCGCTCGTGACCTGCTTGACTCCCGCCTGCGCGGCCTGCGCGAGCAATTGTCGGAATTGACCGAGCTGCGGGGCAAGAACAAGGGCGTTGTCGAATACATGATGGGCAAGGTCAGGGTCGAGAAGGATGAGTTCGAGTCCGGCCTGCAACGTTATTACGCGGTGCGCAGCGTGTTCTCGACACTGACCAACAACTTGTTCTCGCATCTTGGTCTGGATACGCTGAAGCAGCTGACTCAGGATACCCGTGAGTCGATGCTCGATGCGACCTTCTCCAAGTCTCTGGCGGTGTCGATGAAGGAATTCTTCGAGCGTTCGCGCGAAGCGCTGGAGAAGTCAGGCAAGGAAGTCAGCGAAATTCTGGCGATGATGGAGTCGGTGTACAAGCAGTTTGCCGTCGAGCATGGCCTCAAGCTTGGTGCGCCGACCAGCTTCTCGCTGCTGAGCTACCAGAAGGAGCTGGATCGCCTGGAAGCCTGGTGCGAGACGCACCTGAGCAACATGGTCAGCCTGCTGACTCACGACAAGAAGAACATTACACAGAAGTTTTTCGAGGAAGTGGCGATTCAGGTGCGCCGGGCTTTCGAGCACGCCAACCGTGATGCCGAAATCTGGCTGCGGGCGATCATGGCGCCGATGGAGACCCAGGTTCGCGAACATCAGATGCAGCTCAAACGTCGTCTGGAAAGCATCAAGCGTATTCATCAGGCGACCGATACGCTGGAAGACCGCATCTCCGAATTGGTGACCGTCGAGCAGGGCATGTTGAACCAGATCGACGCGCTCGATGCGCTGGTGGCCCGTGTTGGTGATTTGTTGCAACCAGCCGAGCCGCAGCAACTCGCCGCCTGATAGCCCTGCCGGCCACATGTCCGGACAGGCATGTGGGCGAAGGCCCAATAAAAAATTCGGACACCATCTGGGTTGGCACAGAAAAATGGGGCCGCGTTAGCGTTCCCATATAGCCGCTTTGAGCGATTCGCATAATGAAGGCTAGTTATCTTGAGTACTCAAATAGCATGCCATCCCTAGGTTGTGTTATTAGCGATAACGGGTAATAAGGGCGCCGTAACGTGGATCGTTCTTAATTGGAGCAAACTCCGGCGATGCAGTAAGCCTAGCAAAGTCACGGAATCCATTTTGGAAGGCATCGCGCAAATTACGTACGGCGTTGTCCTGATTGCCTAAGCGCATCTGGATCAAGGCTAGGTTGTAGTCAATCAAAGGATCGTCGCCGTATTCTTTGCGGGCTACGGTAAGTAGTGCCATGGCGGCGGAAAGGTCGTCGCTGAGGATCTTGTGTTCGGCTTGGCGTATTAAGTCACCGGTAACTTGGATTGGAATTTCATTTTTTGCCTGATTGGCACTAACAAAAACAGTCGATGTTGTCTGCTTAGAAAGATCAGTAACGAGAGGACGAGGGGGATTAGGAGCAGGTACTGCATTAGTGCGAGTAGAGGGGGCAGTTACTTGGTTGGCGGGCGCTAGTGCAAAATTTTCTCGGTCAGGTTTGACTGCATCGGTGACTCGCCGATAGTAGACTCGCCCGACCAGTGGGACGTCAAAGGATATACGATTGGAATTTTCAAAGTTAAACGACAGTCCAATTCCTAAAGGAACGTCGAGGGTAACGACGTTTCCTTCTGAGTGAATCGAAGAGATTGGAATTCGGATCTCTCCGTCGGCAGACATCAATTCATTGGGTTTTACTAGGAACTCCGGGCCCATCGGTAGGCTGATGCTTTGAACTTGGAGGCGTTCTGCTCGCCAGAGACCAAGAATCCGGCTGCCATCGTCTTTGCTACATGACGAAAGGAGGGCAATGAACAGCAGGATAGTGACGAAGCTCTGAATGAGCCCAGAAGTTTTACTAGTCATTTGAAATAACTATTTGCGGTACGAGGCAACCAACTCGGTAAAGCGTGAGTCTTTGCGTAAGCTATCCAGATCTGGATCTTGATCCATCTTATCGAAGTAGCTGAAACCCGCTATGAAACTTGCTTCGAATTCTTTCAGAGCATCTTCGCGACGCCCTTGTTTGAGGCGTAGCACCGCCAAGTTGTAAGCAACTAGCGGTTGTTTGGGGTTCCTAGCGCGGGATTCGAGAAGATCCTTCTCTGCCTCATCTAGTTTTCCCTGGGTCATCTTGGCGATAGCAAGCTTGAGCATTTCATTGGCAGCAGCCTTGCTGCTAGCTAGTTCTGCGCTGGCCGCATCTCCATCGGTAAGTCTGTTTTGGCCCTCCTGGCGAAGGGCCTTGGTTTCTGTTTCAGACGGTAGGATGCCGGGAGCGGAGGCTGGGGCAGGTTGAGCCGCAACAGGTGCAGCAATAGTAGGCGCGGCGCTGACTTGTATCTGTTCTGCAACTGGCGTTGGTAGTGGTGTGGGTTGGGAGGTGAAGTAGTAACCACCACCGGCAAGTGCTGCCAGAATTGTGACACCTGCTATGATCTGCGGTATTTTGTTGTTTGCACTTCTAGCATCGTCAGGAGTGTTAATAGGATTGAGGAGTGTGCCGCAGCCGGGACACTTAATATCTTCCCCCGGGGCGCGTTCAAAGATTTCACCACGGTTTGCATGGTCGCAATCGCCGAGAGTGGGGCATTTATACTTTGCCATTTTGAGACCTTCTTTGCGTATTAAGGTTTACCTTGATTGGTGGTAAGGCGCCACGCGAGGCAGCGCCGGTATGTGCTTAGTCGTTTTGGGCAGGTAGGCCGACGATTTCGAGTAATGGCTTTTGCAGATTAGAAAGGGCCAGAAACTCGGGATCTTGGTCATCCTCTTCTGATTCGTTGAAGCGGGCGATTACCATCTGCTCATATCTGCTACGTAGTTCCGTCTTTTTATCGATATGCTTATATTCAGAGTCAATGCGTTTGGTGACTTCCTTCTCAATAGCGGCCTGAACATCGGAAGGATGGTCGCCTTCGATAATGTCGTTCAAGCTCTTACCATTTAGTACAACAACCTTCGGTAGTCCGCCGGATATGTAACTGAAGACCCATTCCATTAAGCCTGTTTTTTTATTCTGGCGCTCCTTGATCATGCCTAGCAAACTGGCGATGAGGATATTGGGTTTGCGACGGGCATCCGCGTTAATCTCGGCCGAGGTGCGGGCGAACAACGGTGGTAACTCCCTGCCATTACCTTCCCCATGCAGGAGAATCGCTTCCTTGTCATCGGCAAGCAGACCATCGTAGTGGCGCTTAAGTTCGCTTAGCGACTCGACGAAGCGCGCTGGCATCAATGAGGCAATCTTCATGATGACAATCTGATTGGAAAGCTTGCCAACAGTCACTGCTGTATCGGATGCTGGGTCTTTCTGTGCATCGAAAAGTGCCGCGAAGCCGCTGCGGAATTCCTTCTGGGTTTCACATTCTGGCAGGAACACGCAAATAGTCTGAGTGCGTCCTCGGCTGCCCCCCGTATTGTTGGCTACGCTACGGTCCACCTCGGTCTTGTTGAAGACAAGCATGCTACCTGCCTCGTCGTACAATTCCGAAACAAAAGCCTTTAGTCCGCTCGGGTTGGCGTCGTACTTCTTCTGTAGGCGCTCGACAATGTTGACGTGAAGTACAGGTGGCAAGTTTTTGGCGATCTCGGTGTGAGCTAACTCGACAATCTGTGCCGATTCCTGAGAAAGGGTTGAAATCACACTACTGAGTGAAATACCCTGCAGTAACTGATCAAAACTAGCCACGTCGGTGCCGGCTAGGTCGATAAGGGTTTGTCGAACGCGCTGAGTGCGGGCAGCCTGCGCAGCCTCGTCGGTGATAAGCGCTTTCAAGATATTCTTAATAGCATCCTGGTCGAATATGCGTTTCTGGTACGCAGCATCGGCTGGACCAAGGCGGGCAGCACGTTCGAGGTTGACCTTCTCCGTTGCCGCAGCAAGGCTCTGGTGTAATTCATCAATAATGCTACGCAATGTAGTGAGTTGCTCTTTGACGAAAGGGATTAGACTGCAGGCAAACTTTAGACCCTGATAGCTGGTGTTGAGAATGTATTGATCTTGTAATTGGGTACCGATATCCGAGAACAGGGCGCCGCGCTTATCGGTAAGGTGTTTGCCAAGAAAGCCAACTTTATTGAATTGGGCTGACAGATCGGCAATCCGGGTTTGCACTGTCTGCATCTCGATTGGCATTTTGGTTAGCTTTTCGGTAAGCAAAATCAATCGTTCATCCAGCATAGCGATTAGAGCATCGCTGAACTGGCGTAATTGAATCAGCGAGGCTGTACCGGACCTCCAGCGAGCGAAAAGCTCCCTCTCGATGTGACGCCTTATATGGCGTGCCATCTCAACGCGGGCATTGCCTTTCACTTCGTAGAACTTGCGCACTCCGCCCATGGTGCGGTAAGTATCGTCGAATACTTTTGAAAGCCGACTATTGATTACGTGAATCCAATTGGTTTCGTCAATTGTCTTGTCAGCTTTGATTTCGGGCACCTGCAGGCTGACAATCTGCTTCCAGTATTCGCGTGCCGGCTTCCAACTGGAGTTTTTAGCATCATCTTCGAGGATGCCGGTTTCAAGTGTGAGATGAGAGTCGCTCAATAGCATCGACTGCAGGGTGTCTGGCTTGCGGGCCTCGAAACCCCAATCCTTTTCTACTGCTTCGTCAGCATAGCCTTCGCCTGCACGGAAATTGTTGTACATCAACTGACGGGTGGCCTGTTCTGCAAAGCCATATGCAAGAAATTCTTTAATTTCTTGCTCTGGTACTACAACCCGCTTGATGCCAAAGGATAGAAATAGCTTCGCGCGCGCTTTGCCGATACCATCCTCACTCTCGAAGTTTTTGATGTCGTTTTCCCCCTTCTCTGCACGGCCAAGTCCTTCCCATTCCTTGTTCATCGTCTTCTGGAATATGAACTCGGCCATGATGAGTGGCACCTCTGTTTCTACTTCGAACTGGATGTTGTGCTCGTTGATGTTATTGACGAGGTAGCAGCCGTTGAAATAGATGTCGTGATTGAGGCGTGAGCCATCGAGCAAGTGGGTCGGCTTGTATTTGCCGACAGCTAAGGCATTGAGCTCTGAGAGAGCGGCGAAACCGTTTGCGTAGTAGGGGGAAAATCCTGCCACATCCTTAACTCGGCGAGAGTTTTTCTCCGGCAACATTGCGTAGATGAGTATACGGTACTGGTTGGCATCGGGACACTTGTGGCGGATCTGTGCGACGGCATCTACGATTGAGCCGCTGCCTGTTCCTCCGGCCAGGCCACAGATTACGTGGATAACCGCGCCAACCTTGCCTCCTGAGCCAGATTCGAGAACCCGCAGTCGGTCTTCGACGGCTTTAACGAAGTTCGAGGCGTTTTGTGCGAACACTAGCCGGCCGAGTTTGCGTCGCTGAGCGGCACCGGCCGTAGTGGCCATGAAGACGTCAAAGACGCTGCGTGGTTCGATCCAGTCCTTCAGGCCGGGGAAAGAGTCTGGATCTCCCAAAACAGGACGCACGCTGCTGACTTCATTTATGAGGTATTGACTTCGGTCTAGATCGATCTCCTTGCCGAGAACTTTCCATTCCTCTTTTTTGTCCATCTCATCGCGAGAGGTATCGATGTAGAGAAATTCAAAGCGGGCATCCGATGGGCTGTTGCCGTGAGTATCTTTGCTGCGTTCGATAGTCTTGCGCAACTGACGGATGACTTTACCTCCAGTGCCACCGAGGCCAATGATCAAGTGATTGTTGCTCATGAGAAACTTTCTACAAATGGTAAGGGATGGCGTTGTCCGAGTTTCAAGGAGGCGCTCGTCCAGAAAATTAGTGGTGGGCCAACCGGATTTTCAGGAATAAATCGGTGTCTAGGCTTTTCTTGGCTTTCACGACATACGACGCGACCTGGCCACCGGTGGCAGGGGTCGGATCGTCGCTAAAGGCAATGCCCTTTGCCGCATAGGAGTCACTTGTCGGTTTAGCGGTTTCGTTAGCACAACTAGCCTCCTCGGTATAGTTAATGCCCTTTGATGCATATTCACTATTGCCACTGTTAAGGGCAAGTGTTTCAATTGTTTTTCGCTCACATGCAATGGCGGATGAATCAGCTGCGGTGAAAGTAACGTCTGGCCGCATGCTGGTTACGCGCTCCGTCATTCCGGTTCGGATCGGTATTTGAGATACATAGACGAGCAACTGCTCGGTGCCGGGTATGCTGTCGAATTCGAAGGCACCTTGGCTGGGAAGAAAAACCACGCCCATTGCATTCACGAAATTGTCGCGACCGGGCTGGGGATAGATCTGAGTAATCTTCCCTTGTGGATCCTCGTTGAGAATGTAGATGTAGGAGGGAGTGTTGACTTTTATGCCGAGCTGAAAGCGCTCACCCGA
>JAVBXO010000380.1 GCA_030824535.1 Azonexus sp. | reverse complement strand
ACCCCTGCCCAAACCCGACGATCCGGCCTTGTTCCAGCGCACGCTGGAAATCAAATACAAACCGATTGAAGAGTAAAATCGCGCGAAACTTTTGAAAATGAACGAAATGTCCCGAATTTCCCGTCGCATTTTCCTGGCTTTTTCCCTGTTGACCGCAGGATTGGCGCAGGCGCAGTTATCCATCGAAATTTCCGGGGCCGGCGCCAACCGCATCCCCGTGGCGATTGCCGATTTTGCCGGCGATAGTGCTGCGGCAAGGGTGACCAGCGGTACGATCCGCGCCGACCTTGAGCGCAGCGGCCTGTTCAAGGTCATCGATCCGATCAGCGCGCAACTCGACGAGAACAGCGCGATCAATTATGGCGACTGGAAGGGCCGGGGCGCCGATGCCCTGGCCGCCGGCAGCGTCAGTCGTGGTGGCGATGGCCGTACCGAATCACGTTTCCGTCTCTACGACACGCAAAAAGGCGTCGCCCTGGGCGGCGCGGCTTACGTCACTGGCGCCGACCAACTGCGCGCAGCCGGCCATCGTATTGCCGATTACATCTACGAAAAGCTGACCGGCGAAAAGGGCATTTTCTCGACCCGCATCGCCTATGTCGTCAAGATGCGCGGCCAGTTCCTGCTGCAGATTGCCGATGCTGACGGCCAGGGCGCGGCGACGGCGCTGACCTCGACCGAGCCGATCATTTCGCCAGTCTGGTCGCCGGATGGCGGGCGTCTGGCTTACGTTTCCTTCGAGAAGAAAAAGCCGGTGATCTACGTGCATTCGCTGGCCGGCGGTCAACGCCATATCGTCGCCAATTTCAAGGGTTCCAACTCGGCGCCGGCCTGGTCGCCGGATGGCCGCAAGCTGGCCGTGGTGCTGTCCAAGGATGGCAATTCGCAGATTTATACGGTCAATGCCGATGGCAGTGGCCTGCAGCGCGTGACCAGCTCGGCCGGCATTGATACCGAACCGCGTTACTCGGCCGATGGCGGCACGATTTACTTCACCTCTGACCGTGGCGGCAGCCCGCAGATTTACCAGGTCGGCGCCAATGGTGGCGACGCCCGGCGCGTGAGCTTCGAAGGCAGCTATAACGTTTCGCCGCGTCCTTCCCCGGATGGCAAGACCCTGGCTTTCATCAGCCGCCGCGAAGGCCGTTTCCAGCTGGCGGTGATGGACCTCGCCAGCCGCCAGGTGCAGGTGCTGACCGATTCGCACAAGGATGAATCACCGAGTTTTGCCCCCAATGGCCGCATGATTCTGATCGCCACGGAAGTCGGCGGGCGCGGCATCCTATCGGCCGTCTCGGTTGACGGCCGCATCAAACAACGCCTTTCGGTGGCAGCGGGCGACGTCCGCGAGCCGGCCTGGGCTCCCTTCTCTCAATAAATACCCCTTTCGGAGACTTTTGTGAAAAAACTGCTTATCCCCGCCCTGCTGTCGGCCCTGATCGTTGGCTGTTCCACCACCCCCGTGCCGGAAGATGGCGGCGCCCCGGTCGAAGGTCGCGACCCCAACCGCGTAACCACGGTCGATGTGACCAAGCTGGATTCCAGCGGCCTGCCGGCGGCATTGACCGATCCGAAGAGCGTGCTGTCCAAGCGCAGCATCTACTTCGATCTCGACAAGTACGATGTCAAGGACGAATACAAGGATCTGGTCGCCGCGCACGCCAAGTTCCTGGTCGCCAACAAGGGTTTCAAGGTGCTGCTGCAGGGCAATACCGACGAACGTGGCAGCCGTGAATACAACCTGTCGCTCGGCCAGAAGCGTGCCGAATCGGTCAAGCGTTCGCTGAACCTGCTCGGCGTCAAGGATGAGCAGATCGAATCGGTCAGCCTCGGCGAAGAAAAGCCGAAGAATGAAGGCCATGACGACGCCGCCTGGGCGGAAAACCGTCGTGCCGACATCCTTTATCGTGCTCCTGACAACCGCGGCGAGTTCTAAATCATGCGTCTGCTACGAATCGCCTTAGTGCTGGCTGGTCTGGGGGCCATGCAGGCCCAGGCCGGCGTTTTCGACGACGACGAAGCGCGGCGGCAGATTGTCGATCAGCGCATCAAGGCAGAAGCGCGATTCGACCAGCAGGCCAAGGCCCAACTGGATCTGGCTGGCCAGATCCAGCATCAGGGCGAGGAAATCGCCCGTTTGCGAGGGCAGATCGAAACCCTGAATTACGAGCTGGAAACGACGCGCAAGCGCCAGCAGGATTTCTACCTCGATCTCGACACCCGCTTGCGCAAGATCGAGAGCGCCGGCACCGCTGCTGCGGTCGACCCGGCTAGCGGGGCCAATCCTGCCGTGCCAGCCGCTGACCCGGCGCGCGAAACCCAGGATTACGAAACTGCGCTCGGCCATTTCAAGGCCGCGCGCTACAAGGAAGCGGCCAACAGCTTTGCCGCCTTCGTCCAGAAATACCCGAGCAGCACGCTGGCGCCAAATGCCCAGTACTGGCTGGGCAATGCCTGGTATGCGCAGCATGACTGCAAGCGCGCCATCGACGCGCAGAACGTCGTGACCACCCGCTATGCCGACAGCCCCAAGGCGCCGGACGCGATGCTGGCGATGGCGACCTGTCTGCAGGACATGAACAACGCGGCGGGCGCCAAGCGGGCGCTGGAAACCCTGATCGCCAAGTATCCCGCCGCCCCGGCCGCCGAAACCGCGCGCCAACGCCTGAAGGGCAAGTAATTGGCCCTGCGTCTGACGGAAATTTTCTTCTCCCTGCAGGGAGAAGCCTCACGCGTCGGCCTGCCGACGGTCTTCGTGCGCCTGACCGGCTGCCCGCTACGCTGCAAGTGGTGTGACACGACCTACAGCTTCACCGGCGGCGAACCGGCGACCATCGCATCGGTGCTCGCCGAAGTCCGCAAATACCCGGCCCGCCAGGTCTGCGTAACCGGCGGCGAGCCGCTGTCGCAAAAGGAATGCCCGGCGCTGCTGACGGCGCTGTGCGATGCCGGCTACGAGGTCTCGCTGGAAACCTCGGGCGCCCTCGACATTGCCGACCTCGACCCGCGCGTCGCCCGCATCATGGACCTCAAAGCCCCCGATTCCGGCGAATGCGCCCGCAACCGCTGGGAAAACCTGCCGCTACTGACGGCGCGCGACGAAATCAAGATCATCATCGCCTCGCGTGCCGATTACGAATGGGCACGCGATGTATTGCGCGACAAGGCGCTCGACAGCCTTTGCCCGGTGCTTTTTTCGCCGGCTCAGGGTGACGTCGAACCACGCGATCTCGCCGAATGGATCATCGAGGATGGCCTCAACGTCCGCTTCCAGCTGCAGCTGCACAAGATCCTCTGGGGCAATCTGCAGGGGAAGTAAGCGCCAAGGCCTTTTCCTCTGTGTCTTGTGGGCTTGGGAGTCCGTTGCCAAGGCTCGTGCGAGGATTTTGCGGTCGACCCAAAAAACACCTCAAATTCTCCCGAATAGCGATGCCCATTGCGGTGCCCGGAGTGCAAATTCCGAGGCCGCTTGCCATCTGCTTTAGCGCATCGTGATGCCGTTTTGAGAGAGTAGCGGGCTGGCGACAGGCCGTCGCGTACTGCCGGTCTGCAGCGATTGCTGCAGACCGGCATCGTGCCCAAAGTGTCTGCGCGAGTATCGCTGAGCAGACAATCTGTGAGCCTGATTCCCGAAAAATTCATTGACCGGGAAAAATATTGTGCAGATACTCACGCGATGGCACATGCGGTGCCATATTCTATGCGCTTCATTCCTTAGGAGAATTTCATGAAGACTTATGTAAAGCCGATGCTTGTGAAACTGGGCTCCCTGGCCTTGATCAAATCCAATTCCACTGGTCCTAGCTCCGACGGCAAGGCATACGCAGGCTTCTTCAAGTAAGACGTATCCGCATAGCCAGAGTTTGCTCAGGGCATCCGGCCATCGCCGGATGCCCTGAGTTTTTATGGAGCCTCTGTTTTTGGGGCTTCATATAGTATTGTCATAACCCTGCAATATTTGGGCGATCATCCCATCGCCGCCAGAATTTCTCTGTCGAACGGGCCTCTGCTTCCCGGAAGAAGGCCTTGCGCCAGCTCAGATAGCCCATCAGGGCGACCAGCGAGCGGGTTGAGCTGTTCATCACGCCAAATTCGAGTTCTTCCAGGGCCGCCTGCGCGCCGCGGACGTCGATCCAGCCGTCCGGGCAGCTCGCCAGCAATTCGCGGAAAAATGTTCGCGCCTGCTTGAAATAATTGAGCTGGAAAGAATTGAAGACGAAGAGGTCGTTGGCCCGGCCGCGCAGGGATTCGGGAACAATGCCTTTCTGGGCTTCGCGCAGCAATTCCTTGTAGCGGGAGGAGAAATCGTGCACCAGCAGGGCGCTGACATCGGCATAGACGAAGTCGAGCAGGGGCAGATCGCAGTAGGGCGAGGCATCGATCAGTTGCTTGGGCGCAAAGTGGGGGAAAGTCACAGCTCGCGGTGCCGAAAAATAGCCCCAGTCGTCGCAAATGATGCCGTCGCCGACCAGTTTCCTTTCGGTCTGTCGCCGCTCGGCATCGTACTGCCCCTGGCGTTCGCCCCGAACCAGCCAGGGTACGGGCGTGTGCAGCATGCGGTCGAGATTGACATCCGAAACATCCAGGGGATTCCAGCGGCGACCGTTGAAGTGGCTGGCCAGCCGGTAATAAGACTCACGGGGAATTTGCGACACCAGGCTCTGAAGGGCCAGGTTGAGCGGGCTGCGAGAGATCAGGCGGGCGGCCGGCCTCAGAGACTGCATGAACTGCCGGTATTCGCCCCGCGCCAGCAGGTGGGGCAGGAAGGCGGTGGTCCGCAGAAACAGCTGGTCAGCGCCGAAGCCGGTAAAAACCAGGGCACCGCTCGGGGCCATGTCCGCCACCGCCTTGGAAAACAGTTCGCCAAACCAGAAAAAATCGCTCGGCTCATCGCCATAGCCTGGCTCCCACTGCGGGACGGGGGGCAGATCCTCCGGCGCCAGGATGCTCAGATCAATGCCGTAGCGCTCGGCAACTTCCCGGGCATAGCCTTCGCTGACGCGATGCGAGGGGACTGCCGGCTGGGAGAACATGACTCCCTTGATATTGCTGCGCATCTCTCCAAGCAGGCAGGCGATGAAGGATGAATCGAGTCCACCGGAAATCTCGACGCAAATATCGGCGTCCGGGTAAGCCGCGAGGCGGTCGCTGATCGATTCCCGCAGCAGGCGCAGGATTTCAGGGGCCACGTCCTCCCGACGTTGGGCAGCGTCCAGCAGATAGTTGTAGCGGCGCTGAACGAGTTGCCGCCGCTGGCTCTGGCCGCCGTGCAGGGAAATCAACTCGCCGGGCAAGACCCTTTCGATGCCGGCCAAGGGCGTGCTGCGCCCATGAAAGCGCAGGCCAGGCAGGATGAGGGTATGACGGATAAAATAGTCCTGATCCAGGGCAAGCTCATCCCCTGTGAACGAGCTCAGACGGTTAGCGACGAGGCGCTGCTGCGGACTGAAATAGAGTTGGTGCTGGGAGGTGAAGCTTTTGAAAGCGTGCGCTGCATCTGGTGTGATGTAGCAGGCAACGAAATCACCCACTGCCTCAGCAAACGCTTCCGGCCCCCTGCTCCCGAGGTGTTCCAGCAGTGCTATTTCGGGATTGTTTGGGCGCTGCTCGCCGAGGCGGAAAACCGCTCCCTCGATCAATAACCGGCCCTGCGGACAGTTGGCGCTTGAGACTTCCCGAGCACCCGTCCACTGCGGCTGATCCCCTCCCTGGACAGCGAATCCGTTCATTTTCCCCTGGTCTCCCAAGTCATTTGAGGCTTGCTAAAGGATGTTAGTATCCAGCGATGCTAACGCTTGAATTGATGACGATTTTGAGATGAGCGCCACCCTTCTGACCCTTTCTTTTATTGGTACCCGGGTACTTGGACTGGAGCGGACGGTACGGGCCTTTGCCGCCGTTTGCCGCTGGGGGAGGCGCCTGTCAGGTGGGCGGCAGCAGCGCCCGGCTGGCGAGATTGCCGAACGGGTCAGCCGGGGCCTGAATCTCACGCCCCTGCCTGTCGAGTGCCTCGACCAGGCGCTGGTGACCTGGTATTGCCTGAACCGGGCGGGGTATCCGGCGATCCTGCTGATAGGTATGAAATTGTCCCCGGTTTCCGGCCACGCCTGGGTCAGCTGCGGGGATGAATACTTTGTCAAGACACCAGGCCTCGAGGACTTTACCGTCGTGGCCCAATTTCCCCCGCCCGTCACTGTTCAATAATGTCGATCAGGCGTGCTTCTGCAAGCATGCCGACTAGATCATCCAGATCCGCCCGAATATCGCTTTCCGGTGCGGCGTATTCGCTGGCCAGCTGCCCGGCAGCACTGGCTGCATCGCTTTCCAGCAACAGCGACAGCATCCGGGCAGCGACCTCGTTAAGGCCATAGGAATCCCCCGACTTGATGGAAAACAGGACATCTTTGCCCTCGATGCGGGTCAGGGTAATTCCGGCAGCGAGTCGGGCACGATAGGCATTGGATTTCATGCCTCGAAAATAGCACATTGCCTACTCATGGTCGACGTAGCGAAGCTCTCCTCAGTTGCCGGGTTCCGGCGCCGGGGGGGGCGGTTTGCCGAAGAGCGGGGCGTGCTGGCCCTGGATATTGTCTCTGCCCTGATATTTCCAGAGGTCGGCATAGAGCCCCCGGCGCTGCAGCAATTCCTGATGGCTTCCCTGCTCGACGATCTTTCCTTCGTCCAGCACCAGGATCCGGTCCATCTGCACCAGGGTCGACAGACGGTGGGCGATGGTAATCACCGTCTTGCCTGCCATCAGGTCCCCCAGTTGCTCCTGGATGGCCTGTTCCGCCTCGCTGTCCAGGGCCGAGGTGGCCTCATCCAGAATCAGGATGGGGGCATTCTTCAGGATGACCCGGGCAAGGCAGATGCGCTGGCGCTGCCCGCCGGACAATTGGACGCCCCGTTCGCCGATGCTTGCCTCGTAGCCGGATCGCCCCTCGTGGTCACGCAAGTTGCCGATGAAAGCATCGGCACGAGCGCGCCTGGCGGCTTGCTGCAGCTCTTCGGGGCTGGCATCGGGACGGCCATAGCGGATGTTTTCCCCGACCGAGCGGTGCAGCAGGGCAGTATCCTGGGTGACGATGCCAATCGCCGCGCGCAGGCTGTCCTGGCTTACTGCATCGATGTCCTGACCGTCGATGCTGATCTGGCCTTGCTGAACCTCGAAAAGCCGGAGTAGCAAGCTGACCAGCGTGGACTTGCCGGCCCCCGAGCGTCCGACCAGACCTATGCGTTCCCCCGGCGCAATCAGCAGGTTGAAATCCTCAAACACCGGATGCTTGTCGTTGTAGCCAAAGGAAACCCGGGAAAAGCGGATTTCGCCGCGGCTGACCTGCAACTTGGCAGCTTGCGGGGCGTCCTGCAGCAGATTGGGCGCCGCGATGCTGTGCATCCCTTCCCGCACACGGGCAAGATTCTCGAAAATGCCGGTGATTTCCCAGGCCACCCAGCTGGCCATGCTGCAAATTTGCCAGGTCAGCGGCAGCGCCATGGCGAGAGCCCCGGCATCGATTTCCCCCTTGAGCCACAACTGCAGGCCCAGGCCGGCCGTGGCCGCCAGCAGCGCCGTGTTGAGCACGGTCAGGGCAAACATGAAGCGGGTCACCATGCCCATGTGCTGCCGCTGCGTCCGCTGGTGTTCACTCAAGGACGCCTGCACATAATCATCTTCATGCGCTTCCCGGGCGAACAGTTTGACGGTCAGGATGTTGGTATAGGTATCGACCACCCGCCCAAAAAGCGTCGAGTACGCCTGGGCATTTTCACCGGCCAGGGAGCGCAGTCGGGGGACAAAATAGCGTAGGAGGACGCCGTAGCCGATGAACCAGAGCACGGTGGGCACGGCCAGGTAGAGGCTCGACTGAGCCAGCAGCAGCAGCGTGGTGGTCCCGTACATCAGGATGTACCAGACGGCCCTGATGGCGGATTCGGCACTTTCACGCAGGGCGCCGGGGGTGTCCATGACGTGGGCCGCCAGGCGGCCAGCGTGATCATTCTGGAAAAACTGCCAGCTTTGGCGCATCAGCTGCCGATGACACAAGTACCTTATCCTTGTGGTGACGCCGGGAATGAGCGCGTTGTTGCGCAGCAGGGACTCGACAAGCAACAAGAGGGGACGGAGCACGACGATGATCGCCAGCAGTCCGATCAGCCAGGGCCATTCGGCGGAAAAAGCGGCAAGCCGGTCAGGAACGGCCACCAGCGTCACCAGGCGGCCCATGAACACGGGCACCATGGCATCGCTCAGGGCAACACCGAGCCCGACCAGGAACAGGCTGATGAACAGCGTCCGGTGTTCCCCCAGGAAATGGCGATAGAAGCCAGCAAGATCGGGCGGCGGCGGGGCGGCGGGCGCCGGGGCATTAATATCGACGAGTTTTTCGAATGAATCGAATAGACGCATGACTGGGTCCGGATGAGTGGCGGGCTGCGGCCCACGGAGTGCCGAGGCTGCCAGGATGTTCAGCCCAGGTTCAACACCCCCGGAAAATACCACCACAAATCATGACATGAACGCCAAGCGCCATATTCTGTGCGGGAAGCTATTGATCCAGGCCTTTGGCGGGTATGGCTGGTGAAAAATGAGTCGATTTTGCGGTCGACCGTAAAATTGGCCTCAAATCCCCGGGATCAATCAAGATAGCCAGTGTCACCTGCGGCGCCAGTTCGACAGACACCGGGGATCTGAGCTAACGCGCAAAAAGCCGGCGCCTCAGAAATCCAGGGCGAAGTGCCACCTGGCCTTGATTCCCCGCGCTTTCTCCAGCACCGTCTGGTATTCAGCCAGATCCTCCAGTACCTCCGCCGAGGAAGACAGTGAGGTCGGGTTTTGCTGGATGACGGAGACGATGGATTCGATCAGGGCGATTCCCTCAGCCGGTTCAAACCACTTTGCCAGCCCATCGTCGCCATCTGGCAACTCGATGTCTTCATCCAGCATGTCTGCAATATCCTCCATGGCCTGGCCAAGGAATGAATCCAGCGTCTGCAAGCCGGATTGCTGACACAAGGCATCCAGCTCCTCCACAGCGTGTGCAACTGCCTTGCCATTAACCCAAGGATCGAATCGGGGTTCTTCAACATCCAGTACCACGTAGTAGGCAACAGACATGCTTTCTCCTTGTTGGTAAAACTTCCGGGATCAGTTCGGGCTTCGATCTGGTGTTGCAATATTTATAACAAAGGAAATTGATCCCTGTGTGATTGCAAGAGCAGAAACCGGCCTCAAGGGCATGGCAAGCCTGTCTACTAACACGAAGGTTTCCTTAAACTCATCAACTACTCCACAGCAAAGCAAGTCTCCTTGCATGTCTTGAAACGCGCCCGGAGACTTCAATTCAAACCCACCGTATTGCCAATAGTGAAACTAATTTACTATTATTCAACCCCTGCAGGAAAATGCACCGCACACAACAGAGAGTGCTTGCAGTGCAACAGCCTCAGACTAAAAAACGAAGGGGTTTGACATGTCGATTGCGATTTACATCTATGACGTGAAAGGTGATTGGGTACGAGTGACACAAGGGGTACAAAATCAGTATGGAACCATTCGCGTGACTATGGCCGAGATACAAAAACGCTTCAATGTCGAGAAAGTTAAAGCGATTGATGATCGTACAGGGGCCACGATCCACGTGATGGGCTATCCGGGCCAAATGGACTCTGGCGGCGCTTGATCAGTAGCCTCCCCCGAAATGCGCTATGTCTCGCCAGGTCTATTTGCTGCCAGATGCTGAAGTGCGCTTCCCTCTCTTGGAGGGAATGTGGAAATCATGCTCACCATCAGCGCGAGCGGCATTACCTGGATTGCCCAGTATCAAGCGATAGCTCACCCCCCGCAGTTTGGGGGCTCAGCAGCTACACAATTCCGGTTTTCCCCTCAATTTCACGGTCGACCGCAAAATCAGCCTCAAATCCCCAAATACCGATGCCAAATCCCATGATCGGCAGCGAGTTCGGCCGATGAACCCCGCCACACCATCTGCCCACGCTCGATGATCGTATGCCGATCAGCCAGCGCGATCAGTTTTTCGACGTATTTGTCGATGACCAGCACGCTTTGTCCTTCGCCACGCAGATGCGCCAGGCAGGCCCAGATTTCGTCGCGAATTAAAGGCGCGAGGCCTTCGGTGGCTTCGTCGAGGATCAACAGGCAGGGGTTGGTGACCAGCGCGCGGCCGATGGCGAGCATTTGTTGTTCGCCGCCCGAGAGCTGGTTGCCGAGGTTTTTCTTGCGTTCGGCGAGACGCGGGAAGAGTTCATAGACGCGGGCTGGCGTCCAGGGCTGGGTGTGGCGGCGGCGGTTGGCGAAAAAGGCCACTAAATGCTCGTCGACCGTAAGATTGGGAAAACACTGCCGCCCTTCCGGCACCAGCGCAATGCCGGCGCGGCCGATGCGGTCGGGCCGCCAGCCGGCGATTTCTTCGCCCATGAAACGGATACTGCCGGCCTTGACCGGCTCCAGCCCGCAAATCGCCCGCAGCGTCGTCGTCTTGCCCATGCCGTTGCGCCCGAGCAGGGTGGCGGCTTCGCCTTGCTGCATGGCGAGGTCGAGGCCAAAAAGCACCTGGCTGGGGCCGTAGGCAACTTCCAGACCCTGGATTTCCAGCAAGCTGCTCACAGGTGATCCCCCAGATAAGCGCGGCGCACGCCAGCGTCGTTCTTTACTTCTTCCGGCGTACCGGTGCAGATCAGTTCGCCATTGACCAGCACCGAAATGCGGTCGGCGAGGCGGAAGACGGCGTCCATGTCGTGTTCAACCAGCAAAATCGTGACGTGGCGGGCCAGTTGTTCGATCAGCTCGACCATGCGCGCCGATTCCTCGGGGCCGGTGCCGGCCATCGGTTCGTCGAGCAGCAGCAATTGCGGCTTGGTCGCCAGGGCCATGGCGAGTTCGAGCGCCCGCTGTTCGCCGTGCGAAAGCTGGCCAGCGAGACTCCCCGCCTTGTTGCCCAGGCCAACTTGCACGAGATAGTCCTGCGCCTCGGCAAACAGGGCCGCCTCCTGGCGCACTGGCCGCCAGAAGCGGAAGCTGCTGCCAGCATCGGCCCGCCCTTGCACCGCCAGCGCGACGTTATCGAGCGCCGACAGGCCAAGGAAGACGTTGGTGATCTGGTAGGAGCGCGCCATGCCGACGCGCACGCGCTCGTGCATGGCGAGGCGCGTCACGTCGCGGCCGGCAAAATGCACGCTGCCGCTGTCGGGCTGCAAGGCACCGGAAACGTGGTGGATGAAAGTCGTTTTACCCGCGCCATTGGGGCCGATCAGCGCATGCACTTCGCCAGCGGCGACGCTGAAATTGACCGCTTTCAGGGCGTCGACCGCAGCAAAGCGGCGCGACAGCTGGCGAACGTCGAGCAGGGCTTCAGCCATGTTTTTTTCCGAACAAGGCGGCAACGCCCTTGGGCGCGAAGAGCACCACACCCAGCAAGAGCAGGCCGAGAACGATGTGCCAGTGCTCGGTAACGCCGACCAGGCTTTCCTCCAGCATCAGCAGCACCACCGCGCCGACGACACCGCCGTAGAGATAACCGACGCCGCCGATGATGACCATGACCAGCAAGGTGCCGGATTGCGTCCATTGCAGCAGATTGGGGCTGGCCAGCCCGGTCAGATTGGCCAGCAGCGCCCCGGCCAACCCGGCAAACGCGCCGCCCAGGGCAAAGGCAACGAGACGGTAGCGAAACACCGGGTAACCGAGCGCTTCCGTGCGCGTTTCGTTCTCGCGGATGGCTTGCAGCGTGCGGCCAAAGCGGGCATCGGCCAGGCGGCCGAAAAGCACCATTGTTGCGGTCAACGCCGCCAAAGCGGCAAAAAACAGCGCGCTGTCCTCGCTCAGGCTGAAACCGGCCAGGGTCATGCGGCTGCTCAATGACAAGCCATCGTCACCGCCCCAGCTGCGCGCCGAAACAAAGAGGTAATAGGCCATCTGCGCGAAGGCCAGGGTGATCATGATGAAATACACCCCGCGCGTGCGCAGGCTGATCGCGCCCACGCCCAGTGCGAACAAGCCGGCGACGAGCATGGCAGCGGGAAAGGCAATTAGCGCCTCGTTGATCCCCGCCTGCTGGCAGATCGCCGCCACATAAGCGCCAGCACCGAGAAAGGCGGCGTGGCCGAGCGAGACCATGCCGCCAAAGCCGAGCACGAGATTAAGGCTGGAGGCGGCCAGGGCAAAGATCAGCACGCGCGTGGCAAAGCCGATGTAGAACTCCTGGCCGAAAGCGGTGAGTACGCTGGGCAAGGCGAGCGCCGCGACGAGCAGGGCCAGCGAAATGGCTTTCTGCCAGCGGGCAGCCTGGTAAAAAGCCATATCAGCGGCTCTCCGCCGTCGTCGCAAGCGCGGGGGGCCGGAGCCTCTCCTCCAAGGGCGGTGGATTCCCGCCTGCGCGGGAATGACGGGATTTGACGGTGGTCAGCATTTCAAGCCCTCGCCGGAAACAGGCCTTGCGGCTTGAAGAAGAGAATCGCCGCCATCAGCAGGTAGATGAGGATGGAGGCCAGCGCCGGGCCGAGCGTTGAGGCTGCGTCGGCGGGCAGCAAGGCGCGCAAGAGCGTTGGCAAAAGCGCCCGCCCCAGGGTGTCGACCGTACCAACGATCAAACTGCCGACCAGTGCCCCCCGGATCGAGCCGATGCCACCAATGATGATGACGACGAAGGCGAGGATCAGCACGCTCTCGCCCATGCCCACCTGCACCGCCAGCAACGGCCCGAGCAGGCCACCGGCCAGCGCGCAGAGCGCCGTACCAAAGACGAACACGGCGGTAAACAAGGCGCGGACATTGATGCCCAGCGCCTCGGTCATTTCCCGATTCGCCGCCCCGGCGCGCACCCACATGCCGACGCGGCTTTTCGCCACCAGCAGGTAAAGCAGGCCGGCAATCGCCAGGCCAAAGGCGATGATCACCAGCCGGTAAGCCGGGTAGAAAAAGCCGGCAATCTCCACCGGCCCGGCCAGCGCCTCAGGCGGATTGAGCAGCAAGGGTGCCGGCCCCCAGATCGTGCGCACCGCCTCGTTGGCAATCAGGATCAGGGCGAAGGTCGCCAGCACCTGCGACAGGTGGTCGCGCTGGTAGAGCTGGCGGAACAGGCTGAGTTCAAGCAGCAGCCCCAGCACCGCCGCCCCGGCGACGCCCGCCCCCAGACCAATCCAGAACGAATCCGCCGCCTGCGCCGCTGCCGCCACCAGGTAAGCGCCAATCATGTACAGCGAACCATGGGCGAGATTGATGCAGTCCATGATGCCGAAGACCAGCGTCAGCCCGGCGGCGAGCAGGAAAAGCATCAAACCAAATTGCAGGCCGTTGAGGGCCTGTTCGAGGATCAGCTGGGTCATTTTTGAACCGTCATCCCCGCGCAGGCGGGGATCCAGGGGGGCTGCGCGGGGTTCAAACGCCGCAGTGGATTCCCGCCTGCGCGGGAATGACGGTAAGGGGCCTGGTTTTGGGCTGTTTGAGCAAGTGACGGGTCGTGGCACACCTCAATCGTCATCCCCGCGAAGGCGGGGATCCAGGGGTGCTGCGCGGAGTTCAAACGCCGAAGTGGATTCCCGCCTGCGCGGGAATGACGGGAAGGGGGCTGGTTTTGGGCTATTTGGGCAAGCGACGGGTCGCGG
>JAVBXO010000337.1 GCA_030824535.1 Azonexus sp. | reverse complement strand
TTGCCGCCTGCTTGCGCGGCGTTGAAAGCCTGCTGGATGTCTTCGAGTACGGTCAGGACCACGGCCAGCTGCGCCGGTTGATTGACTTCCCAATCCTTCTGCGGCGCCAGGCGGATGCGCGCGCCATTGGCGCCGCCGCGCTTGTCCGAATGGCGGAAGGTCGAAGCCGAGGCCCAGGCCGTTGCGACCAATTCTGCGGTCGACAGTCCGGAAGCCAGGATTTTCGCCTTGAGCCCGGCGATGTCGGCGGCGTCGATCAACGGATGATCAAGGACGGGAATCGGGTCTTGCCAGATCAGGTCTTCGGCCGGCACGTCCGGACCGAGGTAGCGGACTTTCGGGCCCATGTCGCGGTGCGTCAGCTTGAACCAGGCGCGGGCGAAGGCATCGGCGAAAGCCTGCGGATCGGCATGGAAACGGCGCGAAATCGGCTCGTAAATGGGATCGAAACGTAGCGACAGGTCGGCCGTGGTCATCATCGGCGCATGCTTCAATGAAGGATCGTGGGCGTCCGGAATCAGGTGCTCGGGTTTGCAGTCCCTGGCTCGCCATTGATGCGCGCCGGCCGGGCTCTTGACCAGCTCCCATTCGTAGCCGAAAAGCATGTCGAAATAGCCGTTGTCCCAGTGCGTCGGGTTCGGTTTCCACGCGCCTTCGATGCCGCTGGTCGTGGTGTGCACACCCTTGCCGCTGCCGAACTGGTTGATCCAGCCCAAGCCCTGTTCCTCAATCGGCGCGCCTTCCGGCTCTGGGCCGACGAGTTTCGGATCACCCGCACCGTGCGCCTTGCCAAAGGTATGGCCGCCGGCGACCAGGGCCACTGTTTCCTCATCGTTCATCGCCATGCGGGCAAAGGTTTCGCGCACATCGCGGCCGGAAGCGACGGGATCGGGATTGCCGTTCGGGCCTTCGGGATTGACGTAAATCAGGCCCATCTGCACGGCGGCGAGCGGGTTTTCCAGATCGTGGTCGCCGGCATAACGCTGGTCACCCAGCCAGGTCTTTTCCTTGCCCCAGTAAATGTCCTCTTCCGGCTGCCAGATGTCGGCGCGACCGCCGCCGAAGCCGAACGTCTTGAAGCCCATGCTTTCCAGCGCGACATTGCCAGCGAGGATCAGCAAATCGGCCCACGATAGCGCGTTGCCGTATTTCTGCTTGATCGGCCAGAGCAGGCGGCGGGCCTTGTCGAGATTGGCGTTGTCCGGCCAGCTATTGACCGGCGCAAAACGCTGATTGCCTGTCCCCGCGCCACCCCGGCCATCGGCCGTGCGATAGGTGCCAGCGCTGTGCCAGGCCATGCGGATAAAGAGGCCGCCATAATGGCCCCAGTCGGCCGGCCACCAGTCCTGCGAGGTGGTCATCAAGGCCGTCAGGTCTTTTTTCACCGCCGCCAGATCAAGCTTTTTGAAGGCTGCGGCGTAATCGAAATCCGCATCCATCGGGTTCGACGCCGGGGCGTGCTGGTGCAGCATGCCGAGATTCAACTGATTCGGCCACCAGTCACGATTGGCCTGCGCACCGGTGACAGCGCGGGCGCCGTGCGTGCCGGCGAAGGGACATTGGCTTTCGTTGCTCATGGTTCTCTCTCCTTTGTTGTACGAACGAATCGGGGTGGGACTGTTGGTAGCTTAGAAGTGAGCGCTGGATATGGCTAACGAATTAAGGTAATTCCATTGATAGTTTTTGTTTATTGAGGCGTGGCGCGAAAACTGCCCAAAAAATCAGGTCGACCGCAGATTTGTGCGGTGAAGAATATTCCTCGGTCCGGCGTGGCCAGATGAAAGATCAGTTCGCTTACTTGCGCCCGACAGGCAGGAGTTCGAGTTCGACGGCGGCGGCCTGGCCGTGGTTGATGGCCGGGTAAACCACGGCGCTGCGGTAGCGCGTCTTGCCGGCGATGTCGATGCGGGCGCTGACGGCGAGGCGGGCGGTTTTGCCCAGTAAATCGCGGTCGACCGTAGAACTGAAGGAAATCGGCGAGGGGGCGCCGTTGAGCAGGTAATGTTGTTCGCCGAGCGTCAGCGCCTTGCTGCCGGGGCGGCCCAGGGCCTGGGTCAGGACGATCAGGCGGGCCTGCGGCGGCAGTTGGCCGGGGTAGCGGACCTGACCGGAAATCTCGATGAAGCTGCTGACGGCCGGCGGCTGGCTGCTGCATTCGCGGCGATTGCCCTTGCCGTCTTCGAAAATGGCGCGGTCTTCGTGCAGCGACAGGCTGACCGGTTCGCTGCGGTAGCGGCTGCCAACAGGACTGGGGACTTGCGGCAGATGGATGGCGCCGTCGGCGAAATGCAGCGTTGCCTGCGGTCGACCGTCGCTGTCAGCGGACATTGAAATGTCGAGCTGGCTGCCGTTGTCGCAGTAGTAGGTCTGGCCGGCGCCGGCGTGGACGGCCAGGGGCAGCAGAAAAATCAGAAATGTCAGGCGTTTCATGCAGTTTCGGTCGGGGGTTTGCTGGCCGGCAGGGGCTGCCATTCGCCGTCGATCAGGCCTTCGATGGGCTGGAAGCGGGCTTTGTAGGCCATTTTCCGGCTTTCGCCGATCCAGTAGCCGAGGTAGAGATAGGGCAGGCCGAGGGCGCGGCATTGCTGGATTTGCCACAGGACGTTGTAGGTGCCGAAGCTGGCTTGCGGCCGGTCCGGGTCGTAGAAGGTATAGACCGCCGACAGGCCGTCGTCGAGCACGTCGATGACGCTGACCATGCACACGCCGTGCTCGTCGGAAAATTCGATGATGCGGGTGTCGACGCGGCTTTGCAGCAGGAATTGCTCGTATTGCTCGCGGCTGTCGTCGTCCATGCCGCCGCCGGGGTGACGGCTGGCCTGGTAGCGTTGATAGAGCGCGTAATGGGCGTCGTTGAAGGCCAGCGGAAATTCGCGGGCGAGGAGGTGGCCGTGGCGCTTGATGGCGCGGCGCTGGCTGCGGTCGAGTTCGGCTTGCGCGACGGGCAGGCGCACGGGGACGCAGGCCTGGCAGCTGTCGCAGTGCGGCCGGTAAGTGAAGATGCCGCTGCGGCGAAAACCATTGCGCACCAGCGAGCTGTAGATCTGGCTGTCGATGACGTAGGCCGGCGTCGCGACTTGCGAACGGGCCTGGCGGTCACTGAGATAGCTGCACGGGTATTGCGAAGTGGCGTAGAAATGCAGCAGGGAGTAGGGCAGCTTGGCATCGTCGGGCATGGACATGGCGATCACCATTCATCGGTAGAGGGGCCACAGGACCAGTCGGAACGCGGCTGGCCGCTGGCCGTCAGGCTTTGCAGGCGGCACAGGAAATCGGCACGGGAAATTTCGCGGCCACCGAGCGAGGCGAGGTGTGAGGTATGCATCTGACAGTCGATCATTCCGAATTGATGGATTTGCAGATGCCGGACAAGGTGGGCAAAAGCCACTTTCGAGGCATCGGTGCGTCGGGAAAACATCGATTCCCCGTAAAACATCTGCCCGATCGCCAAACCATACAAGCCGCCCACCATCTCGCCATCCACATAGCTTTCGACCGAATGTGCCCAGCCAAGTTCATGCAGCTTGCAATAGGCTTCAAGCATTTCGTCGGAAATCCAGGTGCCATCCTGGCCGGGGCGGGGCGTTGCGGCACAGCGCTGCATGACATCGGCAAAATCGCTGTCGAAACGGACGCTGAATTTGCCGCTGCGCAGCGTCTTGCGCAAGGAGCGGGTCAGGCGGAATTCGCCGGGAAACAGCACCATGCGCGGATCGGGGGCATACCACAGCGGGTGGCCGAGATGTGTTCCCCAAGGAAAGATGCCGCGCCGGTAAGCGTCGAGCAGACGTTCGGGGAACAGGCCGCCGCCAATGGCGAGCAGGCCGCCGATGTCGTCGCGGGTTTTGGCGAGCGGGGGGAAGGCGTCGCGGGAGCCGAGGAAGGGAATCATCGGCGTGCCGGGCTCAGCGCGTTCCCGGGTGCCAGACGACAGCTTTGGCTTCCTGCTGTTCCAGGCGGATTTCGCAGCTGCTGTCGCCGGCGCAGGCATCGTGACGCTTGAAGGCGATGACGTGATCGGCGTCGAGACGGATGCCGATCTGCTCGCCCAGGGCGTGGTTGTGATGCGAGGGGATCAGCGACAGGACTTCCTTGCCGCTGCTCAGCTTCAGCGTATACAGGATGTCGGCGCCGCGGAAAGCCTTGTGCACGACCTCGGCACGAACCAGGCTGGCGTCGTCGTGCACGATGTCGTCGGGGCGCAGCAGGATGTCGACCGGGCAGCCGCAATCGCATTCAGTGCAGCTTTCGTTGCACTCGACCGGCGTGTCCGAGGTCAGCGTGCCGAGTTCCATGCGCACGCCGTTATTGGCCACGACTTCGCCGGATATCAGCACGCCCTGGCCGATGAAATCGGCGACAAAGCGGTTGGCCGGGCGGTGGTAGAGGTTGTAGGGCACGTCCCACTGCTGGATGCGGCCTTCGTACATGACACCAATCTCGTCGGCCATGGCAAAGGCTTCGTGCTGGTCGTGGGTCACCATGATCGCCGTCGAGCCTTCGCGTTTGAGAATTTCGCGAACTTCGACCGACAGCCGCTCGCGCAGGCCGACGTCGAGGTTGGAGAAGGGTTCGTCGAGCAGGATCAGCTCCGGTCGCGGGGCGAGGGCGCGGGCGAGGGCGACGCGCTGCTGCTGACCGCCGGAGAGTTCGTGTGGATACTTGTCGCCCTGGCCGGCCAGACCGACCGTGGCGAGCAACTGGCGGACGCGCTCGGCGGGGTCTTCGGCCGGTTTGCTGCCCAGACCGAAAGCGACGTTCCGGGCGATGGTCAGGTGCGGGAACAGCGCGTAATCCTGGAAAACCATGCCGATCCGGCGCTTTTCCGGGGCGACGCGGCGACCGGCCTGGCTGACGATCTCGCCATGCAGGCAAATTTCGCCGCCGGCGACTTCCTCGAAACCGGCAATGCAGCGCAGCAAGGTGGTCTTGCCGCAGCCGGAAGGGCCGAGTAGACAGGCAATCTGTCCGGCTGCGAGCTGGAAATCGACGCCATCGACAATGATCTGCTTGCCGTAGCGCTGAACGACGTTTTTTAGTTCAAGTTGGGCCATGGCTGTCGATTATAATTCGCATTCACTGCCATGCGTGCCCTCCTTCGTTCCCCCCTGCTGCTTGTTGCCCTGATCGTTGCCCTGTTGGCCGCCTTGCCGGTCACCAGCGTCGGTCTCAACCTTTTTGCCGGCGGCACCAGCGCCACCTGGAACCACCTCGCGCAAACCGTGCTGCCCGATTACATCGCCAATTCGCTGTGGCTGTGTGCCGGCGTTGGCCTGGGCGTCGGCCTGATCGGCGTGACCACGGCCTGGCTGACATCGATGCATGATTTCCCCGGTCGGCGTTTCTTCGAATGGGGCCTGGTCCTGCCGCTGGCGGTGCCGGCTTACGTCATGGCCTACGTCTATACCGATTTCCTGCAATTTGTCGGGCCGGTGCAGAGCGCCCTGCGCGAGACTTTCGGCTGGAATTACGGCGATTACTGGTTCCCCGATGTGCGCAGCCTGCCGGGGGCGGTGCTGATGTTCATCGGCGTGCTCTATCCCTATGTGTATCTGCTCGCCCGCAGCGCCTTCCTTGAACGCGCCAGCGGCATGCTTGAAGCCGCGCGCACCTTGGGCATGGGGCCGTGGCGGGCCTTTTTCAGTGTGTCGCTGCCGCTGGCCCGACCGGCGATTGTTGCCGGCGTCGCGCTGGCGCTGATGGAAACCCTGGCCGATTACGGCACGGTGGCCTATTTTGCGGTCAACACCTTCACCACCGGCATTTACCGCGCCTGGTTCTCGCTCGGCGACCGCATTGCCGCCGCCCAGTTGGCGGCGATCCTGCTCGGTTTCGTGTTGTGTCTGTTGATGGCCGAACGCATTTCGCGCGGCCGGGCGCGTTACAACGACACCACGGCCCGCAACCGGCCGATGGCCGGGGCGCAGCTTTCCGGCTGGCGGGCGCTGCTGGCGGTGCTGGTGTGCAGCCTGCCGCTGCTGTTCGGTTTCGTGCTGCCGGCGCTGCTGCTGCTGAAGATGGCGCTGACCGAAGGCGACGCCCAGTTCGGCGAGCGCTTCCTGCTGCTGTCGCGCAACAGTTTTGTGCTGGCCGGCGCCACGGCGATCATCGGCGTAGCGCTGGCGCTGGTCATGGCCTATGGCGCGCGCCTGTCGAAAACGACCTTCGCTAATGTGCTGAATCGCATCGTCGGCCTCGGTTATGCCGTGCCCGGCGCGGTGATCGCCGTCGGCGTACTGATTCCGGTGACCCGCCTCGACAACTGGCTGGCTGGACAATGGGCGCTGTGGTTCGGGCACAATCCTGGCCTGCTGCTGACCGGCGGCATCGCCGCACTGATCTACGCCTACCTCGTGCGTTTCCTGGCCGTGGCCCTGCATACCGTTGAATCGAGCCTGGCCAAGATCACGCCGAACATGGACGACGCGGCGCGCAGCCTGGGTCTCGGCCAGAGCGAAACCCTGCGCCGCGTGCATGCGCCGATGCTGCGCGGCAGTCTGCTGACCGCCGGCCTGCTGGTCTTCGTTGATGTCATGAAGGAGCTGCCGGCAACGCTGGTCATGCGTCCCTTCAACTTCGATACGCTGGCGACGCAGGCTTATACGCTGGCTTCCGACGAACGTCTGGCAGAAGCCTCAACGGCGGCGCTGGCGATTGTCGCGGTCGGCTTGTTGCCGCTGATTGCCTTGTCGCGGCAGATCTCGGCGGCGCGGCGACGCTGAGCCAATAAAAAGGGAGCGACGCGCGCTCCCTCCTGAAAATTGCCCCTGGCGGGCAGTTGACCGCAAAAGTCCTTATTTGTAGCCGACCCGATCAAAAATGATCTGCGCCTTGGTCTGGTACATCGCCAGATTCTTGACCGGCATCTTGTCGGCCTTGAACTTGCCCAAAGCATCCAGCGCCGGATTGGCGACCTTGACGCTGTCGACCGCCGGCCATTCGTTATTGCCATCGGCAAAATAGCGCTGGGCCTGGTCGGAGGCGAGGTAGTCGAGGAACTTCAACGCCGCGTCCTTGTGTGGGGCGAATTTCAGCACGCCGCCGCCCGAAACATTGATATGGGCGCCGCTGCCGTTCTGGTTGGGCCAGACGATGCCGACCGTCTGCATCAATTTTTGCTCTTCCGGCTTGGTCGACCGCAGCAGCCGGGCCACGTAGTAGGTGTTCGAGATCGCTACACCGCATTCGCCGACAGCCACTGATTTGATCTGGTCTGTATCGCCGCCCTTGGGCGGACGGGCGAAATTGTCGACCATGCCGCGAGCAATCTGCTCGGCGCGGGCTTCCCCTTCATTGGCGATGATCGACGCCATCAGCGACAGGTTGTAGGGGTGCGAACCGGAGCGCGAGCAGTACTTGCCCTTGAGTTTCGGATCGGCGAGATCGGCGTAGTTCTGCACGTCCTCGGCCTTGACCGTGCGCTTGTTGTAGATGATGACGCGGGCGCGGGTCGAGAAGGAGAACCAGTCGTCGGTGCGCAGGTGGGCAGGAATGCGGCTTTCCAGCGTTTTTGAAACGACCGGGGTGAACAACCCGAGTTCGTGGGCCTTGGCCAGGCGCGCGGCGTCGACAGTCAGGAAAATGTCGGCCGGGCTGTTGGCGCCTTCGTTGCGGATGCGCTCAAGCAGCTCGTCTTCCTTGCCCTCGATGCGGTTGATCTTGATGCCGGTTTGCTGGGTGAAGTTCGAGTACAGCGCTTCGTCGGTCTGATAGTGACGGGCCGAATAAAGGTTCAGCACCTGCTCTTCGGCGCAGAGCGGATAGGCGGCGGTGATGGCGGTGGCAATGAACAGCAGGGCAGGCAGTTTCATGCGTGTATTCCCGGTAAATGAACAGAGTGGCTGCAGTTTATCGGGCGCTTGCTGTTTTGTAAATGAGAACGATTCGCTATGGTGGATGTAAAAAAAGCGGTTCGCAAACCGCTGATTTTTATTTGCCGTCGATGATGCGGCGGGCGCCGTCGAAGCGTTTGACCCAGTAACTGTTTTCCATGTTCTCGACACGCACTTCGGCGCCGGCGCGCGGGGCATGCAGGAAATGGTTGTCGCCGAGGTAGATGCCAACATGCGAGAAGGCACGGCGCATGGTGTTGAAGAAAACCAGATCGCCAGGCTTGAGTTCGTTGACGTCGATCTTTTCACCGTAATCGCTCATTTCGCGAGCGGTGCGCGGCAGGCTGGTGCCGACGCTGTCCTTGAAAACCAGGCGAACAAAACCGCTGCAATCGAGGCCACTGTCTTCATCGTTGCCACCCCAGCGGTAGCGTACACCAACCAGCTTGAGGCCCTGCAGGATCACGTCCTGAGCGGCGTTGGTGTAGCGTTCGAGGAAGGACTTGGACTCTTCGGGCTTGCGGATTTGTTCGGCTGCCGAGGTGGCGCCGATCCCGCCGACGAGCAGCGAGGAAGCCAGTAAAAAGGAGACTAGTACTTTACGCATAGCAGCGGACTGTATTTCAAAACCTGACGGCTGTAAAGGTTTTGTAGTCATTGTCGTGATTGTTTTCAGCATCCATAATTATGAATACAATTTGAAGCTCAAGGAGCGAGGAGAACACATGGATTCCTTCAAAGCACTGCTGATTGAGGAACGCGAAGGCAAGGTCGTCAGCGGCCTGGTCAAGATGGAAGAAGCCCAGCTTGACCCGGGCGAAGTGACCATCCGCGTGGCCTATTCGAGCATTAATTACAAGGACGCGCTGGCTGCTACCGGCGCGGGCAAGATCATTCGTCGCTTTCCCTGCGTCGGCGGCATCGACCTGTCGGGCGTTGTCGTCAGCAGCAGCGATGCGCGTTTCAAGGCCGGTGATCCGGTCATTGCCACCAGTTTCGACATCGGCGTTGCCCACCACGGCGGTTACGCCGAATACGCCCGCGTGCCGGCTGACTGGGTCGTGCCGCTGCCGGCTGGCTTGTCGCTGTACGACGCGATGGCGCTCGGCACTGCCGGCTTCACCGCGGCGCTGGGCGTTGTGCGCATGGAAGAAAACGGCCTGACGCCGGCCAAGGGGCCGGTGATCGTCACTGGTTCGACCGGCGGCGTCGGCAGTCTGGCGGTCGATATGCTGGCCCGGCTGGGTTACCACGTCGTCGCGCTGACCGGCAAGGAAAGCGAAAGCGATTACCTGAAGAGCCTGGGCGCGGCCGAAGTCATGCTGCGTCAGGAGCTCAACCTGACGAAAATCCGCCCGCTCGACAAGGCGCGCTGGGCGGGCGCCGTCGACAACCTCGGCGGCGACGTGCTGGCCTGGATCGCCAGCACCATGCAGCAGGGCGGCACCATCGCCAGCATCGGTCTGGCGGCAACGCACACGCTGAATACCACGGTGATGCCTTTCATCCTGCGTGGCGTTTCGCTGCTCGGCATCGACTCCGGCTATATCCGCGAACCCTACCGCAGCGGCATCTGGCAACGCCTGGCGACCGACTTGCGGCCGCCGCACCTCGAGCGCATGTCGCGCAAGATTGCTTTTGACGAACTGCCGCCCTTGTTCGACGAATACGTTGCCGGTCGCGCCAAGGGGCGCGTGGTCGTGGAAATCGCCGGCGGCTGAGATTGGATGGGCCGGGGGCATTCGACCCGGTCCGCTAAATGTCGCCTCGTGCCGCAAGGCGGGGGCGAACAAACTTGAGAAACGGAAAACCTACAAATAACCGTTTCGTTTCATTGTGTGCAGGAAAATTTACCTAGAGGGACCCTTTATGGCGACGTACAAGGAATTTCACCAGTATTCCATCGAAAAGCCGAACGAGTTCTGGACCGAACAGGCCCAGCTCATCGACTGGAAAGAACCGTTTACCGAAGTTTGCGACTATTCCAAGCCGCCCTTCGCCAAGTGGTTCGTCGGTGGCAAGACCAACCTCTGCTACAACGCGATTGACCGTCACGCTGCCAAGCGTCCGAACGACCGTGCGCTGATCTACATCTCGACGGAAACCAACGAAGAGGTCATCTACTCCTTCGCTGAACTGCAGGCTGAAGTCGAGCGCATGGCGGCGATTTACCAGAGCCTCGGCGTCAAGAAGGGCGACCGCGTGCTGATTTACATGCCGATGATCGCCCAGGCAGCTTTCGCGATTTTCGCCGCCACCCGTATCGGCGCGATTCACTCGGTGGTTTTCGGTGGTTTCGCTTCCGGTTCGCTGGCCACCCGCATCGACGATGCCAAGCCGACCCTGATCGTTTCGTCCGACGCCGGCATGCGCGGTGGCAAGGCTGTTCCCTACAAGCACCTGCTCGACGAAGCCATCGAACTGGCCGAACACAAGCCGACCAATGTGCTGATGGTCAACCGTGGTCTGGACAAGGAATTCAGCAAAGTTGAAGGCCGTGACGTCGATTACGCGACCCTGCGTGAGCAGTTCATGGACGCCAAGGTCGAGTGCGAATGGCTGGAATCTTCCGAGCCGTCCTACATCCTCTACACCTCCGGCACCACCGGCAAGCCCAAGGGCGTGCAGCGTGATACCGGCGGCTACGCCGTGGCCCTGGCTTCGTCGATGAAGCACATCTACTGCGGTGGTGAAGGCGAAACCTTCTTCTCGACCTCGGACATCGGCTGGGTGGTTGGCCACTCCTACATCATCTACGGCCCGCTGCTCGCCGGTATGGCCACCGTGATGTACGAAGGCACGCCGCTGCGTCCGGATGCCGGCATCTGGTGGCAGATCGTCGAAAAGTACCAGGTCACCGTGATGTTCTCGGCCCCGACCGCTGCCCGCGTGCTGAAGAAGCAGGACCCGGCCTTCATGCACAAGTACGACATCTCCTGCCTGAAGCACATCTTCATGGCCGGCGAGCCGCTCGACCAGCCGACCCACGAGTGGTTCCAGGGCGAGCTGGGCATTCCGGTCATCGACAACTACTGGCAGACCGAAACCGGCTGGCCGATGCTGGCGGCGCTGCACGGCGTTGAAAAGACCCCGATCAAGTTCGGTTCGCCGTCCTTCCCGGTCTACGGCTACAACCTCAAGATCTATCGTGAGGATGGTTCCGAGTGCGAGGCCAACGAAAAGGGTATCGCCGCCGTCGTGCCGCCGCTGCCGCCTGGCTGCCTGTCCACCGTCTGGGGCCAGGATGACCGCTTCGTGTCCACCTACTTCACGCTGTTCAAGGAGCCGCTGGTTTATTCCTCCTACGACTGGGCGATCAAGGATGACGAAGGTTACTTCACCATCCTCGGTCGTACCGACGACGTGATCAACGTTGCCGGCCACCGCCTCGGTACCCGCGAAATCGAAGAAGCGATCCAGAACCACCCGGCAATCGCCGAAGTGGCCGTGGTCGGTGTCGAAGACAAGCTCAAGGGTCAGGTGCCGATGGCCTTCGCCGTTGTCAAGGATGCCTCCAAACTGGTCAGCCCGGAGTCGATCAAGGCGCTGGAGAAGGAAGTCTTCGCGACCGTCGATGGCATCCTCGGCGCCATCGGCCGTCCGGCCCGCGTGCACTTCGTGACCGGTCTGCCCAAGACCCGTTCCGGCAAGATGCTGCGTCGCTCCTTGCAGGCGCTGGCTGAAGGCCGCGATCCGGGCGATCTGACGACCATCGAAGATCCGTCCACGCTGGAACAGATCAAGAACGCCCTGGCGAACTGATCGTTTTATCCTGCGGCTGATCCGGCTTGCCGGATCGGTCCGAAAAATCCCCGCAAGGTCTGGGATAGCGCTGATTTGTCTAAAATGTCATTCCCGCGCAGGCGGGAATCCAGGGTTTTGACACCGAACTGGATTCCCGCCTGCGCGGGAATGACGGATATTTCAGTGCTTCCCTTGCTTGTGCGGGGATTTTTTTCGTCCGGCACTTTTGCGGTCAACAGCAAAAATAGGGCAATTTTCAGGTCGACCGCAGATTGCTGCTCAGACCACGAAATAAATTTGATCTGGATTGACTTCGTCGTTCCCGGCAAGGGCTAAGCTAGGATTTTTCTCCCGGCTCGCCTGAACATGACGCCTCGTCCGCTTTCACCCGCCAGCCTGCAGCGCGCCCTGCTGGCCGGCTGGCGTATGGCCACGGCAACACGCCGGGTCAGCCTGCTCTACAGCCTGTGTTTCGTGCTGCCCGGCGGCCTCATTCTTGGCGTCTTGCTGGCGCTGGGCTGGATGCCGCTGCTGCTCGTTGCCGGCGGCGGCTTCATGCTGGTGGCGCCGGTCACGCTGGCGGGTTTCTTCGGCATCGCGCGGGCGGCCGAAGCTGGCGCAGGCGTTGGCCTGGCCGATGTCAGCGCCGGTTTTGCCCGTGCAGCGACGAGCTTGTGGGCGCTGGCGCTGGTTTGCGGGCTGCTCTTGATGATCTTTGTCAGCGATGCGGCGATTCTCTACGCCTACCTGGTCGGCGGCGATCCAGTGGGCCTGCTGGCAATGCCGGCCGGCGTCGGCAATTTTGCCTTGTGGGCGGCCGCTTCGGGGCTGATCGTCGCCTTCCTGTTGTATTGCATTTCGGCCTTTGCCGTTCCCTTGCTTTGCGAACGGCGCTGTAGCCTGGTGGCCGCGGTCGTGCTCAGCGTGCGGGTGATTTTTGGCAATTTCCCGGTCGCCATGCTGTGGGCCGTGCTGCTGGCCGGGCTGGGGATCACCGGCGCCTTGCTGCTGCCCTTGTTGCCGGTTTTCCTGCCCTGGCTGGCTTACGCCAGTCGCGCGCTGTATCGCGAAGTGCTGCCCTTGCTGGTATCGGAAGTCGAGTCGGGGTGACTGGCCGGTATAATGGCGCGTTTTCCTCCAGATAGCCGCCCGCCGTGTCCGTTCTCGATACCGAAATCTCCCGCCGTCGCACCTTCGCGATCATTTCCCACCCCGACGCGGGTAAAACCACGCTGACCGAAAAGCTGCTGTGGTTCGGCGGCGCCATTCAGGTTGCCGGCGAAGTGCGCGCGCGCAAGGCCTCGCGCCACGCGACTTCGGACTGGATGGAGCTGGAAAAGCAACGCGGCATTTCCGTGACCTCGTCGGTCATGCAGTTCCCTTACCGCGAATGCATGATCAACCTGCTCGACACGCCGGGCCACGAGGATTTTTCCGAAGACACCTATCGCACGCTGACGGCCGTCGATTCGGCGACCATGGTCATCGACTCGGTCAATGGCGTCGAAGCCCAGACGATCAAGTTGCTGAACGTCTGCCGCATGCGCGACACGCCGATCCTGACCTTCATCAACAAGCTTGACCGCGAAGGCAAGGAACCGATTGATCTGCTCGATGAAATCGAGTCGGTGCTCGGCATCCAGTGCGCGCCGATTACCTGGCCGATTGGCATGGGCAAGCGTTTCCGCGGCGTCTATCACCTCTACGACGATTCCATCGCCTTCTTCGATCCGCAAGCCGAAAAGGGCACGGCCGAAATCATCAAGGGCCTGGATAACCCGCGCCTCGATGAGCTGATCGGTACCCAGGCTGACGAACTGCGCTCCGACATCGAACTGGTGCGCGGCGCGTCGCATGCTTTCGACGCTGCCGAATACCTGGCCGGCAAGCAGTCGCCGGTGTTTTTCGGTTCGGCGGTCAACAACTTCGGCGTGCAGAGTCTGCTTGATGCCGTCGTCGAACTCTCGCCGCCGCCGATTGCCCGCCCGGCGGTCAGCCGCGCCGTCGCGCCGAACGAGCCGAAGTTCTCCGGTTTCGTGTTCAAGATCCAGGCCAACATGGACCCCAAGCACCGCGACCGCATCGCCTTCCTGCGCGTTTGCTCGGGGC
>JAVBXO010000328.1 GCA_030824535.1 Azonexus sp. | reverse complement strand
ACGGCTTTGTGCCGCGTAGGCAGCGGCCAGTTCGAGGCGGGTGGCGTGGTCATCGGGGTTGGCTTCCAGTTTGGCTTCCAGCGGCGCCGTGTCGGCGGCGCCAGCGGCCAGCGCCAGGCGGGCGCGCAGGGCGTTGGCACGCTCCGCTTCGTTGCTGTACTCGCCGGCGAGCAATTGGCTAGCTTCATCGTTGCGCCCAAGCTGCATCAACACCTCAACGGCATCGAGCTGGATGGCCTGGTTCTGCGGGTCGGCGTGGCTGGCTTCAACGAGCTTGGCCAGCGCTTCTTCCTGGCGACCTTCGCCGAGTAGCAGCATGGCTTCTTCGCGCAGATTGGCTTCGTTGCTGCCGGGCAGGGCGATGCGATCAAGGAAGGCGCGAACTTCGCCTTCCGGCAGTGCGCCGTTGAATTCATCAACCAGCTGGCCTTGATGCAGCACCTTGACCGAAGGAATGTTGCGCACGCCGAAATGCTGGGAAATTTCGGGGTTTTCGTCAGCGTTGACCAGGGCCAGCAGGAAGCGGCCTTTGTATTCTGCGGCGAGCTTTTCCAGCAGCGGCTTGAGCACCTTGCACGGCTCGCACCAGGGGGCCCAGAAATCAACAACAACCGGCGTCTGCATGCAGGCTTCGCCGACTTTTTCCTGGAAGTTTTCGATGGTGACGTCAAATACGTATTCGGACATGGCGGTTCTTGGCAACGAGTGCTTCAGGTTGGAATCGGCTGGATTCTACCCGCTGAAGCACCTTCCGGCACGTCTCCGGGATTGGAGCAGGGGCGCATTTCAGCTATAATTCAAATTTCCCGCTGCCTGTGTTTCCATGACCAAATATGTTTTCGTTACGGGCGGTGTCGTGTCCTCTCTGGGCAAAGGCATCGCTGCAGCGTCGCTGGGGGCCATTCTGGAGTCCCGCGGCATCAAGGTAACCCACCTCAAGCTTGACCCATACATCAACGTCGACCCCGGCACGATGAGCCCCTTCCAGCACGGTGAAGTATTCGTGACTGAAGATGGCGCCGAAACCGACCTTGACCTCGGCCACTACGAGCGCTTTACCAGCGCCAGGATGGCCAGGCGTAATAATTTCACGACCGGCCAGGTTTACGACACCGTGCTCAAGAAAGAGCGTCGCGGTGAATACCTCGGCAAGACCGTGCAGGTCATTCCGCACATCACTGATGAAATCAAGGACAAGATCAAGGCCGGTGCCGAAGGCGCTGATGTGGCTATCGTCGAAGTCGGTGGTACGGTCGGCGACATCGAGTCGCTGCCTTTTCTGGAAGCCATTCGCCAGATGGGCATCGAGGAAGGCCGCAACAACGTCTGCTACATGCATCTGACGCTGTTGCCCTACATTCCGACCGCCGGTGAACTGAAGACCAAACCGACCCAGCACTCGGTCAAGGAATTGCGCCAGATCGGCATCCAGCCGGACATCCTGTTGTGCCGCGCTGACCGTTCGATTCCGAGTGAAGAGCGGCGCAAGATCGCGCTGTTCTGTAACGTGATGCCCGAAGCCGTCATTGAATGTCTTGATGCTGACTCGATCTACAAGATTCCGGGCATGCTGCACGAGCAGATGCTCGACGAGATCGTCTGCCACAAACTGAATATTCTGGCCAAGGCCGCCGACCTGTCGGCCTGGTCGAAGCTGATCGAGGCCATGGAGCATCCGCTCAATACCGTCCGGATCGCCTTCGTCGGCAAATATGTCGATCTGACCGAGTCCTACAAGTCGCTGATCGAAGCGCTCAAGCATGCCGGTATTCATACTCGCTGCCAGGTCGATATCGAATACATCGACTCCGAGAACATCGAGAAGGATGGCACCGGCGTGCTCGAGGGCGTCGACGCTATCCTCGTGCCGGGCGGCTTTGGCCGTCGTGGCACGGAAGGCAAGATCGAAGCCATTCGCTATGCCCGTGAAAACAAGGTGCCTTACCTGGGCATCTGCCTCGGCATGCAGATGGCCGTCGTCGAGTTCGCACGTCATGTGGCCGGTCTTGAAGGCGCGCATTCGACCGAGTTCGAAACGGCGACCCCGTATCCGGTCATCGGCCTGATTACCGAGTGGCTCGATGCTTCCGGCAAGGTCGAGAAGCGTAGCGAGGATTCGGACATCGGCGGTACCATGCGCCTCGGCGCCCAGGTCTGCAATCTGGCCGAAGGCTCGCTGTCCCGCCAGATCTACGGTGCGCCGGAAATCACCGAGCGCCATCGTCACCGTTACGAAGTCAACAACACGCTGCTCGCCCAGCTTGAGGAGAAGGGTCTGATCGTCGCCGGTCGCGCGCCGGGTACCGATCTGTGCGAAATGGTCGAGTTGCCGGCCGCTATCCATCCGTGGTTCGTCGGTTGCCAGTTCCACCCGGAATTCACCTCCAACCCGCGCCAGGGCCACCCGCTGTTCACGTCCTACGTGAAGGCCGCCCTGGCCAACAAGCTGGGTCAGTTCCGATGAAACTTTGTGGTTTCGAGGCGGGTCTTGACCAGCCTTTTTTCCTGATCGCCGGTCCCTGTACTGCCGAATCGGAACAGCTGTGCGTCGACATTGCCGGCCGCATGAAGGAAATCTGCGGTCGACTCGGTGTGAACTACATTTTCAAGGCGTCCTACGACAAGGCCAACCGCAGCTCGGGCAAGTCCGTGCGCGGCCCTGGTATCGATGGCGGCCTGAAAATCCTGGAAAACGTTCGGGCCCAGATCGGCGTGCCGGTACTGACCGATGTGCATTCCGAAAATGACGTGGCGCAGGTCGCCAGCGTCGTTGACGTCTTGCAGACGCCAGCCTTCCTCTGTCGTCAGACTGATTTCATCCATGCGGTTGCTTCCTGCGGCAAGCCGGTGAATATCAAGAAGGGCCAGTTCCTGGCGCCGGGCGACATGAAAAATGTCGTCGACAAGGCCCGCGAAGTGAATGGCGGCGTCGACAACCTCATGGTTTGCGAACGCGGCGCCTCCTTCGGCTACAACAATCTGGTTTCCGACATGCGCAGCCTGGCGATCATGCGCGACACCGGCTGCCCGGTCGTCTTCGATGCCACCCACAGCGTCCAGCTGCCGGGCGGGCAAGGGACGGTCTCCGGTGGCCAGCGCGAGTTCGTGCCGGTACTGGCGCGGGCAGCGGTAGCGGTGGGGATTTCCGGCCTGTTCATGGAAACCCATCCCTGTCCGGAAAAGGCTTTTTCCGACGGTCCGAACAGCTGGCACCTGGAGCGCATGGAAAGCCTGCTGGCAAGCCTGGTAGCACTTGACCGGGCGACAAAATCAGCCGGTTTCGAAGAGCTGAAATAAATCACCAAACTGTTTTAATAATAACTTTCAACCTGTTGATTAAAGGAAGAAATATGAGTTCTATCGTTGATGTCGTCGCACGCGAGATTCTTGACTCCCGCGGCAACCCGACTGTCGAAGCCGACGTCCTGCTGGAATCTGGTGTCATGGGCCGTGCGGCCGTGCCGTCCGGTGCTTCCACCGGTTCCCGCGAAGCCATCGAACTGCGTGACGGCGATGCTTCCCGTTACCTCGGCAAGGGCGTCATGCAGGCTGTCGAAAACATCAATACCGAAATTTGCGAAGCGATCATCGGTCTTGATGCCCAGGAACAGGCTTTCATCGATCAGACCATGATCGAGCTTGACGGTACCGACAACAAGTCGCGCCTCGGCGCCAATGCCATCCTCGCCGTGTCGATGGCCGTGGCCAAGGCCGCTGCCGAAGAATCCGGCCTGCCGCTGTACCGCTACTTCGGCGGCATGGCCCCGATGCAGATGCCGGTGCCGATGATGAACATCATCAACGGTGGCGAGCACGCCAACAACAGCCTGGATATCCAGGAATTCATGGTCATGCCGGTGGGCGCTGCCAATATCCGCGAAGCCATCCGTTGCGGCGCTGAAATCTTCCATGCGTTGAAGAAACTGCTGAACAAGAAGGGCCACTCGACCGCTGTCGGCGACGAAGGCGGTTTTGCCCCGAACCTTGGCAGCCATGCCGAAGCCCTGCAGATCATCATGGAAGCCATCGAAGTTGCTGGCTACGTGCCGGGCCAGGACGTGCTGCTGGCGCTCGACTGCGCTGCTTCCGAGTTCTACAAGGACGGCAAGTACCACCTGGCGGGCGAAGGTCTGCAACTGACCTCGGCCCAGTTCGTTGATTACCTGGCCAACCTGGCTGACCAGTTCCCCATCGTTTCCATCGAAGACGGCATGTCCGAAGCCGACTGGGATGGCTGGAAGCTGCTGACTGACCGCCTCGGCGACAAGGTCCAGATCGTTGGCGACGACATCTTCGTCACCAACACCAAGATCTTCAAGGAAGGCATCAAAAAGGGCATCGGTAATTCGATCCTGATCAAGATCAACCAGATCGGCACTCTGTCGGAAACCTTCGCTGCCGTCGAAATGGCCAAGCGCGCTGGTTATACCGCCGTGATCTCGCATCGCTCCGGTGAAACCGAAGACAGCACCATCGCCGACATCGCTGTTGGCCTGAATGCCGGCCAGATCAAGACCGGTTCGCTGTCGCGTTCCGACCGTATCGCCAAGTACAACCAGCTGATTCGTATCGAAGAAGATCTGGGCGATACCGCTTCCTACCCGGGTCGCGAAACCTTCTACAACCTGCGCTAAGCGCAGCTTGCAGGTGAGGGGTGAGGAGATCGTGGTGAGGAGCAATCAGTCGTCAGCCAACGCCAAAATGGGTGAGGGCTTGCCCCTTGCCCCTTGCCACTCACTCCTCACCGCACCATGCGCTGGTTGACGCTTGCCTTGCTGGTCCTGATCGGCGTCCTGCAATACACTTTGTGGGTGGGTAAGGGCGGCTGGCTCAAGGTCATGGAATACGAGCGCCAGTTATTGGCCCAGAAGGAAGTCACCCGGCAGCTGGAAATCCGTAATGGTGGCCTCGATGCCGAAGTCCGCGACCTGAAACAGGGTTATGACGCCATCGAGGAACGCGCCCGCTTTGAGCTGGGCATGGTCAAGCAGGACGAAATCTTCGTCACCATCCCGGAAAAACCGTCGACAAAATAAGCGGGAAATTCCTGTCTACCGCAGTAGTCATTGACCGATGCCTCCGCTAGAATCGACCTCGGCAGTCTCCCCCACGAGTGCGCTTCAGGAGTTCATCATGCTACTCAAGGTTGGCGAAAAAGCACCGTTGTTCGCATTGCCGGATGCCGACATGGCAAGCGTTGATCTGGCACTTTTCCAGGGTAAGAAGCACCTTGTACTGTTTTTCTACCCCAAGGATGGCACTCCCTACTGCACTCGGGAAGTCACGGATTTTTCCGATCATGATGGGGACTTTTCCCGTCAGGACTGCCTGCTCTTTGGTATCAGTCGTGATGACTGTCTGAAACACGCCGAATTCCGGGACAAGGAAGGAATCGGCATCGAGCTTTTGTCGGATACGGATGGCGCAGTGTGCAAGCGCTATGGCGTCTGGCAGGCCAGGGAGGTGGATGGCCATAAAAAATACGGCATTGCCCGTTCCACCTTCATCATTGATCGCGAGGGCACCATTCGCCACGCGCTCTACAACGTCAATTACAAAGGCCACGCACTTGATGTGCTGCGCCTGGTCAAGGAACTCAATTCATGAACATGCAGGTTGTCAAAAATTCCGTTATCAACCTCGACTATCACGTTACCAACACCGAGGGTGAAGTGGTCGACGAGGGCCGTGAGGCGCTGGTTTACCTGCATGGTGGTTACGACGACATCTTCCCGAAAATCGAGGAAGCGCTGCAAGGCAAGGGCATTGGTGAATCGGTGCAGGTCAAGCTGCAGCCGGACGAAGCTTTTGGCGACTACGATGCCAGCCTGGTGCAGATCGAGCCGCGCCAGGACTTCCCGAAGGAACTGGAAGTTGGCATGCAGTTCGAAGGTGGCCCGGAAGACGGCGGTGAAGACGATTTCGTCATCTATCGCGTCACCGACGTTGCCGACGACAAGGTGGTTCTCGACGGTAATCACCCGCTGGCCGGCATGGCCCTGATCTTCACCTGCACGGTGACCGCGATTCGCCCGGCCAGCGCCGAGGAAATCGAGCATGGTCACGTGCACAACGGTGACGAAGACGAGTGCTGATCACTCAGTATTCGCCCTGAGGTAAAAAAAGCCCGGTCATGACCGGGCTTTTTTTATTACGGTGCCCGAAAGGGGGCCACTTCGGGCGAGGTGCCTGGCGTTCCCGGGAGTTTCGCCTTCCACCTTGACGTCCGCTATGAATTTGCATGTCGGGTGCTGAAAATCGCGCTCATCCGGCCGCATGGGCAGAATGACTGCGCACAATAAATTTACAATCAGTGAATTGGTTGCATATAACGAAATTACGGTTATAGTGGCGCTCCGTAATTCATAATCACAGATGAGGAGCAAGGCAAATGAGTAAAAAAATTGCTTACGTGACCGGCGGCATGGGTGGCATCGGGACGGCGATTTGTCAGCGTCTGGCCAAGGATGGCTATACTGTTGTTGCTGGCTGCGGCCCGAATTCGCCGCGCAAGGATCGCTGGCTGGCTGAACAGAAGGAGCTGGGCTTCGAGTTTCACGCATCCGAAGGCAATGTTTCCGACTGGGACAGCACCAAGGCGGCGTTCGACAAGGTCAAGGCCGAACTCGGCGAAATCGATGTGCTGGTCAATAACGCCGGCATCACCAAGGATGGCGTGTTCCGCAAGATGAGCGCGCAGGACTGGATGGCGGTTATCGATACCAACCTTAACTCGCTGTTTTTTGTCACCAAGCAGGTGGTCGATAGCATGCTTGATCGCGGCTGGGGCCGGATCATCAACATTTCCTCGATGAACGGTCAGCGCGGTCAGTTTGGCCAGACCAACTACTCCACCGCCAAGGCCGGCATGCACGGCTTCAGCATGGCGCTGGCGCAGGAAGTGGCGAGCAAGGGCGTGACGGTCAATACCGTGTCGCCAGGCTACGTTGGCACCGACATGGTCCGCGCCATTCGCGAAGACGTGCTGGAAAAGATCGTGTCGACGATTCCCGTCAAGCGCCTCGGCGAGCCGGATGAAATCGCTTCCATCGTTGCCTGGCTGGCTTCCAGCGAATCCGGTTTCACCACCGGCGCCAACTTTGCCTGCAATGGCGGCAATTACATGAGCTGATTATTGCCCGCCGGTTGTTTCAGGCGGTTCATGTCAGGCCTCGCATTCCCTGCGAGGCCTTTTTTTTATGGAGCGGGTGGAAAAAACGTATCATTGCGGCCTTCTGCTGCGGTCCACCCCTAAAAATTCCGGATTTTCCAAAAAAAGCGCTGATCAAGCCTTGCTGAATTCGACCGGGCTGCTGTTTTGACGATTTTCCTGCTGCAAAGCCATGAAAAAAAATATTCGTATCGTTTTTGCCCTTGCTGCGGCCGCTCTGGCTTTGGGTGCTGGCTGGTATGCCAGCAATGCCGGAAAGACGAGTGTGGTGGCGAGCAAGTCGCCCGCGCCGGTGCCGGTGACGATAGCCACCGCCAAAAGCGGGGAAATGCCGGTCCTGCTGAGCGTCGTTGGTCGGGCCGAGGCTTATGAAGGGGTGACGCTGAAATCACGTCTGGATGGCCAGGTTTTGTCGGTGGCCTATACCGAAGGCCAGGCGGTGCGTCAGGGTGAGGTATTGCTGCAACTCGATCCGGCCGACTTCGCTGCCCGCGTCCGGCAGGCCGAAGCCGTCGTGGCGCGCGACCAGGCGCAACTGGCCAAGGCCCAGGCCGATGTCGAACGCTATCTTGGCCTGAAAGCGCGCGGTTTTGTTTCGGACGAAAAGGTCAACGAAGTACGTACCAATGCGGCAGCGGCAGCGGCAACGTTGCAGGCCGATCAGGCGGCGCTCGAACTGGCGCGTCTGCAGTTGTCCTACACCACGGTGCGCGCACCTTTCGCCGGCGTGGTCGGCGCGCGTCTGGTCTTTCCCGGCTCGTCGGTCAAGATCAACGACACGGCGCTGGCTGTGGTCAATCGGGTCCATCCTCTCTATGTGACATTCAGTGTCCCGGAGCGGCATTTACCGGCTTTGCATCTAGCAACGAAGGCCGGGCCGATGCCGGTGCAGGTGATGCTGCCGGGGAGCAAGTCAGCCTTGATCGCCGCGCAGGCGCGTTTTATCGATAATGCGGTCGACCCCGCTACAGGCACGATTTTGATGAAAGCCGTGCTCGATAACCGCGAAAGCCGTTTGACGCCGGGGCAATTCCTCAATGTCAGCATGGTCCTGGAAAAACTGCTCGACGCGGTGATCGTTCCCAACGAGGCGATCCAGCAGGGCGCCGAAGGCAATTTCCTGTATGTCGTGAAGGCCGACGATACCGTCGAGATGCGCAAGGTCGTCGTCGCGGCCAGCTACCAGGGCGCTTCGGCGATTGCTCAGGGGCTGGCGCAGGGCGAGACCGTGGTCACCGATGGGCAATTGCGCCTGACGCCGGGCGCGCTGGTACGCAACAGCGCTGCCCAGCCGGCGCCAGCAGCGGCCCCGGCCACTCCGGCAGCACGCTGAGGACGCGGCGATGACCCTGCCTGAACTCTGTATCCGCCGGCCGGTGATGACGACCTTGTTGATGGTCGCTATCGTGATTTTCGGCATTATCGGTTACCGTGCGCTGCCGGTTTCGGAATTGCCGGCGGTCGATTTTCCGACCATTTCGGTGACCGCCAATTTGCCCGGCGCCTCGCCGGAAACCATGGCGGCGGCGGTCGCCACGCCGCTGGAAGGGCAATTTTCGACGATTGCCGGGCTGGATTCGATGAATTCGACCAGCGCCCAGGGCTCGACCACGATCACCCTGCAGTTTTCGCTCGGCCGCAACATCGACGCCGCCGCCCAGGACGTGCAATCGGCCATCGCCGCCGCGCTGCGCAAGTTGCCGCCGAACATGCCGACGCCGCCGTCCTTCCGCAAGGTCAATCCGGCGGATTCACCGATCTTCTACATCGCGCTGTCGTCGCCGACCTTGCCGCTGTCGCTGGTCCACGAATACGCCGAAACCCAGCTCGCACAACGCTTGTCCACCGTACCCGGCGTCGCCCAGGTGCAAATCTACGGTTCGCAAAAGTTTGCCGTACGGGTGCAGGCCAATCCCGACCAGCTCGCAGCGCGTGGGATTGGGCTCGATGAATTGCAGCAGGCCATCAGCCAGGGCAACGTCAATCAGCCGGTCGGTCAGCTTGATGGTTCGCGCCAGACCTTTGCCCTGAAGGACAGCGGCCAGCTGGCCAATGCCGCCGCCTACCGGCCTTTGATCGTGAGCTGGCGCAACGGTGCGCCGGTACGCCTGGAAGACGTCGCGACGCCGATCGACAGCGTGGAGAACACCCGCATCGCCAGCTGGCACATCGACAAGCGGGCCATCGTGCTGGCCGTGCAGCGCCAGCCGGGGGCCAACACCATCGAAACCGTCGACTCGATCAAGCGCATCCTGCCATCCTTCCAGGCCAAGCTGCCGGCGGCGGTGACGATGCAGGTGCTGTTCGACCGCAGCCATTCGATTCGCGACGCCATCGCCGACGTCCAGTTCACGCTGCTGCTGTCAGGCTTCCTGGTGATCATGGTGATCCTGCTTTTTCTGCGCAATTTGTCGGCCACGATCATTCCCAGCCTGGCCCTGCCGATTTCGATTATTGGCACCTTTGCCATGATGTCGGTGCTCGGCTACAGCCTCGACAACCTGTCGTTGCTGGCACTGACGCTGTCGGTCGGCTTTGTCGTCGACGACGCCATCGTCATGCTGGAAAACATCGTCCGCCACGTCGAGGCTGGCGAAACGCCTTTCCAGGCAGCGATCAAAGGGGCTCGGGAAATTGGCTTCACGATCATCTCGATGACCATTTCGCTGATCGCGGTCTTCATCCCGGTGCTGTTCATGCAGGGCATCGTCGGCCGCCTGCTGCACGAATTCGCCGTGACCATCTGCGTCGCCATTCTGGTGTCCGGCTTTGTCTCGCTGACGCTGACGCCGATGCTGTGCAGTCGTTACGTCAAGCACATCGATGCCGACGCGCATGGCCGCGTTTTTCAGATGTTTGAGCGCTTTTTCTCGGCCCTGCTGGGTGCTTACGAGCGCACCTTGCGCCTGGCAATGGCCCATCCCCGCGTGATTCTCGGCAGCTTTTTCGCCACGCTGGCGCTGACGGTTTACCTGTTTACGCTGGTGCCCAAGGATTTCCTGCCCAGCGGTGATTCCGGGCAAATCATTGCCTTTACTGAAGGCGCGCAGGATGCCTCCTTCGCGTCGATGGTCCAGCACCAGCGGGCGGTCGCTGCCATTGTCGCCAAGGAGCCGGATGTCGCTGCCTTCATGTCCTCGGTCGGCGCCGGCGGCATTCGCCCGACCGCCAATACCGGCACGGTGTTCATGATCCTCAAGCCGCAGGGCGAAAGAAAATCGACGCCCGACCAGATCATCCAGCGCCTGCGTCCGCAACTGGCGGAAGTGCCGGGGATCAAGGTCTATATGCAGAATCCGCCGGTGATCCGCATCGGTGGTCAGCTTACCGCCGCCCAGTATCAATACACGCTGCAGGACACGGATTTGCCCGAGTTGTACGAGTGGACCGCAACATTGACTGACAAAATCCGCCAGTTGCCAGGCTTTGTCGATGTCGCCAACAATCTCAACAGTCTCAGCCCGGTCGTCGGCGTAGACATCGACCGCGACAAGCTGTCATCGCTGGGTCTGACTTTCGGCCAGGTCGAGGATGCCCTGCAAAGTGCTTTCAGCGCCCGCCAGGTGTCGACGATTTATGGTTCGACGGCGCAATACCAGGTCATTCTCGAAGTCGCGCCGGAATTCCAGGCCGATCCGCTGCTGCTGTCGCGGATTTACGTTCGCGGTGGCGGCAAGCTGATTCCGCTCGATACCATCGCCCGTTTTACGCGCAAAACCCAGGCTTTGACGGTCAATCACCAGGGCCAGCTGCCATCGGTGACGATTTCCTTCAATCTGCTGCCCGGCGTTTCGCTGGGTGACGCGGTCGACCGCATCAAGGCGCTGGAGCAGGAAATCCGCGTGCCGGTGACGCTGACGACCAGCCTGCAGGGCACGGCGCAAGCCTTCCAGTCCTCGCTGCAAGGCCTGGGTGTGCTGCTGCTGGTCGCCGTGCTGGTGGTTTATCTGGTGCTCGGCGTGCTCTACGAGAGCTTCATTCACCCGCTGACGATTCTTTCCGGCCTGCCGTCGGCGGGGCTCGGCGCCTTGCTGACCTTGCTGATTTTCAAGGTCGATCTGAGTTTGTATGCCTTCGTTGGCGTGATCATGCTCATTGGCATCGTCAAGAAAAATGCCATCATGATGATCGACTTAGCGCTGGAAAAGCAGCGCAAGGAAGGCGTGGCGCCGTTTGAGGCGATTTTCCAGGCCAGCGTGATCCGCTTCCGGCCGATCATGATGACGACCATGGCGGCGCTGGTCGGCACGCTGCCGATTGCCCTGGCTATCGGTGCCGGCGCCGAAGTCCGCCAGCCGCTGGGCCTGGCGGTGGTCGGTGGACTGCTGCTGTCGCAGTTGCTGACGCTGTATCTGACGCCGGTGGTTTACCTGTATCTGGACCGTTTTACCGACAAAAGCCGTCTGCCCGAGCTGGCGGAGCGTAGCGTTTAAAGAGGTTGGATAGTGCATTTTGAATACGATGATGACGGTGCAAACCTGACCGGCAACGGTCTGAGCGATGAGTTTTTCATGCGCGAGGCGATGTCGCTGGCGCTGGCCGCCGAATGTCTGGGGGAAGTGCCGGTCGGGGCGGTGGTCGTGCGCGAAGGCCTGATCGTCGGGCGCGGCTTTAATTCACCGATCGGCGAGAATGACCCGACGGCGCATGCCGAAATCGCCGCCTTGCGCGATGCCGCGCGCAATCTTGGCAATTACCGCTTGCCCGGCTGCGAACTTTTCGTGACCCTGGAACCTTGCGCGATGTGCGCCGGGGCGATCATGCATGCCCGCATCAGCCGGGTCATTTATGGCGCGCGCGATGCCAAGACCGGCGTGCATGGCAGCGTCGTTGACCTGTTCGGTGTCGAGCGCCTGAACCACCATGCGACCGTAGTCGGCGGCGTGCTGGCTGATGACTGCAGCCGCATGCTCTCGGCCTTTTTCGCAGCGCGCCGCCGGCAGGCCAAGACATTATGAAACTGCTGATTTCCGTGGCCCGCCAGCAATTGAGCCTGCTCGATGATGCCGGCGCGGTTTTGCGCCAATTTTGGGTGTCCACCGCAAAAGCGGGCGTTGGCGAGGTGCCGGGCAGTTATTGCACGCCGCGTGGCCGCCATGTCATCCGCGCCAAAATCGGCGCCGGCCAGCCGGAGAACGCGGTTTTTGTCGGCCGCCGTCCGACCGGTGAGCTCTGGACACCTGAACTCTTTGCTGCCCATCCTGGCCGCGACTGGATTCTGACGCGCATCCTGTGGCTGTCCGGCAGCGAGGCGGGCTTCAACCGCCTGGGGAAATGCGACACCATGCGCCGTTACATCTACATACACGGTAGTCCGGACACGGCCGAAATGGGCCAGCCGGGATCGCACGGCTGCATCCGCATGCGCAATGTCGACATGATCGAACTGTTCGACTTGGTGCCGTGTTACACGGCGGTGGAAATTACCGAGGACTGAAGCGGCTGGCCCAGCGGCCCGTAGCTTTGTTCATGCAGGCAGACGGCGCCATCGGCGCGTTGCCAGGCCACCGTAGACGCTCTGGTCCCGTAGTTTTCCGAACGCACGAAAATGGCCGACAGCAGTCTTTCCCATTCGAGCGGCACGCCAGTTTGCGGCAGCTCGGCATCGGCGACGATTTCATCGTCGGCCAGGATTTCCATGAACGCGCTTTCGTCAGGCAAGGCGGGCAGGGCGGTGGCGAAGCGCAGGCGGGCTTTCAACAGCTTGGGCCAGGGACTGTCGAGCAGACGGTTGGATAATCCATAAACGCCCGACGGCAGCACGCGCGGCGAGCTGTCGTCGCGGTTGGAGAAATAAACCAGCTCGTCGCCATCGGCGAGCAGCAAATTGAAACCTGCGAAGTCTCCGCCATCCAAGGCTGCCGCGTAAGCCTTGGCCGACTGCTGACCGGTCAGGAAATCCCTCGTCAAACGCCCGCGTGAAAAACGGCCTGGCGGCAAGCCGGGTTCGCGGACATTGGTGACCGCAGCAAAACGCCCGGATTCGCTGATACCCAGCCAGGTGCCGCCGGCTTCCAGATCAATGCCGCCGAAAACCTTCGGAGCATCCGGCCAGCGCCCGGCGGGGGCCGTGGCGCGGGCATAAAACTCGTCGCGGTTGGCGGCGACGACCAGCGGGTATGCTGGATCAACGCGCCAGCCAACGACGATCAAACACATTTTCCGGCTTTTTCAGGGGTTGACCGCAGCAGCCTGAAGTTTCGGCCCGTCGATGGCGCCGAGATGGATATCCTCGGCGAAATTCGACTGGATCACCGCCAGCGCGGCCACCGTGCCATCCGGCGCCGGCGCGGCGCTCATGATCGTGCCGCAGGATTGGTCAGGATTGCCCGGCGAATGCAGCACGTCACCGGCTTTCAGCGCGACGTCGCTGCTGACGCGGAAGAGGTGACGCTTGACCTTGCCCAGGTATTGCGTGCGGGCAACGATTTCCTGGCCGGGGTAGCAGCCCTTGTGGAAACTGACGCCGCCGATTTTTTCGAAGTCGGCCATCTGCGGCACGAATTCTTCCTTGGTCGCCAGAGTCACCAGCGGGAAGGCGTTCTGCACATCCAG
>JAVBXO010000155.1 GCA_030824535.1 Azonexus sp. | reverse complement strand
TACCCGCAGGCTGTAGGCGGCGGCCACCAGCAGCGCCACACCGAGCAGAATCATCCACGCCCCCCAGCGCCCGATGCCGCCGAGCAGCACATGCACTTCGGCAATGAAACCGGCGCTGCCGGGCAGACCAATCGCTGCGAAAAGCGCGAAGGCCGTGAAAAAGGCAAAGCGCGGCGCGCTGCCGAGCAGCGAACCGAAATCCGCCAGATCGCGGCTATGCCGGCGCTGATAGAGCAGGCCGACGACGAGAAACAGCAGGCCGGCGCTCAGGCCATGCGCGACCATCTGCATCACCGCGCCGGTCAGGCCGGTGACGTTCAGCGTGGCAATGCCAAGCAGCACGACACCCATGTGCGAAATCGACGAATAGGCGACCATCGCCTTCAGATCCTGCTGCCGCCAGGCCAGCATGCCGCCATACAACAGGCTGACGAAGGCCAGCAGCGCCAGCCAGTCCTGCAGCGCCAGCAAGGCCGCCGGCAAGGTTTCGACAGCGCGGATCAGGCCGTAGGCGCCCATTTTCAGCAAGACGCCGGACAGCAGGATGGACACCGGGCTGGGCGCTTCGACGTGGGCCAGCGGCAACCAGCCGTGCAGCGGGAAAACCGGCATCTTGACGCCGAAACCGATGAACAGCCCGGCGAAAATCAGCACTTGCACGTTTAGCGGCAGCTTGCGTCCGCCTTCAGCCATATCAGCCATCGCAAAACTGTGGCCGGGCGCGGCATCGTAAAGAAACAGCAGCGCGACGAGCATGAAGACCGAGCCGCCCAGCGTATACAGAAAGAAATTCAGCGCCGCGCGCTGGCGGTTCTCGCCACCCAGGCGGTCAATCAGGAAAAACAACGGAATCAGCGTCGCTTCCCAGAAAACGTAGAACAGCGACCAGTCTCTTGCGGTAAACACCCCAAACATCGCCGATTCGAGCGCCAGCACCAGCATGAAATAAAGTTTGGCGCCGGCCACCATGCGCCGCGACACCAGCACCGCGATCAGGCTCAGCAAGGCCGTCAGCAACAGCATCGCCAGCGAAATGCCGTCGACGCCCAGCGCGAAATGCGAACCGAGCCGGGCATTCCAGGCCTGACTCTCGACCATCTGAAAAGCCGCGCCCTGCGGATCGAAGCTGGCCGCCAACCCGCCGGCAAACAGCAGCGCTGCCAGCGTGAAGCCCAGCGCCAGACGCCACATCCAGCGTGTCAGGCTTGCCGGCAGTGAGGCGACCAGCGCCGCCCCGAACACCGGCAGGAAAACCAGTATCTTCAGCAAACCCCTTCCCTCTCTGCCGGCCGGTCGCCAGTCATTTCTGATTATTCATAATAATGCCAGTCTCGCTGCCGAGCAGCACGAATCCTGCGCTGTCTGCCAGCAAAAAGCGCGAAATCAGGTTTGACACACCCCCGGCGCTTGGCTAAATTGCATGCTTCCCCCAACTACCAATACATGACAAGGAGCTCAATATGGCCGTTCTCGTAGGCAAGCAAGCACCGGACTTCACCGCCACCGCCGTTTATGGCAATAACGAAATCAAGGAACTGAAGCTGTCCGACTTCAAGGGCAAGCCGGTCGTCCTGTTCTTCTACCCGCTGGACTTCACCTTCGTCTGCCCGTCCGAGCTGATCGCCTTCGATCACCGCCTCGACGAATTCAAGCAGCGCGGCGTCGAAGTCATCGGCGTTTCCATCGACTCCCAATTCACCCACCTGGCCTGGAAGAACACCGCCATCAAGGACGGCGGCATTGGTCAGGTCGGCTACCCGCTGGTTGCCGACATCAAGCACGACATCTGCCGCGCCTACGACGTTGAACTCGAAGGCGCCGGCGTTGCGCTGCGCGGTTCCTTCCTCATCGACAAGGATGGCGTGGTCATGCACCAGGTCGTCAACATGCTGCCGCTGGGCCGCAATATCGACGAAATGCTGCGCATGGTCGATGCCCTGCAATTCTTCGAAGAGAACGGCGAAGTCTGCCCGGCCGGCTGGGCCAAGGGCAAGCCCGGCATGACCGCTTCGACCGAAGGCGTTGCCGCTTACCTGGCCAAGAACGCCAAGAAGCTGTAATCGCTGTAATTTCCGGTACAGCCATAATCAAAAAGCCCCGGTCAGCAATGACCGGGGCTTTTTTGTGTCCGCTGTTTCCTGAAAAAATTCAGACCGGCAGCAAAGTCCGCAAATACGCCAGATACGCCGGCACTTCGGGGCTGCCTTCGGCTGGCGCCCAACTGGCCCTTTCATTCGCTGCAACCGGCACATAGGGGCCAGCCTTGGCTTCGAACAGCACCGTTCCCGGCTGCAGCGCGCAGACGCTGTGAAAGACGCCATGCGGAATGTCGATGCCCAGCGCCTCGCCACCGGCTTCCAGCACAATACTGCGGTCGACCTCTCCCGCAGGGGTAAAAAGGATCACGCCCAGCCGACCGCGCAGGCAGATCAGGGTTTCATCCTTCTCGGGAGCAAAATGGCAATGCGGCACGACGTAGGAATCCGGCTCGATGCCAATCAGCAGGCGGTGCGCCGGGTAATCGTCGGCCGGATGAAAATTACGGTTGCCGCGCCGCCGGGGCAAGCTGCACGCCTGCTCTGTCATGCTCGCCAGCAGCGTTTGATCGATGACCGTCACGCTCATTGGTAAATGATCTCGACGTTCTCCGGCGCCAGCCAGGCGCTCAGGGTTTCCAGCAGTGCATCGTCAAGGCGGACGCGAACGCTGTCGCCCAGCTGGAGCTCACATTCGGCCCGTTCATTGCGATAGCGCACACGCACCTGGGCCGGGCCGGGAACAAAGAGCTGCAGCAATGCCTTGAGCTTTTGCGCATCCGCGTTGCCGTTCATTTTCAGCAGCAAATGCTTGGCAAAGCGGGCGCGCGCCTCGCCCAGCGTCATCAGGCGCTCGGCAACGACGCGATTGCCGCCGGAAAAATCGTCGTAACTGACCTTGCCTTCGACGACCAGCACCTCGTCGGTGACGATCTTGTCGCGCTCGGCCTCGAACAACTCATTGAAAATCGACACCTCGACCATCGCCGTGCCGTCGTCGATCTGCACGAACAGCATCTTGCCGCGCCGGGTCATCTGGGTGCGCAAGCCAACGACCACCCCCGCCAGATTGGTAAATTCCTTGGCCGGCTCAAGACGGTTCAGCGGCCGGCGGATGAAGCGCGACAATTCGCGTTTGCAGGTGTTGTAGGGATGACCGGAGAAGAAGAAACCGAGGGCGGTTTTTTCTTCCATCAGCCGGGTCTTTTCATCCCAGGGGCGAACCGTGATGTATTCCGGCGCGTGCGCATCACCGACGTCGGCGATGTCGAACAGACTGGTCTGCATCGCATTGCGCTCGGTCTGTTCGGCAAAATCCAGCGCCACGCTGACACTGGCCAGCAGCTTGTAACGGTCCGGGCCCTGCGCCTTGTCGGCGGGCGGCAGAATGCAATCGAAGGCGCCGGCGCGGATCAGCGCCTCGATGGTGCGACGATTGACCTGGCGCTTGTCGCAACGCTGGCAGAAGTCGAACAGACTCTTGAACGGCCCGCCGCTTTCACGGGCCTTGAGGATGACGTTAACCGCCTGCTCGCCCGTTCCCTTGACCGCCCCCAGGCCGTAACGGATGGTTTCGCGGTCGACCGGATCAAAACGGTAATTTGAGGCGTTCACATCCGGCGGCAAGACCTTGATCTTGTTGGCGATGGAGTCTTCGTAGAAGATTTTCACCGTGTCGGTGTTGTCCATATCCGACGACATGGTCGCGGCCATGAAGGCGGCGCAGTGATAACGCTTCAACCAGGCGGTGTGATAAGTCACGACGGCGTAGGCGGCGGTGTGCGACTTGTTGAAGCCGTATTCCGCGAACTTGGTCATCAGGTCGAACAGCTGTTCGGCCAGTGCCGGATTGTAGCCACGCTCCTTGGCGCCGGCAGCGATGGTGGCACGGTGCGCCGCCATTTCCTCGGGCTTCTTCTTGCCCATCGCCCGGCGCAGCATGTCCGCACCACCGAGCGTGTAACCGCCGATGATCTGCGAAATCTGCATGACCTGTTCCTGATACACGATGACGCCGTAGGTCGGCGACAGGCAGGCAGTCAGGTCGGGGTGGAAATAATCAATCGCCTGCTGGCCTTTCTTACGCAGGATAAAGTCATCGACCATGCCCGAGCCGAGCGGGCCGGGACGATAAAGCGCCAGCACCGCGATGATGTCTTCGAAACGGTCGGGCGCCAGCTTCTTCAGCAGCTTCTTCATGCCTTCCGATTCGACCTGGAAAATCGCCGTGGTGTTGGCATCCTTCAGAATCTGGTAGGCACCGGGATCGTCGAAGCCGAGCGCCATCAGGTCGAGGCGCTCGCCGGTCATGCGCTCGATGTACTTCAGCGCCAGTTCGATAATCGTCAGATTGCGCAGGCCCAGGAAGTCGAACTTGACCAAGCCGGCCTTTTCCACGTCGTCCTTATCGAACTGCGACACCGGCGAGGCATCGGCACCAGTCGCCTGGTAAATCGGGCAGAAATCGGTGATTTTCCCCGGCGCGATCAGCACGCCGCCCGCGTGCATGCCGACGTTGCGCGTCAGATCCTCCAAACGACCGGCCAGGTCAAACAATTCGCGGATGGTTTCACCATCGCCATCGCCTTCCATCATTTCCCGTAATTGCGGTTCCTGCTCCAGCGCTTCGGTCAGCGATACCGGCTTGTTCTGGACGATGGGAATGAGCTTGGAAATGCGGTCGCACATCGAATACGGCAGACCGAACACCCGCCCGACGTCGCGAATCACCGCCTTCGACGACATCGTGCCGAAAGTCGCGATCTGGCTGACCGCCTGCGCGCCGTAATGCTCGCGAACGTACTCGATGACCCGCCAGCGATTGTCCTGACAGAAGTCAATGTCGAAGTCGGGCATCGACACCCGCTCGGGGTTCAGAAAGCGCTCGAACAGCAGCGCGTAGGCCAGCGGGTCGATGTCGGTAATGCGCAGGCTGTAGGCGACCAGCGAACCAGCGCCGGAACCCCGGCCTGGCCCAACCGGCACGCCGTTTTTCTTGCCCCAGTTGATGAAGTCGGCAACGATCAGGAAGTAACCGGGGAAGCCCATCTGGACGATGGTGTTGCATTCGAACACCAGGCGGTCGTCGTATTCCGGCCGGCGCTGCAAGCGCACCGCCGGGTCCGGAAAAAGCTCGACGAGACGGACTTCAAGACCAGCCCTGGCTTCGGCGACGAGATAATCATCAATCGTCATGCCCGGCGGAATGGGGAAGTCAGGCAGGAAGTTCTTGCCCAGCGTCAATTCAATGTTGCAGCGCTTGGCAATTTCCAGCGAGTTTTCCAGGGCTTCCGGCAGGTCGGCGAAAAGCTCGACCATTTCGTCCTGCGACTTGAAATACTGCTCTTCGGTGTACAGCTTGGGCCGGCGGCTGTCGCCCAGCACATAGCCCTCGGCGATACAGACGCGGGCTTCGTGCGCCCGGAAGTCGTCGCGCTTCATGAACTGGATCGGATGCGTCGCGACCAGCGGAATCCCGCACTCCCCGGCCAGGTCGGCGGTCTGCTGGATGATTGCCTCCTGCTGGGCTTGACCGTAGCGCTGGACTTCCAGGTAAAAAGCGCCGGGGAAAATGGCTTCCCAGGCCTGCGCCCGCTCCATCGCCTGATCGAAATTGCCATTCAGCAAGGCATCGCCGACATCGCCAAGATGCCCGCCTGACAGCGCAATCAAACCGTCGCAACCCATTTCGGCAAACCACTCGCGGCGAATCTCGGCGCGATCACGGCGCCCCTCGCCGACATAGGCCCGCGTCAGCAATTCGCATAACTGGCGATAACCTTCGCGGTTACGCACCAGCAGCAACAGCCGGCGCGCGTCTTCCGGCGCTTCGGCATTGACGATCCAGACATCCGCCCCGGCAAGCGGCTTGACGCCCTTGCCACGCGCGCCGCTATAGAATTTGACGAGACCAAAAAGATTCCCGAGATCGGTCAGCGCCAGCGCCGGCATGCCATCGCTGGCGGCCCGCTTGACGGCATCACCGATGCGGACAATGCCGTCGGTCACGGAATATTCGGAATGGAGGCGGAGGTGGACAAAGCGCGGGGAGTTCATCAGTGAGATTTTACCCTGCCATTGCCAAGCCCCCCAAAGAGACAGTCTGTAATCAGTTCTTCGAATTATTCCTTTATGATTTACCGCCGGCTCCGTGCACTTTGCGGAGAGACAGCGCGATAAAAAAAACCCATCCACACCTGCCTGGAAAAACTCCATGACCTTCATGCCTTGGTCTCAAGCCCTGCAACTGGGTATCGAATCTATCGACAATCAGCACAAGTGGCTGGTCGATGCCACCAACCGCCTGCATGACGAAATCAGCCAGCCGGCGCCCAACCGGGCAGTCATCGCCGAAATTCTCGAAGGCCTGGTCGATTACACGATGAACCACTTCCTGATGGAAGAGGATCTTTTCCTCCGTCTCGGCTATCCCGAAACTGCCGCCCACAAGGCAGAACACAACGGCTTTACCGCCAAAGCCATGGACTTGTTACTGCAGTTGGAAGATGGTGCCGACTTGGGAGCGGAAGCCATGGATTTGCTGAAAAACTGGCTGCAACATCACATTCTTCAAGTAGACCGCGCCTATGTGCCCTTTCTGAAGGCCAATGGCGTCGTTTGAACACTACCAATAACGAGGAGACCGATTTGACTACCGCAACCGCCCCCACCGAGCCCCTGATTCTGCGCGAAGACCGCGCCGACGGCCTGACGACCCTGACCCTGAACCGCCCGAGTCAGTTCAATTCCCTGTCAAAAGACATGTTGACCGCAGTACAGGCCGAACTCGACAGCATTGCCGCCAGCGAGAGTGTGCGCGTTGTCGTGATTGCCGGCGCCGGCAAGGCCTTTTGCGCCGGTCATGATCTCAAGGAAATGCGCAGCAATCACAGCAAGGAGTTCATGCAGGCGCTGTTCCGTCAGTGTGGCCAGCTGATGCTGACGATCACCCGCATGCCGCAACCGGTGATTGCCCGGGTGCATGGCATTGCCACGGCTGCTGGCTGCCAACTGGTATCGATGTGCGATCTGGCGGTGGCCGCCGACGTCGCCAAATTTGCCGTCTCGGGCATCAACGTCGGGCTGTTCTGCTCAACGCCGGCAGTTGGCCTGGCGCGCAATCTGGGGCGCAAGGCGGCGCTGGAAATGTTACTGACCGGCGAATTTATCGACGCCATGGAGGCCAGGGCAAAAGGCCTGGTCAATCGCGTTGTCCCGCTCGATGCGCTGGACGCCGAAATCGACCGCCTGACCCAGTCCATCCTCGCCAAAAGCGCCGTCGCCGTGCGCATGGGCAAGGGCATGTTCTACCAGCAACTGGAAATGGGGCTGAGCGAAGCCTATGACTACGCCGGCGAAGTCATGGCCTGCAACATGATGAGCGAAGACGCCGGCGAAGGCATTGACGCTTTCATGCAAAAACGCAAACCGGACTACAAGGGCTGCTAAGGCTACGCTGAACCCTCAGCGTAGCCGACAAGGCGCGGTAAAGGCGTAACCATAGCTCTGGATGGTTTTGACCGGCAGCGCCTCACCGATGGCCTGCATGCCTTTTTTGCGCAGGCGCGAGAGCATCACGTCAATACGGTGGTAATCGTATTCCATGGCATTACCCGAGAGCGCCTCAGCCAGGCTGGCCTTGCTCACCAGTTCCCCCTCGGCAAGCACCAGACAGCGAACAAAGGCAAACTCCTTGGAGGTCAGTTTCAACTCCAGCCCCTCCGGCGTGACCAGCAGCCAGCGCTCACGATCCAGCAGCCAGGACGGCGCGGCCAAATTAAGCGGCAGCGATTCACTCTCGGGCGCCAACTTTGCACCGCTGACCCGCCGCCATACCGCCTCGATATTGGCGATCAATTCCTGAAAATCAACCGGTTTGACGAGATAACAATCCGCCCCCCGGCCAAGACCGATCAGGCGATCACTGACCTTGCTCCGGGCGCTGAGAATAATGATGCCGACCTGTGGCTGGGTCGCACTGACATGCTGGGCAATCTCAAAACCCGACTCCCCCGGCAAACCGACATCGAGAATAACGATGTCTACGGTATCGCTCATCAGGCGCTTGTAAAACTCTTCCCCGCTGCCAACACCCCAGACTGCATACCCCGACGCCCCCAGATAATCGATGGCACTTTCACGAAAATCGCTTTCGTCCTCGACCATCGCCACCCGTGGCTTCCTGCTTCCCGACTCCATCATCATTTCAAAATATCTCCACCAACTGCCATGTCAACATCCGTCATTGCCGGCAACAATACGCCGAACGTCGATCCCTGCCCCGGTTGACTATCCACAGTGACCCGCCCTTTGTGTAGTGCAGCAATCCTGGCCACCAGATACAAGCCCAATCCAGCGCCCGAAACGCCGCCCCCAACCTGGCCGCGAAAATACTTGGAAAAAATTCGCGGCTGATCTTCCTGCGGGATACCGATGCCCTGATCGTTGACCGATAACAACAAATTGCCGCCACCACTGGTCGAGGCCACGACGGTTATCTGCCCGCCCGCCGGAGAATACTTGATGGCATTCTCGATCAGGTTATGCAACATCACGCGCAACAGGGGCGGATCACCAAAAAAGAATTCAGGGGGGTCGTTTTCGACAAACAGGATCAGGTGGTTGGGCGTCATGTGCTGTGCCTGTTCAACCACCGAGCGCAGGAATTGCGGCAAGGCAAAGCGCTCTCCGGCCAGTGACCAATGCTGTGTATCCAGCCGGTCCTCCGTCAGGCAATCTTCGAGAAATCCGGAAAGACGCCTGACCGCCCGCCGAATCCGCTGAATGATGCGCGCCGTATCCTCATCATCCTGGAATTTCAACTCCAGCAACTGCGCCGCCGAATCAACGACCGCCAGCGGCGAACGAAACTCGTGCGAAGCCATGGCCAGAAAATGGCGCTGATCCTCCAGCGCCTGCTCGGCAGCCTCCTTGGCCTGACGCAAATCCTGTTCCAGACGCAAACGATCGGAAATATCCACGCCCAGCGACAGGATGCCAGTCAATTCTCCATCCGGCCCATAGCGCAGGACGTTGTTCCACTCGCAGGTGATGAGTTCACCAAAACGCGTCAAGTTGATATTGATCGAATGCGTCGCGGTACGATCACGCAGCGTCGTTGCCCACAAGCTGCTCAGATTCTCACGATCATCACGTGGCACCAGCAACTCGAAGAGATCCTTGCCGAGAACCTCGTCCCGCCGCCAGCCAAAAATGCGCTCCGCCGCCCGATTCCAGTCCTCGATATGACCTTCGCGATCCAGAACCAGAAAAGCCAGCGGCGCATAGTTATAGATTTCCCGATACTGCGTTTCGCTGCCGCGCAATATTGCCTGGTAACTGTCGCTGATCCGGATGACCTTTTCGACCCGGCGCACTTCCCGCTCATAGTGCTCGTGGTAACTGGCGCTACGTTCCCTCTCGGCCCGCTGAAAGCCATCCGAAATACGAATGACGCGATCCAGTAAATTCTGCTGGGTGTGAAAACGCTCACTCAAGGCCAGCAATGCCTCCTTGAGAGCCGATGCTTCCGGTTCTTCAGCCGATGTCAGTTCGGCAATACGCTGGGTCAATTGATCGGAATATCGTTCAGCCATGAATCACAGGAATAAAGCGCAACAACATCCCGGAAGGCCGGGAAACGGGGGGGAAATTTCAATTCGCCGAGAGCCTACCTTAAAAGAGAAACGAAATATTGCCTCGCTTCGCCCTGTGACGTTTTGAGAGCGGGAGAAACTATCAGTGCATTGTTCTTCAGTTCAGTGAGAACTATTATTAATTATAAAAATGATTTGTCTGTCACGAATTGAATCGAGCGTGATGAAAAGGAACGATCATGCCAATCTCCGAACCCACCAGAAATCTGATGGCCGCCATTCGCAAGGGGCTACTCGCACCAGCCATTCAGGCGCTGGATGCTGGCGCCACCGCCGAAGCACCTGATGCTCACGGCATCCCCGGCCTGCCATTACGTATCGCCTCTTTTCACGGCTACAACAGCATCGTCAAGGAGCTGCTCAAACGGGGGGCAAATGCTCAGGGGCATGCGTTGAAGGACGATGAAAACGCGCCCATTATGGCTGCGATTCGGGGAGGGCATACAGAAACCATTCAGTTGCTTCTGGAATACGGTGCCGAATTACCCAAAGGCTACGAATTCTCGTCCTTTGCCACCAATAGCGCAATTGCCGGCAAGTGCGCCCCCTACGCCAAGATTCCGGGACTCGATCTGGAAGAAATCCAGATCGAAGCCTGCTTTGGCGTAAACACCCAGATTCTTGATCAGGACTTGATGCGGCAGGCAGAAAAGGAAAAAGCGGCAGCAGCAGACGCGGCACTTGAACCTCTGAAGATAAGCAGCGCCGGCAACACTGGCAAATTGAAACGCTGGTTGAGCTTTTAGGCGATTGCCGGTTTGGCGCAAACAGCAGGGCTTGGGTGCTCAAAGACTGCACACGGTATTTCGACCTGCATTTTTTGCAAGATACAGGGCTTCGTCAGCCCGTTTGAGAACCTCGAACGATGCTTCTCCTGATCGATACTCGGAAACACCAATACTGATGGAAAGAGGCAAGGTCGTCTCAGCAACGCCGAAAACCATGCTTTCAATTGCCAGACGAAGGCGTTCAAGTAATTGCCCGGCGTCGTCAAGACGGGAAAAGGACAACAAAATCAAAAACTCTTCGCCCCCCCACCGCGCGCACAAATCGTAATCGCGTAATCCTGCCTGCAGGGTATCGGCAATCAGTTTGATCGCTTTGTCGCCCGCTGCATGCCCAAAGCTGTCGTTAACCTGCTTGAACCGGTCGATATCCGCCAGCGCAACACACAAGCTACCGTTGTTCCGCTGCACAAGATTGATACGACTTTCCAGTTCCTCACAGGCAAAGCGCCGGTTGGCCAAGCCAGTCAGGGCATCGGTATTGGCCATGCTGACCAGACGCCCGTTCATTTCCTGCAGCATCACCTGATAGCGATCACTGATCCGGACAATTTTTTCCACGCGCCGCAACTCGCGCAGGTAATGCTTCAGGTGATCATGACCCCGTTCGCGCTCGGCACGTTGATAACCATCGGAAAGCCGGGTAACTCTGTCCAGCAGGCGCTGCTGATCATGACAGCGCCCCAGCAAGGCTTCCAGCACTGAACGCAACTCCGCTACACCTGCGCTCTCCTGTTGTAGCATGGAAGCCGCCCGAACAAGCAGGGAGTCGTCGCCCGCGGCCATGCCTAGGCAGGCCCTGGTGTAACCAGATACGGGAAAGTACAGTCTTCCTTGAATTCCTCGGCCAACTCGGCAACACGCTCGTTACCTGCCTCGTAGAACCAGATCAGGCTGACATCAATACCTTTGCCAAATGCCTCTTCAAGCATGTCGAGTAAATCCATCATTACCCGCACGCTACTGGTGTTCAGGTAAGCCAGGCTGAGCTCCATGGTCAGCGGCTGCTTTTCCTGGGTCAGGTAGTTTTCCAGCCAGTGGATCAGCGGCTGGAAAAACTCGAAGGAATTCTCCGGATAAGAGTCACCACTCAGGCTGACCCGCCCGGTCGCCCTGCATGCCTTGATACCCGGCGTATTGCTGGTCGCCGCGATATTCAGATCATTCATCAAAAATCCCCTTAAATGATGACGCGCAAGCTGAAAAACGAGTACTCGTCATCAATTGGCTGCACGCTGACCCACAACGGTTCAGCGGCTTTGCGCGCCATGTCGATCAGGCCAAGACCGGCGCCATTGTTTTCGCTCAGTTTTTCCCTGGGCTGACGCAACTGGTTCTTGAACTCCGCCTTCAGGGCGGCCTTGTCCATCTGGTTCAACTCGGCGATACGCTTGCACAGGCGCTCGGCATCGTTTGCCCCCACCATATTACCGGCACTGACGGTGTACCGCCCATCTTCGGCCCGTGACACGACGATTGTCGAAATCGCCTTGTTGTCCACGAGTCCCCGACCAACCGTATAGTGGCGAATATTTTGTGTCATTTCGATGTAGACCGAAAAGACATCGGTAATAGCGGTTGGCGACTCATCATGGTGCTGCATGTGATTACGCAAGGCCTTACCGATTTCATCAATCAGTGTTGCGGTAAACAACCCGTTGAAGCACAACATGATGTCCTGGGCGATGAATACATCCCGAAGTTTTGGAATATCCGGAAAAGACATGTGTGCTCCAAAAAATGAACGCTACGCCTTACCATGAGCGTGCGCCTGAACAGGCTGTATTTTATGCCCTTACCGTTCGTTCCGGCAGTCTCTTGTTCAGCACTATCCCCGGCGCTTGTGATAGAAAGTGGAAGGCATAGCCAACTCCGGCTTCTGCCTTCAAGCACAGTTAGTGGATAATCCTCAGCGCCTCGTTGTTGCCCCCTGACGATGCAATCGCTTTAGTGTAAATGAACATGAAAATACCGCTTGCCGGCCTTGGTCTGCGCAGTAAATCGCTGATTGCCCTGATTGCGCTCAATACCGTCACCCTGATCGTCGCCCTGATGCTTGGCGGGCTCTCGTTTACCGACATGCGCGAGGATCTCGGGCGCTCCTTCGCTCGCAGTCGGGCGCTGCTTAACCAACAACTGATCCTCCGCAAATTACAACCGGAACTGGCGCTGGCCCAGCGTTTTGCCGATGGCGTCATGACCCGGCGCTGGCTCGCCGACGAAAACAACACACAACTGAAAGCACTTTTTTTCGAAGAAGCTGAAGGCTATCGACGCAGTTTTTCTGATCACTCCTATTTCATTGCTTCAGCCAAAAGCGGTGGTTTTTATCACAACGATGACCACAGTCCCTTCAGCAAATCCCCGCATTACCGCCTGGAGCCAGGCAACGACAAGGATCTCTGGTATTACTCGACGCTGACGGAAGGCAAACCCTACAACATCAATATTGATACGGATCGAACCCTGAAAACGACCAAGGTCTGGTTCAATGTTCCCATCCGCAGCCCCAGGGGCGAAGCGCTTGGGGTAGCTGGCAGCGGCGTGGATCTGAAAGACTTCCTCGTCAATTTCATCCAGAACAACCCAAGCGGCGTTACGCTCATGCTCATTGATCGCCGGGGTTTCATCCAGGCTCACCCTAACCCCGAAATGATCGAGTATTCGTCGGTTGGCAAGGCGTCCGGTGAACGCACCCTGTACCGCCTGCTCGCTTCCGACCAGCAAAGGGAAACCCTGAAAAATGCCACCGAACAGTTGATCAGGGGAGAGCAGCAAGCCATTACCTTCAGCGCTGACCTTGATGGCAAGACTCACCAGATCGCCCTCGCCTACATCCCCGAACTGCAGTGGTTTGTCGTCAGTGCCGTCGACCTCAAGGTCTACAGCCTGCTCGACAACGACATCATCCTCTGGGCGGCGGCCGTTGCTGCGCTGATCATTTTCACGCTGGTCGCCCTGACCCTCACCGGCTTCGACCGCATCGTGCTGCTGCCCCTGGCGCGCCTGACCCGCTCCGTGCGCCAGGTCGCCAGCGGCGCCTACAATGTCCGCCTGCACTCGACCCGCCAGGATGAACTCGGCGAACTGGCCCGCAGCTTCGACCAGATGGCCCAGCACGTCCTTGAACACACCAGCCACCTCGAAGAACGCGTTGACGAGCGCACCCGCGCCCTGCGCGATGCACATCAAAAAATCGACGATGCACATCGCCTGCTGACCGACAGCATTGAATACGCCAGCCTTTTCCAGCGCGCCCTGCTGCCCAATCGCCAACTGCTTGAGCAATTCCCCGGTGACATCGCCGCACTCTGGCTGCCCCGCGATGTCGTCGGCGGTGATCTCTATCTCTATCGCCCCACCCGCAAGGGTGCGCTGATCGCCCTGATGGACTGCGCCGGCCATGGCGTCCCCGGCGCCTTCATGACCATGATGACCCACGCCGCCCTCGACGTCGCCCTCAGCGAATGCCCGCCCGATGATCCCGCCGCCTTGCTGCAGCATTTCGACCAGGTGCTGCGCAACATGCTGCCGGCCCGCCAGCGCTTCGGCCAGGTGTCGACCGACATGGACATGGCCCTCTGCCATCTCGATTTCACCGCCCAAAC
>JAVBXO010000368.1 GCA_030824535.1 Azonexus sp. | reverse complement strand
TGCCGGCGCGGCTCGAAATGCGCCGGCAACTGGCCAGCGGCGGGCAGTTGCGCGCCCTGTGTTTTTTGCTGGCGCTGGGCGCGCTTTTATTGGGGCAGATGCGGCTGGGCGCGCTGTTTGCCGGTCTGGGTGTGCTGCGCTTTGCCTACGATCTGCTGCGAGCCGTGCGCGTCCTGCGGTCGACGCGTTAAAATCGCGGTTTTTCCGTTTTCCAGGTTGACGCCATGCGCTATCTCTCGACTCGCGGCCAGTCCGCACCCCAGGCCTTCTGCGACATTCTCCTCGGCGGCCTGGCCCCGGACGGCGGCCTGTACCTGCCGGAAAGCTACCCGCAAGTCAGCCGCACCGAACTCGACGCCTGGCGCCAGCTGTCGTATGCCGATCTGGCCTACGAAATTCTCTCCAAGTTCATCACCGACATTCCGGCCGCTGATCTCAAAGCCATCGTCGCCAAGACCTACACCGCCGACGTCTATCGCTTCACGCGCAACGGTGGTAACGCCGTTGAAATCACCCCGCTGACCAGGCTGGAAGACGGCCTTTATACCCAGGAACTGTCCAATGGCCCGACGCTGGCCTTCAAGGACATGGCGATGCAGCTGCTGGGTAACCTGTTCGAATATGTGCTCGATCAGCGTGGCCAATCGATCAACATCCTCGGCGCGACCTCCGGCGACACCGGCTCGGCGGCTGAATACGCCATGCGCGGCAAGCACAACGTCAAGGTCTTCATGCTCTCGCCGGATGGCAAGATGAGCGCCTTCCAGCGCGCCCAGATGTACTCGCTGCAAGACCCGAACATCTTCAATATCGCCGTGCGCGGCATGTTCGACGACGCCCAGGACATCGTCAAGGCCGTCTCCAACGACGCCGAATTCAAGGCCAAGTACAAGATCGGCGCGGTCAATTCGATCAACTGGGCGCGTGTTGCCGCGCAGATCGTCTATTACTTCCAGGGCTATTTCCTGGCCACGCAGTCGAACGACGAGCAGGTCGCCTTCTGCGTGCCGTCCGGCAACTTCGGCAACATCTGCGCCGGCCACATCGCCCGCCAGATGGGCCTGCCGATTGCCAGGCTGGTGCTCGCGACCAACGAAAACGACGTGCTCGATGAGTTCTTCAAGACCGGCGTCTATCGTCCGCGCACCTCGGTCGAGACCAACGTCACCTCCAGCCCGTCGATGGATATTTCCAAGGCCTCGAACTTCGAGCGTTTCGTCTTCGACCTCGTCGGCCGCGATGGCGATATCGTGCGCGAGCTGTGGGCCAAGGTCGACCAGGGTCAGGCTTTTGACCTGTCTGCCACGGTCTACTGGCAAAACCTGCCCAAATTTGCCTTTACCTCCGGCCGCAGCACCCACGCTGACCGCCTGGCGACGATCCGCATGGCCAATGAAAAATACGGCGTGATGCTCGATACCCACACCGCCGATGGCCTCAAGGTGGCGCTGGAAAACCGCGTTGCCGGCCAGACCATGATCGTTCTCGAAACCGCCCAGCCGGCCAAGTTCGAAGAAACCATCCGCGAAGCCCTGAACACCGAACCGGTACGCCCGGCCGAACTCGCCGGCATCGAAAAGCTTGAGCAGCACGTCGTGGTCATGGACCCGGACGTCAACGCCATCAAGCAATTCGTCGTCGACCGCGTTTAAGCGCTGCTGTCGCAGTAACTTGAAAGGGCAGCCCAGGCTGCCCTTTTTGTTGGCGACAATCCTGAATTTCGTGCAATTGCAGCGAATTCTCGGCGCTACTGCGGTCGACCCGTCAAATAAGCCAAAAACGACCTCAGTCTGCTTCCAGGGTGATCAGCAATGCGCCTTCGTCGACAGGGTCGCCCTCGGTGACGTGGATGCTCGCGACTCGCCCGGCGCGTGGCGTCGGGATGTCGAGCGCCACCTTGCCGGTTTCCAGGCTCAGGATGTTGTCGTCGCGCGCGACCATATCGCCGACCTTGACCAGCAATTCGAGAATGAAGACATCCCCGCTGGCGCAGGAGCCGCAGCTCTGCCAGCACTCGGGATACTTGGGCATATGGACGGGAATAACTTTCATTGTTCTTTTTTCCGGAAAACCCTTGCATTCTACGGTATTGCACGTATAATGTGCCGCTCTGACAGTGCGCCCGTAGCTCAGTTGGATAGAGTATCTGGCTACGAACCAGAGGGTCGGGCGTTCGAATCGCTCCGGGCGCACCATTCAGACAAGCATCAGGCCAATCGACAGATTGGCCTTTTTGCTTTCTGACCGGTCAGTTTCATCGCCTTCCTGTGTCATCAGGCAGCGCCCGGCAAATCCCCCGCATCCTTGTAATAGCAATAAATCCCGCGTCCGCCTTGTTTGGCGCGGTACATCGCTTCGTCAGCGCGACCGAGCAATTGCTGGGCATTATCGCCGTCGTCCGGGTAAAGGCTGATGCCGATACTGGCGCCGATGCGCAGTTCGCGGTTGTCGATGATGAAGGGCTTGTTCATCTGAGCAATAATGATCTGCGCGACGCGGCTGCAGTCTTCATGGCCGCCGAAATTGCCAATGTTGCCGATGATGGCGGTGAATTCGTCACCGCCGCGCCGGGAAATCGTATCGCTTTCGCGTAAACACAGCTTCAGCCGGGCAGCTGCGGCTTGCAGCAGCTGGTCGCCGATTTCGTGGCCGTGCAGATCGTTGACCGGCTTGAAATTGTCCAGGTCGATGAACAGCACGCCAAGCTTGAGTTCCAGGCGCTGGGCATGGGCGATTTCGACGCGCAGGCGGTCGTCAAAGAGCAGGCGGTTGGGCAGGTGGGTCAGCAGGTCGTGATAGGCCAGGCCGCTGAGATGCGCTTCGGTCAGGCGTTGTTCGGTGAGGTCGCTGATGGTTTCGATGAACAGTTTGCGCCTGTCCAAGTGGGCCTCGTTGCGGTCGGCGCGGGCCGGGAATGTCGAGCCGTCCTTGCGTTGGCCGAGGCAGTTGCCGTCCTGGCTTTGCAGAAAATTACCGATAGGCAGGCCGCCCAGTTCCCCGCTGCGGTAGCCGAACAGGTCTTCGGCGGTCTGGTTGGCCTTGAGAATGGTTGAGGCATCGCTGTCGAGCACCATGACGCTGGTGGAAACCTTGTTGATGATTTCATCGAGCAGGCATTGCTGCTTGTTGGCTTCGCGCAGACGGCGGTTGTAGAGCAGCATGGCGCCTGCGACATTGACCAGCGCCAGCAGGAAGGCCAGGCCCTGGTAGAGGCGGATGCGCGCAGCTTCGCCCTGGGTGCTGATTTCCAGTTCGCTGGTCAGGCGATTCATCAAGGCCAGCAGTTCGATATTGTGTTCAACCGCATAACTTGTGCTGGCGGGCAGGGTTTGCGCCAGCCCGGCTGCGCTGCTGGTCAGGACGGCCTGGATCAATGCCCTGTAAGGTAGCCAGAGGGCTTGTGCCTGCTCTACCAGTGCCCTGGCCAGCGGGTCGGTAACGGCGTCCAGATAGAGTTCTTCATTGGTGCCGCTGTGGGTCAGGTGACCGTCGGCGAAAGCGCGCAGGGTATTGTCGAAGAGTTCCGAACTGAGTCGAAGTTCGGCCAGCAGTGGGCTGGATTCGCGGTTTGAATTGCTTGGCAGGCGTTCAAGTTGCAGCAGAACCTTGGTCATGCGCTGCGAGAGCATGCGCTGGCGGCCGGCCAGGTTGATGGCGATGGCCTGTTGCTCGATATGCCGGGACAGCCAGAAATTCAGGGCCAGGGCGGTGAAATCGAAGACGAGAAAAAGGACAACGGCAGCAATGGCCGCACGTGAATATTGTTTGGCATCGCGGAATATCACGCCGTTTCCCCCCCTTCGCGAATTTCCGATGCCCCAAATAGGGCGCTTTTCCCAGTGCCATGGTAGCCCAGACCGCCCTTGGCGGAAATCGTTCCGGATAATATGGCGAGCTTGCGGTGGTAAATGCCACAGTGCCCTGGTTCACTATTTGTTGTGCAGTTCAGCGTTTGGAAATCACTGATTTTCTGATGTCGACCGCAGAATTGGCGCTGCGGGCATTTTCGCGTCGCGGTAATGCCCGCAGGTTTAAAGCTCGCTCAGATGACCAGTTGCGTGCCCAGTTCGACGACGCGGTTGGTCGGGATCTTGAAAAAATCGCTGGCGCTGGTGGCGTTTTTGGACATCAGGGCGAACAGGCGGGCGCGTAGCGGGGCAAAACTGCGGCGCATGGTCGGAACGATGGTTTCCCGCGACAGATAGAAAGTCGTTTCCATGGTGTCAAAGCGCTCGCCAAAGCGTTTGCATTGTTCCAGCGCGGCCGGTACATCCGGGCTTTCCATGAAGCCATAGCGGATGACTAGGCGGATAAAGCCCTTTTTCATCCGGTGCAGGTAGATGCGATCCATGTCGTTGACGTAGGGGGCATCGGTGGTCTGGACGGTGACCAGAACCACGCGGTCATGCAGCACCTGGTTGTGCTTGAGATTGTGCAGCAGGGCCGGCGGCACGCCATCCTTGGCGCTGGTCATGAAGACGGCGGTGCCATTGATGCGGTGCACATCGTCGATGGCTTCGAGGAAGTCGGCCATCGGGATGCTTTGCTTGGCCATTTCGACGGAAACCAGACGCCGGCCACGGTGCCAGGTGGTCAGGACGGTGAAGGAAACCAGGCCCATGGCGATGGGGAACCAGCCGCCTTCGGGGATCTTGATCGCATTGGCGGCGAAGAAGGCGATATCAACGCTCAGCAGCAGGCCGGCGACGGCGAGCACGGCGCTCCAGTGCCAGCGCCACATCAGGGCCATGACGAAGCCGACGAGGATGGTATCGATCAGCATCGTGCCGGTCACCGCAATGCCGTAGGCGGCAGCGAGATTGGACGAAGACTTGAAGCCGATGACCAGGGCCACGACCGCCAGATACAGGGTCCAGTTGGTGAAAGGAACGTAGATCTGGCCTACTTCAGCGCCCGAGGTGTGGACGATCTGCATGCGCGGCAACAGGCCCATCTGCACCGACTGGCGGGCCACCGAGAAAGCGCCGGAGATCACGGCTTGCGAGGCGATGACGGTCGCCATCGTGGCCAGGATGACCATCGGGATCAGCGCCCAGTCCGGGGCCAGGTGAAAGAAGGGGCTTTCAATCGCTTCCGGTTCGGCGAGCAGCAGGGCGCCCTGACCGAAGTAATTGAGTACCAGCGCCGGCATCACGAAAAAGAACCAGGCCAGGCGGATCGGGAAGCGGCCAAAGTGGCCCATGTCGGTATAGAGGGCTTCGCCGCCGGTCACCGCGAGCACGACCGAGCCCAGCGCCAGGAAGGCCAGCGCGGTGTGGGCAATGATGAAATTGGCGGCATACAGCGGGTTCAGCGCTGCCAGCACGGCCGGGCTCTCGATGATCTTGATCAGGCCGAGCACACCCAGAATGCCGAACCAGCCGGTCATGATCGGGCCAAAAAACAGGCCGACGGCGCCGGTGCCGCGTTTCTGGATGAAAAACAGGCCGGTCAGGATGACCAGGGTGATGGGAATGACGTAGGGCTTGAGCGTCGGGGTGATCAGTTCCATGCCTTCAACGGCCGAAAGCACCGAAATGGCCGGGGTGATCATGCTGTCGCCGTAGAACAGGGCGGCGGCAAAAATACCGAGCAGAGTGACGATCCAGGTCAGGCGCGGGTTTTTCGCGTGTTCGGTGACCAGGGCCAGCAGTGCCAGTGAGCCGCCTTCGCCGCGATTGTCGGCGCGCATGATGATGGCGACGTATTTGACCGACACCAGCAGGATGATCGACCAGAAAATCATGGATAACAGACCGAGAATGTTCTCGGGGGTGACGGGAATTGGATGGTGACCGTTGAAGATTTCCTTCAGCGCATAGAGCGGGCTGGTGCCGATATCGCCGAAGACAACGCCAATGGCGCCGAGTGTCAGCGCCGGTAGTGCTTGCCGTGAGTGCATGAATTTCCCCAGTTGAGGCCTTTGAATTGCGGCCCCGATTATTTGTCGCCGTGGTGCCCGGCGATTCAAACCAAAAACTCTAGCACTTCCGTCTGACGATGTCCGGACGCGGGCTGGGGTTTTCGCGGATTGATTTCCGGTAGTGGCGCGGATCTGACGCTGGCGATTTTCATCATTGGGCGGTATAAGCTTGCCCTTTATTGCATCCTGACGGGTTTTTCCATCCCTATGACCAGTACGCCCAGCCTTGAAGCTCGCCTCGATGCCGTTGCCGACTGTCTGGAGAGTGCGCGGCGGGTTTTGTTCATTACCGGTGCCGGCATTTCGGCCGATTCCGGCTTGCCGACCTATCGCGGCATCGGTGGTCTGTACAACGACGAGCTGACCAGCGAGGGGCTGCGGATCGAGGAGGCGCTGTCCGGCGAGGTCTTTGCCCGCTGGCCGGCGCTGACCTGGAAATACCTGGCGCAGATTGAGCAAACCTGCCGCAACGCCCGGCCCAATGCCGCCCATCGGGCGATTGCCATCCTCGAGCGCCATCTGGAACGGGTCATGGTCTTTACCCAGAACGTGGATGGTTTGCATCGCCAGGCTGGTAGCCAGGATCTGGTCGAGATCCACGGCAACCTGCAGCAATTGATCTGTACCCGCTGTATGCATGCCGAAGCGCAAGCGGACTTGCGCGGCCGCTCCTTGCCGCCACTGTGCCCGGTTTGCGGCGCAGTGCTGCGTCCGGAAGTCGTGCTATTCGGCGAAGCCTTGCCCGAGGAGGCGCTGCAGCGTTTTTACGAAGCCGAGGAGGAGGGCTTCGACATGGTTTTCAGCATCGGCACTTCCAGCGTTTTCCCTTATATCGTCCAGCCGGTGCTGCAGGCGCTGGAAAGCGGCATTCCGACGGTCGAAATCAATCCGCAAGAGACCGCGATCAGTGATTTGGTGGACTATTATTTGCCGCTGGGGGCAGCACAGGCGATGACCGGGATCCTCGCCCGCCTGGGCCTGGATGTTGATCTTGAGTGAATTTTTCGGGGCTGGAAAAATTTTTGGTGCACTGCACCAAAAATCCTTGACAACGCGTTTGCTGTGGTTAGAATGAAGCCATGTTGCGGTGCAGCATAAATTGTTGAAAACCGTCAAACGCTTACCCCAAACCCCAGGAGAATCACCATGACCAAGCCCGAAGATTTCGCCAAGACCGGCATCAACTTTGCCCTGTTTTTCGCCAACACCACCTTTGACAGCGTCGAACGCCTGTTCCTGCTGAATCTGGCCGCTTCCCGCTCGATTTTCGAATCCAGCATCGCCAATTTCACCACCCTGCTCGGCGCCAAGGACATCCAGTCCCTCGTTTCCCTGCAAAAGGATCTGGCCAAGCCGAACCTCGAAAAGGGCATGGAATATTCCCGCAACGTGATCGCCATCGCTTCCGAAGCCAAGGAAAAGATCGCCAAGGAAGTTGAAACCAAGGTTGCCGACACCAACGCCCAGGTTTCCGGTCTGGTCGAAAAGGCCCTGGCTGCTGCACCGGCTGGTTCCGAAGTCGCCGTCGCTGCCGTCAAGACCGCGATCAAGTCCGCCAACGAAGCCTATGCCGGCCTGAACAAGGCTGCCAAGCAGGCTGCTGAAGTCGCCGAAGCCAGCGTTGCCGCCCTGACCGACGCTACCGTCAAGGCCGCCAACGTCGTCGCCAGCAAGGCTGCCTGATTCAGGTTGCAAGCTGATTAAAAAAAGCCGGTGCATCTTGCGCCGGCTTTTTTACGTCTGCTGTTTGCGTAGACACTGTTGTCTTGGTTGGCTGGTCGACCGCAGTTGCCGCGTGCCTGCAGGCTTTCCTCAGGCGATATCCCGTCTTCTGCCTTTTTTGAGTATCCGGCTCACTGTTGAATAGTGCACGCCGAAATGCTCGGCAATCTGCGCCTGGGTGTAATTGCCTGAGGAAAATTCGAGACAAATCGCATCGTTACGCTCGGCATGTTCATCGGCATGATTCGCCTGCGCTTTGCTGGATGCTTGACCTGGCTGGGGGGGAATTTCCGGCGGGCTGCCGGGCTCGGGAGGCGAGGCCTTGGCGTCCTCAAAAAAATGCAGGCTGCCAAGCTCAAGCCGCCGGTTGCGACGGCCGGCGCGCAAGGATTGCTGATAATTCTGATAAGCCGCGACGGCCGGGACATACTGCGCATCCACCCGCAGGATGTGGTTATAAAACCAGCCATTGATCAGCGATTCGACGCGGGTGGCGATTTCATCGAGACTCAGGTGTGTCGCATCGGTCAGCAGTTGCCGCAGCAGCGCCCTGAATTCGACATGGGCCTGGCGATGGGCAGCCAGATCGGTATAGCCGATGGTCTCGAGCAGCGCTTCTTCCTCACGCAGATGCACCTTGGCATAGTCGCAGAGTATGGCCAGCGATTTCATGATGCGGATTTCGTCCCCCTGGCCCCGGAAACTCGCAGCCAGTTCAAACAGTCGTCGGTGCTGATCGTCGATCTCGGGAATGCCGGTTTCGATATTCGAGTTCCAGCGTGTGACGCGACTGTCCATTTTGATCTCCTTGAACACCATTGGGTAGGCTCCTCTAAGACAGCGTCGTCCGGTTCTGGTTCGCAAGGATTTGTTCGCCGAGGCGGCAAAGGACATTTACGGAAGCGGTGGTGAAGGATTTGATCATGGGATCGTAACTGCGGAAGCTTCGGGGCGAAGCGCGCATGCTGGCGGGGGCGGGTTGAAAATCCTGAATTGCTGGCGCTGAGCTTGGTGCATGCGGCTATTTGCAGTCGCCCATTCGCCGTCCGGTCACCATCTGATTGATCTCGCCCATCCCCGGATCGGGCTGCATCTTCAAGCTGATATTGGTCTTGTAACTGTTATCGCTGCTGCTGCCACTGGCTTTGCCCGACATCTTGCCGTCGGGTGAAGTGCAAACAAATGCGTAGCTGTAACTGCTGCCAGCGATTTTCAACTCGGACATCTGGCATTTGCTGCGGCCATCATCCATGCTGTGTTGCTTGCCATCTGCCATGTCTTTTGCCGACAGGCAGCGCGACCATTTCTGTACCGGCATCTGCATGCCCGGCATCTTCATCTCCGAGGACATTTCCCACATGCCTGGCTGCATCGCCTGCTGAGCGTGATTGCTCATCGAGACACCCAAAACGATCACGCCAAGAATCAGTTTGCGCATGGCAACTCCTTGAAAAATAATGAATGGAAGAGCTCATCATCCTGGTACAGCTACGCCTGAAATTACAACTTGTAGCAACTCCATCAACTGCGTGGCAATTCAAAGGTCGAAATAGACTGGGGAATTGGGTGCAGGGTGTTGCAGTAACGCATTAACGCATTTTTTCGAAAAAATATGTGCAATCGCAGGATCGGCGAGCAAGGTTTTTTGACCGCGCGGCTTGCTGTGCTTCTGCTGGCCATGTGTGCGGTAGCGAAGCGCGCCGGGGCGCAAGATCTTGCATCACGCTCCGGCGTGCGCTTTCCATTGGTGCAGGCATTTTTGCCATTTTGGGGAGGTCGACCGCAAAAACGATCCTGAGCAGGCATTTTGCCGGGATTCTGGGGGCTGCCGGGATTCGCAGGCAAAGGCCGGCAGAACTACACGCAGCTATCCCGCGCCGTCTCAAACGCCTTCACCGCCCGGCTCACCGTTGCGTAATGCACCTGGCAGGCTTCGGCAATGGTCTTCATTGAGTAATCGCCCGTCAAATAGGCCTGCGCCATGCCGGTACGCGGATCATCCGCATACGCCGCCAGAAAGTCCGCCAAAGGCTGGGCTGGAGCTCGCCGCTGGGCGCGGGGAACTTCCGCCAATGCCGCATCGGCAGCGAGGGAAGACTGCGTGTAGGTGATGAATTCCTTACTTCCCAGATAAATCTGCCCTTGCAGATTGTCCCAAATGCTCGGCAAGCCCAGCCCGGCACGCACAAAGTCCACATAAGCGGCAATCGCCCGCCGCCGCTGGCGGCCAAACTGGCCGAGCAACCAGCCCGTTTGCAACCAGTCAGGCGGCTCAAACTGCCCCAGCATCGCCGGATAACTGCTCCAGGCCCAATCGCCGACATCATTGACCATGCCCGCGCGCACCGGGTTAAGCACCACGTAGCGCGCCAGTTCGAGCAGATAACTCTCTTTCTCGACCAGCACCGCCTTGTAGCGCCCCTGGAAAACATGCCCGACGCGGCTGTGGGTGCGATTGACATACTGCGTATAAACCCCGTTCAACTGCCGCATCCCTTGCGCCAAGTTGCCCTCGGGCGTTTCGATGACCAGATGATAGTGGTTGCTCATCTGGCAATAAGCATGGCAAACCCAGTTGAAGCGCGAACAAACTTGCCCAAAAATCTCCAGCCAGGCGACGCGATCTGCATCCGAAAAATAAATCGCCTCGCGCCGGTCGCCGCGCGAAGTCACGTGATAAAGCCCACCGGAAAGTTCAATACGTAGAGGTCTGGCCATGGGGTATTTCTTGAAGCATGTGGGTTTGGGTAGGCCTGGTAATTATTCAACCCAGTTTTCGAGCCGCAGACCGCTGACTCGGGAAAACTCGCGGGTGTTGTTGGTGACGAGTACAGCATCCAGCGAACGGGCGTGTGCCGCAATCATCGTGTCCATCGCCCCAATCGGCTGTCCCTGGCGTTCCAGCGCCGCTCGAAGATCGCCATAAGCCCAGAAAGCATTATCGTCAAAAGGCAGGACTTCCAAGGGGGCGAGGAACATTTCAAGCGCCGAGCGGTTGCGCATTGAACCGCTTTTTGCAACGCCATAGGCCAATTCAGCGGCGACGATGGAGGAAATGCCGATTTCGCCGAGCCGGAAACGATGAAAACGTGCAAGAACCTCCGGCGGCCTTGCGTTGATGATGTAAATGCAGATGTTCGTATCGAGCAGAATCACGCGCTGATCTCTGGGCGAACATCAGATTCAGGCTGCTCCCTGATGAGGGTAAAGCCAGGCTCGAATGCGGACAAGGCGGCTTCCAGCGTACCCCAAGGATCGTCAAGCGGCAGCAGAAGCACCCCGTTGCCAAAATGCCGAACCCCAACTTCGGTGCCGCCAAACCGGAATTCCTTCGGGAGCCGAACGGCCTGACTGCGGCCAGATTGAAAGAGACGAGCAGTTTCCATGAAAAGTCCCCTAGTATGCTGGTATCTACCAATGGTAGATACTTGCTTGTGGAAGTCAAGTTGACGGTGTTTTCAGGGGGGATTATAGCGGGAAATGTTGGATTGCAAGACCTGACCCTGGCTTGCTGGAACTGTTCCTTAACCATGTTCGACCTCAGCAATCGGTTCCTCGGGAAATTCGATAGGTGCCGCTTCCTGATCTTCGCAAAGTAGATGCCATGCCTCTTCGTGGTGTAGCGATAGCGGGTCGGCATTGATCCGCAGAAAATCATCGGGAGGCATCCCTTCAATCAAAACCGGACGCCGTACCCGCTTCTGCTTGCCATTGACGAAAATGGTCATGAACTCCAACTTCCGCTGCCTTTTCGCGGCCTTTTCTTCAGGAGTCAGCTTGCGTTTTTGCTTCGCCATCGGACTGCGCGTTTGGTGCGATGTGGTGTGGCTTTACGCCGCCGCCCGAACGGCATCCGGATTCTGGGCGGCGATCTTGAGTAGCGTTTTTGCGGCGCCAGAGGGCTCGCGGCGGCCTTGTTCCCAGTCCTGAAGCGTCCGTAGCGAAACGCCTAGAAGCTTTGCAAATTCAGCCTGTGAGAGCCCGACATGGCTTCTAGCTTCGGCGGCCATGGAGAGCTTGACCTGAGTAACTCTTGCAGCCTGACCGGCTTTCATTTGTCGTACCGATTCCAGAAGGTCATTCTGGAACTGCTCCATTTCCTTATCCATATTCGACCTCGGCTTTCAGTTTTGCCAAAAATTCGCTCGGTAGATTGTCAAATTTTGCTTTTGCGTAAGCGATCAACAACCAAATCTTCCCATCGCTTACTTTGAAATAAATGACCCGTGCACCACCTCGCTTACCCATACCAGAACGCCCCCAGCGAACCTTGCGGCACCCGCCCGAGCCAGGAATCAGATCACCGCTATCGGAATTGGCGGCGATCCAGCTGACAAATTCCATACGTTCAAGGTCAGTCCAAATAGCCGAGGCGTAACGCAGAAAAATCTCTGTTTCGACGACAGTGTTCATGGTCTGATTGTACGGCATTGCCGTATTGTTTCGCAACCTATGCTCGCACGGGGCGAGGTGGTAAAAAACGAACTATAGCGGAAAATGTTGGATTGCAAGACCTGACCCCGGCCTGTGCGCGTGACCCCGGCCTGTGCGCGTTAGGCGGTATTACTTAGTGGTTGCTCATCTGGCAATAGCTGTGACCCAGGCTTGTGCTGTCGTTTCTCCGGCCTTCTTGTTTTTCTGGAAAAACAGCAATGTGGCCAAGAGACTTTCTAATATTTGATTTGAAAGCGTGCTTGTCTGGATGTTGAGCTCATTATCTTTATAGGCATGGTGAGCAAAGTAGTTTCTGGCTGTGATGAATTTCATAATGGCACGAAAAAATAATTTGTCTTCCTTTGACCATTTGGAGAAGTCTATACTATCGATTCTAATAAAAATATCAGACGGTCGGTCGTGCAGTTTTGTAAATTTGGAGTTATCTCCTGAATAAACCGCATCAATAACCCTTTGCTTTTCGTCGACTAAATTTTTCTTTATGGCTTTTAGAAAACTCTCGATAGGTGCATCACTTTTTTCGCTTAATTCCGCTCGAAACATTTCGCGTAGGACGATCTCTGTTCGCACCGACATCACAATCAAGGCGTCAACAATTCGGTTTTGCCTAAAGCTAACAGGCGGATTGTTGTGTGCATTGATTGATTCATGCAAGTCGTGAAATGCGCGTATCCATGAATCAAAGGCGGAAATTTGAATCAGAGAATCAAAGACCTCCTCGGTGCAGTTATAGCCCCATTTGTTGAAATTAACGCAATAATGCGATCCAAGTGAAATAAACGATTTTTTGAATCCATATCCTTCGGATTGAAGTACGTCATGAAGTGGCGTGTAGAATGGACTACTGTAATCAGGAGTAAAATTATCAAAAACTCTGCTTGCTGGTATTCCAAGTAATCGCAGCTGATCATAAATCAGATAAATATCTTTGCTTAGGCTGGCACGCGCATTTTCCAGTACCGTGCAGCCATATTTTTTAAAATTTGAATTCCAGTTTGCATCCAACTCCAGAAGTAGCTGCAAATCCCCTTCTAATAGATCAATGGTTACTCTGGTGTAGTTCTTGGCTAACTCAAGCAATTGACCGCTCGTGACACTCAGGTTGCAGAAAGTTGCCCCAGCGACAATGGTCTTATACCAAGAGACCCGATCAAAGGTATCTCCATATTTTAGGATAAACGATTTGGTAGCTGATTTAATCAATTCTACGCAAGCATCTCGTCCAACCTCTGCTGATAAAAAACTCTCGGCATGGCGATATTTATGGAAATTTCCAGCCAATGTATAGACCTGCCAATAGGGAAGATAGGTTTCTGCTGGAATATATTTGGCCCCGCTGGGATGGTCGCATATCGAAAACGACTCTGGAATTTCAGACAGGAATTTTTCCTTGAACGATGACTTCAGTTCCCCATCGTCGTACGGATGAAGCAAGTCATGCAAGTTAGTGGCCTGTTGTGGCATTGGTTGGCAAGCATACATCCCAACCTGACCCACCTCGTCATAGTCAGTTTGGGGGGGACATTCCGGGAAATTTTTCCAACTTTCAAAATATTCTTTGGGTAGCACCACATATAGAGATGGTACCAGTGCGCCACAAAGGATTAAATCAGACAAAGTAATGCCGAAAGGGAGCTTCTCGATGCCGATTTTTTTCAGTTGCTGCCCAAACTTACCGGTGTAGCTTGGACTGCGAAGCGAGAGAGGTAGGTCAATGTTGAGATAACGACACGAAACCTCGTCAGTGACAAAAGATACTCTACGGTTTTCGTCGAAATTACTCATAGTCTATTTCCTCATGAAATTAGGGAAAAAAATAAGGTCAGATACCCTCTTGAAAAACGATATTTCTAATTCCAAAAATAAATTTAAAGGTATATGCGGATAGGGTCAATCCTCGATCCGAATTTCGTCTGAAGCCAACCTGTAGCAGCCAACATCAAAAACAGACTCCCCAAACAAAAATTGCCCGATTCCTGCGGTCAACCGCAAGAATCGGGCAATTTTCATTCTGAGGGCTTCTCAGTGGTACGTCCGCCTCAGCAGAAGTACCCCAAGAACAGAAACCAGCCT
>JAVBXO010000020.1 GCA_030824535.1 Azonexus sp. | reverse complement strand
TTGATAGGTCAGGTGTGGAAGCGCAGTAATGCGTTAAGCTAACTGATACTAATTGCCCGTACGGCTTGATCCTATAACCTTGTAACACTACAACAACTCATAACAATCACAACACCAACACCTTCTTCCAGTTTTGCGCATGCAACAGCATGCGGACAAGTTACGCTTGGCGGACATAGCCTTCTGGACCCACCCCTTCCCTTCCCGAACAGGACCGTGAAACAGATGAGCGCCAATGATAGTGAGCGCACGCTCGCGAAAGTAGGTCACCGCCAGGCTCCCCCACATAAAAACCCCCTCCGGATCTCCGGCAGGGGGTTTTTGCTTTGCTTCGTACCCAAGAAAATCAGAAGTTAACTTTAGTCTTTAATCCCCTTGAATTTTCGTTTGCTACCCTCATGTATCGATGCACGTTTTTCGATATCTTGATTGGGAGTTTCAAGCATGTCCGAGTCTGCAACCGCTAACCGCGAAACCCTCGGCTTCCAGACGGAAGTCAAACAACTGCTGCACTTGATGATTCATTCCTTGTACAGCAACAAGGAAATTTTCCTGCGCGAACTGGTATCGAATGCTTCCGATGCCTGCGACAAATTGCGCTTTGAGGCGCTGAATAACACGGCGCTTTATGGTGACGACGGCGAACTGAAAATTGGCATTGCCTTCGATCCGGCTGCGCGCACGATTACCATTTCCGATAACGGTATTGGTTTGAATCGTGAAGAGGCTATCGCTCATCTCGGTACTATCGCCAAGTCCGGCACCAAGGAGTTTTTCTCTGCATTGACGGGGGATCAAGCCAAGGATGCCCATTTGATTGGTCAGTTTGGCGTTGGTTTCTATTCCTCCTTCATCGTTGCCGACAAGGTGACGGTGATTTCCCGTCGTGCCGGCCTTGAGGCTGATCAGGCGGTGCGCTGGGAGTCGGGTGGTGAGGGTGATTACACCATCGAGATGGCTGAGAAGCACGGTCGCGGTACCGATGTCACCCTGCATCTGCGCGAAGCTGAGGATGATTTCCTCAATGCCTGGAAACTGAAGTCAATCATCCGTAAATATTCCGACCACATCACGCTGCCAATCGTGATGAAGAAGGAAGAATGGAAGGATGGCGAGCAAGTCAGCACTGACGAGGATGAGACGGTCAACCAGGCGAATGCTTTGTGGGCGCGCGCCAAGTCTGAGATTACCGACGAGCAATACACCGAGTTCTACAAGCACGTCGCTCACGACTTTGAAGATCCGCTGTGCTGGACGCATGCCCGTGTCGAGGGTAAGCAGGAATATACCCAGCTGCTCTATATCCCCGCACGCGCGCCGTTCGATCTGTGGGATCGCAATGCTCGTCATGGCATCAAGCTCTATGTCCGTCGTGTTTTCATCATGGACGATGCCGAAAAGCTGTTGCCACTCTATTTGCGCTTTGTTCGCGGGGTGGTTGATTCTGCCGATCTGCCGCTGAATGTTTCGCGCGAGATCCTGCAGGAGAGCAAGGATATCGACAACATGCGCAGTGGTTGTACGCGCAAGGTGCTGTCGATGCTTGAAGGTCTGGCCAATAGCGATGATGCGGTCGACCGCGAAAAATATGCCAAATTCTGGGAAGCCTTCGGCGCTGTCCTCAAGGAAGGTGTGGGCGAGGATTTTGCCAACAAGGACAAAATTGCCGGCCTGCTGCGCTTCGCCTCGACTCAGGGCGAAGGTGACAAGCAGATCGTCTCCCTGGCTGATTATCTTTCCCGGATGAAGGAAGGCCAGGAAAAGATTTATTACGTGACTGCCGACAGCTTCAATGCGGCCCGGAATAGTCCGCATCTCGAAATCTTCAAGAAGAAGGGCATTGAAGTTCTGCTGCTCTCTGACCGGGTTGATGAGTGGGTCGTTGGTCATCTGACCGAGTTCGAAGGCAAGCAGTTGCAGTCCGTGGCCAAGGGCGGCCTCGATCTTGGCAAGCTGGAGGACGAGGAAGAAAAGAAGGAAGCGGAAAAGGCTGCTGACGAATACAAGGACTTGCTTGATAAGGTAAAAACCGCGCTGGCTGACAAGGTCAAGGATGTTCGCGTTACTTATCGTCTGACTGATTCCCCGTCCTGCCTGGTTTCTGACGAACATGATCCTTCGGGCAACCTGGCGCGTCTGCTCAAGGCCTCCGGGCAGAAGGCACCGGCGGTCAAGCCGATTCTTGAAATCAACCCGCAGCATCCGGCGGTGATGCGTCTAAAATACGAAGAAAATCGTTTTGAAGACTGGGCAGTCTTGCTCTTCGAGCAGGCGACTCTGGCTGAAGGTGGGCAACTGGATGATCCGGCGGGCTTCGTCAAACGGATCAATGATCTGATGATGGCATTGGCGGCCAAATAAGGTGGAGCGGGGCGAAAGCCCCGCTTTTTATATGCAATCGGATGACTTGTTGAAACTCGTCGAACGGCAGATGCCCTATGGAAAATACAAAGGGCGTTTGCTGGCTGATCTTCCCGGGAATTATCTCAACTGGTTTGCCCGAGAAGGTTTTCCGACGGGCGAATTGGGGCGTTTGCTGGCCCTGATGCATGAACTTGACCACAATGGCCTGTCGGAATTGTTAAGCCCTTTACGGGTGAAGAAGTAGCCCGGTAATCGCATTTTTGCGGTCAACGTCTCGCAAGGCAGGAAAATGCGCTGGCAGCTTTTTGCAGTCAGTGGGTTTTTTGCCACGGAACGGCTTAAAAACAGGCGGGCAAAAACTGTAAATGCCGGCAAATCACCTGCTGGGCACAGTGCGTCAAAAATCCTCAGCATGCTATATTCTTTCCGATGAATGAAAAGAATATCAGCGAACACCGCCTTGGGCTCGCCGAAGTGCTTGAGTGGATGATCGAGGACGGTCTGATCGACAAGGAGCGGGCTGAGGCACTCAAAGTCGAACGGCGTTTGCATGGCGCCAGGACTCACCCACTAGTCGTTATTGCCGATCAAAAATGGCGCAGCAACGCGCCAAACGGCAAGTTACTTGTTCTGGATACCCTGACCGAGTGGTTGGCAGACAAGCTGGGCTTTGACTACTTTCATATCGATCCTTTGAAGATCGATTTCACTGGCGTGGCCGAGGTCATGTCCAGTGCCTATGCCAGCCGTTTTGGCATTTTGCCAGTCAAGGTAACGGCGCGGGAAATCGTCATCGCGACGGCTGAGCCCTTTATTCGCGAGTGGGTCGATGAGTTGCGGCCGATTCTGCGCAAAGAGATTCGTCGCGTTATCGCCAATCCGGACGACATCAGTCGCTATCTGGTTGAATTTTTCAATCTTGCCAAATCAGTAAAAAGGGCCGCAGCGAAAGGCGATATTTCCGCCGGCCTGTCGAGTTTCGAGCAGCTGGTCGAGCTGGGCAAGGGTAATCGACAATTCGATGCCAATGACCAGCACATCGTGCACATTGTCGACTGGTTATGGCAGTACGCCTTTGATCAGCGCGCATCGGATATCCATATCGAGCCACGCCGCGATCTGGGGATTGTACGTTTTCGGATTGATGGTGTTTTGCATCAGGTCTACCAGATTCCGATGACGGTCATGAATGCCATGACCAGCCGCATCAAGCTCTTGGCGCGCATGGATGTGATCGAAAAGCGCCGACCCCAGGATGGCCGGATCAAGACACGCACGCCCGATGGTCTGGAGGTTGAGCTGCGTTTATCGACCTTGCCAACCGCCTTTGGTGAAAAGTTGGTGATGCGGATTTTTGATCCTGAAGTGCTGGTCAGGGATTTTTCCTCGCTCGGTTTTTCGGAAGATGATCAAACGCGCTGGCGGCAAATGACGCGTCTGCCCAATGGCATTCTGCTGGTGACCGGGCCCACTGGCTCAGGTAAAACTACGACGCTGTACACGACGCTCAAGCAATTGGCGACGCCTGAAGTCAATGTGTGCACCATCGAGGATCCGATCGAAATGGTTGAATCCGCTTTCAACCAGATGCAGGTGCAGCACAACATTGACATCGGTTTTGCCGATGGCATTCGTGCCCTGATGCGTCAGGATCCGGACATCGTCATGATTGGTGAAATCCGTGACCTCGAGACTGCGGAAATGGCCATTCAGGCGGCGTTGACCGGGCATTTGGTGCTGAGCACCCTGCATACCAATGACGCGCCATCAGCCGTCACGCGCTTGCTGGATCTTGGCGTTCCGGCCTATCTGATCAACTCCACGCTGTTGGGGGTCATGGCGCAACGACTGGTGCGCACCCTATGCCCGCATTGTAAAAAGTCGGCGCCCATTACCGATGAGCAGCGCCAGGACTGGCGCTCCTTGGTGGCGCCGTGGAAATCAGGAGAGCCCACGCAGCTTTGGCAACCGGTTGGTTGCCTGGAATGCCGGATGACCGGCTATATGGGGCGCGTCGGCATTTACGAAATTCTGATCAATTCGGCTGAAACGCGGCGCTTGATCAAACCATTGACGGATATTCCAAAGCTGCGGGAACAAGCCTATCGCGAAGGCATGCGTCCTCTGAGAATTTCCGGTGCGCTGAAGGTAGCCCAAGGAACGACGACTCTGGAGGAGGTCATCAAGGTAGCACCACCTTCGGAGGAAGGCTAATAAGCTTAGTGCTTTTTCTAGTAAATTCAGAAAAATATCGAGATAATAACTCTCTACATTTTGGGGATCCCCATGGCAGTTGAACTTTTCAACGACGGTAAACACGTCGTGCATGCATTTTACGACTTGGTCGATGACTCGCCGCAAGGTGCGGTCCAGTCGAACCAGTTTCTGGTCGTTGATAACGGTCACGGTGCCCTGATCGATCCGGGTGGCAACATGACCTACACCGGTTTGCTGATGGACATGCAGCAATATTTTTCCTCCAAGAATCTTGACTACATCCTGGCTTCCCACCCCGATCCAGACATCATCGCTTCAGTTAACAAATGGTTCATTGCCTCGCATTGCAAGGTCATGATTTCCAGCTTGTGGACGCGTTTCGTGCCGCACTTCACGACGGGCAAGGATATTTCGGATCGCATTATTGGGATTCCGGACCAGGGAGCAGTGATCAAGCTCGGCAACGCCAATATTCTTGCCTTGCCGGCGCACTTCATGCACGCCGAAGGCAATTTTCAGTTTTATGATCCGGTCGCAAAAATTCTCTTTTCTGGCGATCTTGGTGCTTCACTCCTGACTCACCAACAAGCAGTCGAACCTGTGACGGATTTCACATCGCATGTGCGCCATATGGAAGGCTTTCACAAGCGTTACATCGTCTCGCGCAAAATTTGCCGCTTCTGGGCAAACATGGTACGCCAGCTGGATATCGAGCAGATTGTTCCGCAGCACGGCTCGCGCTTTGTCGGCAAGCGTGCAGTGAGTGATTTTATTGCCTGGGTTGAAGGCATCGAGTGTGGTGTTGATCTGATGACTGCCGCCAATTACCGCGTTCCGACCTGAGCGGAAAAACCAGCGCCGTGCCCAGTCCAATTACAGTTGGCTGGCCCGGCGCTTGATTTCATCGACGTAAGCCAGGGCATCCATCGGGGTGCCAGCACGTTGCGCCCGCCAAATTGTTTCCCCCAGACATTCCAGCAGTACATGTTCCGCTGCATGCGTGTCCAGGCGTAAACGCAATTGTTCATAAGCCTGGCGAATTCCCGGGGGCTGGTTAATGCTGACCTGTTCATGAATCGCCAGATGCAAGGACAGATGCAAAAACGGATTCATTTGTCCCGCTTCGGGCGTCCAGTCCTTTTCCAGTGCCATCTCGGGCGTATTGAGGAGCAGATGATATTCCGGGTGACGTTCGACAATATCCGCTGCCGTGGCCTCGGCACCCAACAGGGGCATGCGCTCCTGATGTTTCTTCCAGGAGTCACAGAAAAACTGGCGAACTTGTTCACGGGTGGGGTTAAACAGCATGCTGGCCTTTGAAGAGTAAAGTTAATACGGACTGCTGCAAGAGCTGGTTCTCCTGATCACCGGGCACAATCTGCCCGTTGCCATAGCAACCCAGCAAAGGGGTGTCGGGAAAGGACTCACGAAACGCACAGAGATTCCGGTCGTCGCTGCCGAAAAACAGTGGCCCACGGCCAAAACAGGAAAACATCAGGGAAAAGTCCGGTCGGGGACAAGTTCTGGCGGCATGAGCCAGCAGCTGACGTATTTCCAGTTCGGCGCTCAAGGGCTGGCGAATCGCCCAGGCCAGGCTTTGGCTGGTATCGATTGCTTCGGACAAAAGGACCGAACCATCAACCGTTGTTGACAGCAGGTTAAGGGGGAAAGAGTCCTTGTCTCGCAGCAGGCAAAGTTGATGCAGGGGAGGCTGTTCGCGCAAATCAGCCGGCAGTGCCCGGCGCAAGTTATCCAGCGCGCTTTGACTTCCCAGGCGTTCAAGCCGGTGGCCGGCGGCCGAGTGGACGGGCTGAAAGGAAGAGAGCTGGCGTAATCCCGTCGAATTCGCCAGATGCATATCAAACTGCGGGAGCTGGATCTCGGCACATTGATTGCTCGCCAATTGCGCGTGGGCCCAGGCCTGAGCATTGTTTTCCAGCATGCCAACGCGTTTGCTGCCCTTTTGCCAGGCAAAGGGCAGGCGGGCTTGGCCGCTGAACGACAGCCAGGGTTGATCCCGCAGCTTTATCGTTACCAGCCCGGGGGGGATGACCAGTGCAGCGGCTGAAGGCTGGTCCAGTACCCAGGTTTCTTCTGTAAACAGACCGCTGGCGGTGCAACCGCTAATGGCAACACAAGCCGCTGTTTTCGCCGCAGCCCGCAAGGCTTGGGGGACATCGCGGTCGAAATCCCGACTGAGGAAAAGCAGTACGTTCGAGGCTTGCCGGATTCCCGCTTTTTCAAGTGCCATGGCAACGGCTGTCCGGACGAGCTCGGGTGAAGTAACCCGGCCACTGGCCAGGCCACTGGCAATGTTCATGCGGTTTTGCCTTTATAGGCGCAAAGATCGATGAGGCAGCAACGGCTGCATTCTGGTTTGCGGGCCTTGCAGATATAGCGACCATGCAGGATCAGCCAGTGATGGGCATCTCTTTGAAACTCTGGCGGCGTGACGCGCAGCAGTTTTTTCTCGACATCCAGTACAGTTTTTCCTGGGGCCAGGCCGGTTCGGTTACCCAGGCGGAAAATATGCGTGTCGACGGCGATGGTTGGATGACCAAATGCAGTATTCAGCACCACATTGGCGGTTTTACGACCCACACCCGGTAATTCCTCGAGCGCCTCGCGGTCATCGGGAACTTCTCCCGCATGTTTTTCGACGAGGATGCGACAGGTGGCGATGATATTTCTGGCCTTGGTGCGATAAAGCCCTATCGTTTTGATCAACTCACTCAAGCCCTCTTCACCCAGCGCCAGTATTGCCGACGCCGTAGGGGCGATGGGGAAAAGTTTTGCTGTGGCTTTGTTGACCCCGACGTCGGTGGCCTGGGCCGAGAGAATGACGGCGATCAGCAACTGAAATGGCGTGGCATACGTCAATTCCGTGCTTGGTGCTGGATTGGCCTCACGTAGACGGCTATAAAACAATTGAATATCAGATTTTTTCACGGAGTAGGCGCTTGATTGGCTGGCCGATTTTAACCGAGCTCGCCAAGAGAGGGCTACTGCGCCATTTCTTGCTTGAGCAAGACTTCTGTGACGCTTGTTGTCACATACCGGTCACGACATGGAAACACGCCGAATCATGGATAATAAGCTTATGAAGCGTACTGATTTATTCCTGTTCCCTGTTTTTGCCTTGTTGCTGCTCTGCTTGTTCTGGTTTTTACTGGGCATCGGGGTTGAGAAAATGACAATTGGCAAGCCTTTTCCTGCCGTCTTGCCGCTTGATGCCTGGCGATCAGTTCGTGCTTTGGAACCCGTCAAGGGCTTGTCGCGGACCCGTGTGGAACTTGGCGCGCGCTTGTTTCGTGATAGTCGTCTGTCGCTGGATCGCTCATTGGCCTGTATTTCCTGCCACGACTTGGCACGTGGCGGGGAAGATGGCCGGAAAGTCTCGTCCGGGGTCAACGGGGCGCAGGGGCAGATCAATGCGCCCACGGTCTTCAACGCGGCCTACAACTTTGCCCAGTTTTGGGATGGTCGGGCGCAAACACTGGAAGAACAGGTTGCTGGTCCGATTCACAACCCCCAGGAAATGGCCTCTTCGTGGAAAGAGGTCATGGTGCGTCTGAGTGCTGATCCGGAGATCGTCGCGGCTTTCGCTGCCAGCTATCCGGATGGGCTGACTCCGGCCAATATCGCCGACGCCATTGCTACCTTTGAGCGCTCATTGGTGACCGTGAACTCTGCTTTCGACCGGTTTATCAAAGGCGATGACATGGCGCTGAACCGGCGCGAGCTTGAAGGATTCACGCGCTTTCAGAAACTGGGGTGCATCAGTTGTCATCAGGGAATGTTGCTGGGCGGCAATATGTATCAGCGTTTTGGTGTACTCCGCGATTATTTTGCCGGCAAGCACCCGAGCCGTGCCGACATGGGCCGCTATAACGTTACGGGGCTGGAGTCTGACCGGCATGTTTTCAAGGTGCCCAGCTTGCGCAACATCGCCTTGACCGCCCCCTATTTTCATGATGCTTCAGCGACCAACCTGGAGCAGGCGGTGCTTGTCATGGGCCGTTATCAGTTGGGGCGGGAGCTTTCGGAGCAGGATGTGGTCATGATCGTTGCTTTCCTGAAAACCCTGACTGGCGAGGCGGTGCAATGACCGAGGCTGTTGATCGCTGGCTTTCAAGGTCGCGAATCAGGTTGCTGGGCAGCCTGATCTTTTTGGTGGCTTTGGTGACCTGGCTGTTTTCCCAGGCAACCGGGACTTCACCCCAGGCGCATTACGATTATCTGCAGTCCTTGCGCCGGATACAGCAGTCGGACGTGGCGCTGAATGCCGCTGTTCTGGCATCACACTCGAAAATCATCAGAAATTATGATCTGGTGATGGGTTACACGGCGGAGATTCGCCAGGACCGGGCGCATTTGAGCAATCTGCCACAAGGGCTGCCGACGGAATTTTCCACTCGCCTGGTGGAGAGAAGTGAGGCTCTGATTGCCAGCCAGATTGAAAAAGAAAACGATGTTGACCGCTTTCAACGCCTGAATTCCATCGTCGGCAATTCCGGGTTTTATTTGTCCACGCTCGCCGATGAACTCGAAGATGATCCCGTTTTCCAGGTTTCGCGTGATTACGGGAAATTTGTTCGCCATGTGCTGGCGTATTCCCAGGGGGTCGAGAGTTTGAATCCTGACGCCGTGCGCGGAGAACTCGAGGTGGTGCAAAAGCTGGCGCCAAAGACGGCTCAAGGCAAGCGGGCATTGCGTCAACTGGTATTGCACGCAGAAATACTGATCCATGAAGCGCCGGAATTGAACGCACTGGTCAAGCGCATTTTGAGTGCCAGGACCACGGCGATTCTGGATGAAGTGACCAGTATCTACATCGAAGGGCGCGAGGCTGAATTGCGCGCGGCGACTTACTATCGCATCTGCCTCTATGCCGTTTCATTGCTGCTGGCGCTTTATCTGGTGCGCTCCCTGTTACGGCTGGAGAGTGGTCGGCAACGCCTGGAGGTCGCTCATCACAATCTGGAAGAGCGCTACGAGGCGCAACGCCGGGCCGAGGGTGAGTTGCGGCTCTATGGCACGGTGTTCACTAATGCCCGCGAAGGCATGACCATTACTGACGTCAATACGCGCATTATTGCGGTCAACCCGGCTTTTACCGAAATAACCGGCTACACCCTGGATGAGGTGGTCGGCCAAACACCCAGCATTCTTAACTCCGGGCGTCAGGGCGGGGAATTTTATCGGCGCATGTGGCAGGAACTGCAGCAGAAAGGGCGCTGGCATGGCGAAATCTGGAACCGGCGCAAGGATGGCAAGGTCTTCCCGGAATGGCTGTCGATTGTCGGCGTCAAAGGTGAAAATGCAGAAATCACCCATTACATCGGCGTGTTTACCGACGTTTCCGAGCACAAGCGCAATGAGGCGCGGATCAGCCACCTGGCCAGTCACGACATCCTGACTGGCTTGCCCAATCGGGTCTTGCTCGAGGACCGGATCAGCGATGGCATGAAGCTGTCGAAACGGCGCGGTAGCACGATGGCACTGCTGTTCATCGATCTGGACCGTTTCAAGAACATCAACGACACTCTGGGGCATGAAACCGGCGATCAGTTGCTGGTGCAGGCCGCCGAGCGCGGTCTGGCGGTCTTGCGCAAGGGCGACACCCTGTCGCGGATTGGTGGCGATGAGTTTGTCGCCGTTCTGCCTGAACTGGATAATCGTCAGATTGCTGCCGATACGGCGCTGAAGCTGCTGGCCGAGCTCTGCCTGCCTTACCAGTTGGCGGGGCATGAATTGACCGTCAGCGGCAGCGTTGGCATTGCCCTTTATCCGGAGGATGGCCATACCGTCTCCGATTTGCTGCGCAAGGCTGATGCAGCGATGTATCGGGCCAAGGAGGAAGGTCGCAATACCTTCCGCTATTTCTCGGCCGAAGTCGCCCGGGCGTCGCTCGATGAATTGCTGCTGGAGCAGGAATTGCGCGGTGCGCTTGAGCGCGACGAGCTGGAGATGTATTACGAGCCAAAAATCGATGCGCGTAGCGGTCGGATTGTTGCTGCCGAGGCCTTGATGCGCTGGAAACACCGCGAAAAAGGCATGGTTTCACCGGCCATCTTCATTCCATTGGCGGAAAAAATCGGTTTGATCCACCTCCTTGGCGAGTGGGCCTTGCGCGATGTTTGTCGGCAGTTACGCGCCTGGCGGGAGGTGGGTCTGCTTCCCGTGCCGGTGGCGGTGAATATTTCCGCACAGCAGTTTGCCCATCAGGATTTGCCAGCGCTGATCAAGGAAACGTTGGCCAGCGAAGGGCTGGGTGCCGAGTTGCTGACGCTCGAACTGACCGAGTCCCTGCTGATGCGCGACACGCAGCGGGCCAGCGAAGTGCTGGCGCAGTTGCGGGCGCTGCACATCAAGGTGGCAATCGATGACTTCGGGGTCGGCTATTCATCCCTGAGTTACCTGAAGCAATTCCCCGTGGACGCGCTGAAAATTGATCGTTCCTTCGTCTGCGAGATCGACGCCGAGGGGGAAAGAGTCAAGCTGGCTGCGGCGATCATTGCCATGGCCCACGAACTGGACCTGCTGGTGATTGGCGAAGGGGTCGAGAACGAAATCCAGCGGGATTACCTGCTGGCCCATGGCTGTGACCAGTTCCAAGGCTATTTCTTCGGCCGCGCACAACCTGCAGAAGACTTTGGCCGCTTACTCGAGACCGCTGTCGTTCGGCAATAGCGGCAGGTTTTTACGCAGCAGGGGGCGCAGCGGTTTTTCGCTGTCGCCTGCCTCAAGGCGGCTACGCAACTGCCCACAACCGCCATCAACATCCTGCCCGGCCGAATTGCGTACCGTCGTGCGCACGCCCCGCGCGTGCAATTCGCGGGTCATCGCGGTGACCTTCTCAATTGCCGGACGGCGGTAAGCCAGGGCTTCCGTGGTGTTGTACGGAATCAGGTTCATGATGGCGTATTTGCCGCTGAGCAGGCGGACGATGCCGTCGATTTCTTCCTGGCTGTCGTTGACCCCGTCGATCAGCGTCCATTGGTACTGGATCGGGTAACCGGTACGGCGGGCGTAGTCTTCGGCCAGCCCGACCAGTTCGGCCGGATCGATGCGCGGAGCGCGCGGCAGCAATTCGGCGCGCAGTTCGGCGCGGGTGCTGTGCAGCGAGATGGCCAGGGCCGGTATCACGCGCTGCTGCGGTAAACGCTCAAAAACCCGCAAATCTCCGACGGTCGAAAAAACCAGATTCTTGTGCCCGAGGCAGCCTGCGGTACCGAGCAGGTTGATGGCTTCGAGCACATTGTCGATATTGTGCGAGGGCTCACCCATGCCCATGAAAACCACACGCCGCACCGGGCGCTGGCGGCGGGCGAGAACGACCTGGGCGACCATTTCACCGCTGCTCAGTTGCCGCAACAGGCCATCACGGCCGGTCATGCAGAAGGTGCAGCCGACCGCACAGCCGACCTGCGATGAAACGCAAACGCCTTCGCGCGGCAGCAGCACGCTCTCGACGAGCTGGCCATCGGCCAATTCAACCAGCAGGCGGGCAGAGCCATCTTCGCCGGGATGTTCCGAGCGAATGCGGGCGAGTCCGGCGAGCGCTTCTTCGAGTCGGGGCAGGGCCTGGCGTAGCGCCAGAGGCAGAAAGTCGGCCGAGGCTTGTTTGCGGGTGCCGCGGTCGAGCGGAAAGCCTTGCGTCCAGGCGCGAAAAACCCGGTCGATATGGCAATCCTTGGCGCCGATATCGCTCAGCGACTGGCGAATCTGCTCGATACGCAAGCTTAGTGGCAGCCAGCGGTGGCCACCGGGGCCGGCGGCTTGAGGCGGGCGCGTTCGGCGGCCTTGGCGTCCATCCAGTTCTTCCAGGCGATCATGCAGCCGAGCAGGATGAAGGCGCCTGGCGGCAGCAGGGCCAGCAGGAAGCCGGGGTAGCTTTCAGGTAGCAATTGGATCGGCTGCAGGCTGGGGAAAACCATGTCGATGCCGCCGAGGATCGTGCCGTTGCCGATGAATTCGCGCATGGCGCCGAGAACGCCGAGGGTCCACAACATGCCGACGCCCATGAAAATACCGTCGAAGGTCGATTGCAGCGGCGGGTTCTTGGCAGCAAAGGCTTCGACGCGGGCGAGCACGATGCAGTTGGTGACGATCAGCGGGATGAAAATGCCGAGCACCAGATAGAGCTCATGCAAATTGGCGTTGAATAGCAGATCGACGACGGTGACCAGCGCCGCGACGATGAGAATGAAGACCGGGATGCGGATTTCGTGCGGAATGAAATTGCGCAGCGAGGCCACGGCAAAATTGGCAATTGCCATCACCAAGATGGTCGCCAGCGACAGCATGATGCCGTTGACGGCATTGGTCGTGACTGCCAGCAAGGGGCACAGGCCGAGAATCTGGCCAATCGAGGTGTTCTGCTTCCAGACGCCATTCCAGGCGATGGTATTGAATTCGTCGCGGCTGATCATGGTTTTGCTCCCGGCGTGTTGAACAGTTGCTCACGATTGGCTTCGAACCACTTGGCGGCTTTGAAGACGGCCTTGCTCACGGCGCGTGGTGTGACGGTGGCACCGGCGTAGTAATCGAGACGGCCACCATCCTTCTTGACCTTCCATTCCTTGTCCGGCACTTCGGTCAGCGCCATGCCGTTGAACTGGGTGATCCACGGCCGAGCCTTGTTCTTGTCTTTCTTGAGCTCGACATAGTCGCCCAGTCCCGGTGTTTCCTTGTGCTGGGTAACGCGCACACCGGCGACCTGACCATTGGCGCGGATGGCCATGATCAGGCGCACCTTGCCGGCGTAGCCATCGGGGGCGACGGCTTCGAAGATCGCCGCGACCGGTGCGCCGGCCTGGCGGGCCAAATACGCGGTCGACGGGTCAGAAAGGCCCAATTCCAGCGTCGCCGGCAGGGTAACGGTGTCCTGCAGCAGCGCGTTGTCGTATTCGCTGCGCGGCAATACTTCGTCGACCAGCTTCATCTTTTCTTCTGCGGCAGAAGCCTCGATGGCCGGCTTGGTCCATTGGTAGGCGCCAGAGAGCAGGCCGGTGAAGATGACGACGAAAGCGAAGAGGATGGCGGCCGTGCGGGCGGCCATGCCGGGAGCGGAAAATTCCTTGGCGGCGCTCATGCCTTTTCTCCCTTGCCCGCATGCTTCATGCCGAAAATCGGCGGCTGGGTCAGGAAATCGATCAAGGGCGCGCAGAGGTTCATCAGCAGTACGGCAAAGGCCACGCCGTCCGGATAACCGCCAAAAACGCGAATGATGTAGGCGAGCAGGCCGGCGCCGATGCCGAAGAAGACCTTGCCGCGCGGCGTCGTGCAGCAGGAAACCGGATCGGTGGCGATGAAGAAAGCGCCGAGCATTGCGCCACCCGAGAGCAGGTGGAACAGCGGGCTGGCAAACTGGCTAGCGTCATACAGCCATAGCGCCGCAGAAATGCCGGACAGCGTCAGCAGGAAGGCGGTCGGGACATGCCAGGTAATCAGTTTGCGCTGCCACATCCACAGGCCGCCGAGCAGGTAGCCGACGGCGATCCATTCCCAGCCGCGACCGGCGAAATGACCGTAAATTTCCGGGTTGGCCAACAGGCTGGCGACACTGACCTGGCCTTCGCCAAGTTTCAAGGCG
>JAVBXO010000224.1 GCA_030824535.1 Azonexus sp. | reverse complement strand
TGACCCTACCCAGCACCCTTGCCGCCTTCCTCGATCAACACGGCTTTCCCCACGACCGCCTTTCCGAGCTACAAGCCGACCGCCGCTTCACGCCGCTGATGCGCGCCGCCAAGGAAGGCCGTCTCGACATCGTCGAAACGCTGCTGGCCGCTGGCGTCGACATCAGCGTGACCAACGCCGACGGCTGCAACGCCCTGTGGCTGGCCTGCTACAACGGCAGCCACTCCATCATCGAAACCCTGCTCGCCGCCGGCATCGATCTCGACCTGCAAAACGGCAACGGCGCCAGCGCGCTGATGTACGTCTCGTCCAACAGCAAGCCCGACCTCGTCAAACTGCTGCTGGAAAAAGGTGCCAACACCAAACTGAAAAACTTCGACGACTTCAGCGCACTCGACCTCGCTGCTTCAGTCGAATGCCTGCGCCTGCTGAAAAAGGCCGCCTGAGACGGCTCCGCAACCTACTGCGGCAATTGGTCACATAGGCAAGCCAGCGCACAACTTATATGCTGCGCGGCATTCCAGACAGGAATCCATTCTCTTTGGCCCCGCCCCCAACCGGCGGGGCTTTTTCTTGTCGGCTCAGCAGCATGTTTCTTCGACGTCGAGCAGCAATTCCAGCGCGGCGACATCCGCGCATTCCTCGAAAAACTCGCGAATCTGGTTGATGTGTGAATGGACGAGGAAAAGATCGTCCGGCACCGGGCCGCTGCGCGGCTGGCGCTTGGCCAGGAAATACGGCCAGAAAGGGCTGCCGTGCCCGGCGGCCAGGTTTTTCTCGATACAGGCCATGACCTGCCGGGCTTTGCCATCGCAATCAATGTCGGCAAAACTGAGGTAGCGGTCGGCTTTCTTGCGACACGGGCAATCGGCCGCGACTGGCTGCAATGTTTCCATGCGTTTCTCCCTGTGTAGTTCCGGGAGCTGATTTTAGGCAGCGGCCAGGCGGCCCGTCCGTCGGCTGGCCGACAGTTTTCAGCAAGCCGCCTTACTGCTCAGCGCACGCAGCGCTTCCGGCAAATGCACCAGCAGGCTGCGCCGCCCTTCGCGCGAGACGATGCCTTCGCGCGCCCACTGGTTGATCAGCGAGGAAACGGTCTGGCGAGTCGTGCCGAGCAGGCTGGCAATATCTTCCATACCCAGTTCCAGCGGCACCCGCCAGCCGGCCTCGCAAACCTGACCGCGCCGCTCGACCAGCCCGAGCAGAAAACGGGCAAGGCGGGCCGGCACTTCGCGAAAGGACAAATCTTCGATCAGGTGCACAGCGTTGGCCAGCATGCGTCCGAGCACCCGCATCATGACCGGCGTCACGCCCGGATCGCTGGCCAGCTGCTGGGCAAAGGCCGGCGTATCGATCAGCCACAGCGTACTCGCCGCCACGGCTTCGACGTAGGTCGGGGTATGGGTGGTGTAGATGTCGCCAGCCTCAAGAAAACTCAAGGTCAGTTCGCGGTTTTCGCCGGCCAGATAGACGCGCAGCCGCCCCGACTGCACAAGGAAAACCCGGTCTTCCCGGGCCTGCGGCGTGGCCAGCAAAGTCCCCTTGGCCAGCTGCCGCCGCTCGAAACCGGGCGGCGCGCCGCCTGCGGGGGCATTTAACCAGTAGGCAGCGGCGCCGGTCGGCGGCTTTGCAACATGATGAGGCGTCATTCAGGGTCTGAAGCAAGCGCTACGCCATGCCGGCAGGCCGCTAAATACGCCCCGCTGGTACGCAACCAATTCCGTTTTGCCGGATTTGCGACATCAACCCCAGATGCGTGTTGCGCCCATGGTCAGCAGACCGAGATAAGTGGCGAGCAGCGAACCGGCGAGGTGAACGCTGGCCAGGCCAATTGCCAGCAGCGGCTGACCGGCCAGCAGGCGTTCGACGACTTCGGCGGAAAAGGTCGAGAAAGTCGTCAGGCCACCGAGAAAGCCGGTGATCGCAAACAGCTTCCAGGCCAGCGGGAAATGCGTATTGAGATGAAAGAGCGCCACCGCCACGCCGATCAGGTAGCCGCCGATGACATTGGCCGCCAGCGTGCCCAATGGCAGGGCGATGAACAGGGGATTGAGCAGCACGCCGAGCAGCCAGCGCGACCAGGCGCCGAGCGCTGCGCCAGCGCCAACGGCCAGAAAATTGAGCATTGAGAGATTGTGTAGTGCTGACATGGCGGGATTTCTGCTGTCGATGAATACGTAGCCGGTTAAAATAACATGCTTAATCAAAGAGGTTCATTGTGAGCGCCCCTAATCATCCCAAGGACAAAGCGGCAGTGGCTCCCGCCGCCAATTTCATCAAGAACATCGTCGAGGCCGACCTCGCTGCCGGCAAGCACGCCCAGCGTCACTGGGCCGGCCAGCCCGGCACCGCCGCCGACCACGCCGCCGCGCCGCTCGACCCGGCCAAACTGCGCACCCGCTTCCCGCCCGAGCCGAATGGCTACCTGCACTTCGGCCACGCCAAGTCCATCCTGCTCAACTTCGGCCTCGCCCAGCAATACGACGGCCGCTGCCACCTGCGCTTCGACGATACCAATCCGGAGAAGGAAGACCAGGAATACGTCGATTCGATCGTCGATGCCGTGCACTGGTTGGGCTGTTCCTGGGAAAGTGGCAAAGACGGGGACGGCGAAACCAACCTCTACTACGCCTCCAACTATTTCGACTGGATGCTGCAATGTGCCGAGGCGCTGATTGCTGCCGGCCAGGCCTACGTCGATAGCCAGTCCGCCGAGGAAATGCGCGCCAATCGCGGCACGCTGACCCAACCGGGCAAGGATTCGCCTTTCCGCAATCGCAGCGTTGAAGAAAACCTTGATCTCTTCAAGCGCATGCAGGCCGGCGAATTCTCCGACGGCGCGCACATCCTGCGCGCCAAAATCGACATGAGCGCGCCGAACATCAACCTGCGCGACCCGGCGATCTACCGCATCCGCCACGCCACGCACCACAACACCGGCGACAAGTACTGCGTTTACCCGATGTACACCTTCGCCCATCCCATCGAGGATGCGCTGGAAAACATCACGCACTCGATCTGCACGCTGGAATTCGAGGATCAGCGCCCGTTCTACGACTGGCTGCTCGCCCGCCTCGCCGAAGCCGGCCTGCTGCAGCGCCCGTTGCCACAACAGATCGAATTCTCGCGCCTCAACCTGACCTATGTCGTGTTGTCCAAGCGCAAGCTGATCCAGCTGGTCGAGGAAAAGCACGTTGAAGGCTGGGACGACCCGCGCCTGCCGACCCTGGTTGGCGCCCGCCGTCGCGGTTACAGCGCCGAAGGTTTCCGCCTGTTCGCCGAGCGCATCGGCGTTTCCAAGAACGATTCGCTGATCGACTACGTGCTCTTCGAAGACGCGATGCGTGAAGTCATGAACGAATCCGACCAGCGCCGCATCGCCGTGCTCGACCCGCTCAAGCTGATCATCGACAACTACCCGGAAGGCCAGGTCGAGGAGTGCTTCGCGCCGAATCACCCGCTGCATCCGGAACTCGGCCAGCGTTCGGTGCCGTTCAGCCGCGAACTGTGGATTGAAGGCGAAGACTTCATGGAAGTCCCGAGCAAGGGCTTCCGCCGCCTCTTCCCCGGCAACAAGGCGCGCCTGCGCTACGGCTACGTCGTCGAATGCACCGGTTGCGACAAGGACGAAAACGGCAAGATTATTGCGGTGCACTGCAATTATTTGCCCGAAACCAAATCCGGCACGCCGGGTGCTGACAGCGTCAAGGTCAAGGGCAACCTGCACTGGGTCTCGGTGCCCCACGCCTACCCGGCGGAAGTGCGCCTCTACGACCGCCTGTTCAGCGTCGCCGCCCCCGGCGCGCGGCGCGAGGGCGATGCGCCCGAGCTCGAACGCGATTTCCTCGACGACATCAACCCGAATTCGCGCAGCGTCATCACCGCCCAGCTCGAAGCCTGCCTCAAGGACGCCCAAGCAGAACAACGCTTTCAGTTCGAACGCCACGGCTACTTCGTCGCCGACCGCGTCGATTCACTGCCCGGCGCACCGGTCTTCAACCGCGCCGTGACGCTCAAGGATTCCTGGGGCAAGGCGAGCTGACATGGCCGGCAGTTGGGGTTGTCCGCACGAAGTCGCTGACCGCTGCAGCAAGGTCAATAATCTCCCTTGCAATCCCGGCATGAAGGGCTGCGAGCTGTATGGCCGCTTCCGCTTTGCCGACGAGAGCAAGAACGAGCGTTATTGGGAAAAGAAAGCGCGGGAACAGACGGGAAAACCCAGTCTGGATGGTTCAGAAAAATGAACGCACCCGCCATGCGCCAGCTACTGGCCTCGCGCTTGCCCAATGTGCTGGCCATCTACGCTTTCGGTAGCCAGATTGACGGCACAGCCGGTCCCAACAGCGACCTCGACCTGGCCGTGCTCGTCGCCGGCCTGGCCGACCCGCTGCAACTCTGGGACTTGGCGGGGGAACTCGCCGATCTCGCCGGCTGCCCAGTCGATCTGCTCGATTTCCGGGCCGCCTCGACCGTGCTGCAATACCGCATCCTGAGCACCGGCGAGCGCTGGTGGGCGGCGGATAGTCGGGCCGACCTCTACGAAGCCGCCGTGCTCAGCGACAAGACCGAACTCGATCAGGCCCGCGCTGGCGTGCTGGCCGATGTACAACGTGAAGGCAGCGTTTATGGCCGATGATGTGCTGATCAACAAGGCGGCTACCATCGAACGCTGCGTGCGCCGCGCCCGCGAAGAATACGCCGCCGACCCGAGCGGTTTTGCCAGCAACTTCACCCGCCAGGATGCCGCCATTCTCAATATTCAGCGTGCCTGCGAAGCGGCGCTCGACATGGGCCAGCATCTGGTCCGTCGCGAACGCCTGGGTGTGCCGCAAAGCGCCCGCGACGTCTTCGCGCTGCTGGCGCAGGGCGGCTGGATCCCCCGGAATCTGGCCGAGCAGCTCAAACGCATGGTCGGTTTCTGCAATATTGCGGTACACGATTACGCCAGCCTGCAATTGCCGATCACGATACGCATCATCGAAATGCATCTCGATGAATTTCTCGACTACTCGCAAACCTTGCTCCTGAAGGATGCGGACAATCCGCAAGGCAGATGATCCGAAATATCGAACAACTCGGCCAGGTGTTCACGCCGCCCAAGGTCGTCAGTTTCATGCTCGACCTCTGCCACAACAACGGTCGGGTGCTCGAGCCTTCGGCCGGCAATGGCGCATTCGTCAGCGAGCTGAAAAAGCGCAAGCGTGAATTCGTCGCCCTCGAAGTCGATGAGAAAGTCGCGCCCAAGGGCGTGCACATCGGCGATTTCTTCGACTACCCGGCTGAGGAACTGTTCGATACCATCATCGGCAACCCGCCCTACGTGCGTTATCAGGATATTGCGGTCGACACCCGGAAAAAGCTCAAATCCGGGCTCTTCGACCGGCGCAGCAATCTTTTCCTGTTTTTCATCGAGAAGTGCGTCAATCACCTGAAACCGGGTGGCGAACTGATCTTCATCGTGCCGCGCGAGCTGATCAAGCTGACCGCCGCCAAGAAGCTCAACGCCTGGCTGTTTGAACAGGGCAGCATCACCGATTTCGTCGAAACCGGTGACTCGCGGATGTTTGACGAGCACACGCCGAACTGCGCCATTTTCCGTTTCGAAAAGGGGCGCATGGACCGGCACATGAGCGATGGCCGGCGCTTTACCGAAGTCGATGGCCAGCTGATGTTCCTGCGCGACGACTATCGCGTGCGCTTTTCCGACTTGTTCACGGTCAAGGTCGGCGCCGTTTCCGGGGCCGACCTGATTTACACCCATCCAGCCGGCAACATGGAATTCGTCTGCTCGAAAACGGTCGAAACCGGCGAAACGCGGCGCATGCTCTACGGCATCAAGCACCCGCACCTCGACAAGCACAAGACCGAACTGCTCGCCCGCCGCATCCGCGATTTCAATGAAAGCAACTGGTGGCAGTGGGGTCGCAGCTTCCCGATCAACAATCACCCACGCATCTATGTCAATGGCCGGACGCGCAAGCCTGAGCCGTTTTTCGTGCACGACTGCAACGCCTTCGACGGCGCGGTGCTGGCGCTATTCCTGAAGAATCGCCAGATCAGCCGCCGCGAGCTGGCCGAATGCGCCCAGTGGCTGAACAAGGAAGTCGACTGGCAGGAACTCGGCTTCGTCTGCGACGGTCGTTTCATCTTCACTCAGCGCAGCCTGCAAACCTGCCTGCTGCCCGACAAGTTTTCCCGTTTTCTCCCGAAGGACCCCGCATGACGAATTCGCCGACATTCACCGACCAGCTCGCCGCCGCCTGGCAGAAAAACAATTCGCTGCTGTGCGTGGGCCTGGACCCCGATCCGGCCAAGTTCCCCGCGGCGCTCAAGGGCCGCGACGACGCCATTTTCGAGTTCTGCAAAAACATCGTCGATGCCACCGCCGACCTCGTCTGCTCGTTCAAGCCGCAGATCGCCTACTTCGCCGCGCGCCGCGCCGAAGACCAACTCGAAGCGCTGATCGCCCACATTCACGACAAGCACCCCGGCATCCCGGTCATTCTCGACGCCAAGCGCGGCGACATCGGCTCGACCGCCGAGCAATACGCCGTCGAAGCCTTCGAGCGCTTCCAGGCCGACGCTGTTACGGTCAACCCCTACATGGGCCGCGATTCCGTCGATCCCTACCTGGCTTACCCGAACAAGGGCGTGATCCTGCTTTGCCGCACCTCGAATGCCGGCGGTTCGGACCTGCAGTTCCTCGATGTCGGTGGTGAAAAGCTCTACGAGCGCGTCGCCCGCCTCGCCGCCCGCGACTGGAACCGCAGCGGCCAGATCGCCCTGGTCGTCGGCGCCACCTTCCCGGCGGAAATCGCCCGCGTCCGCGAAATCGTCGGCGACATGCCGCTGCTCGTCCCCGGCATCGGCGCCCAGGGTGGCGACATCGAAGCCACCGTCAAAGCCGGCCGTACCGCCAACGGCACCGGCCTGATGATCAACTCCTCACGCGCCATCCTCTACGCCGGCAAAGACGAAAACTACGGCGCCGCCGCCCGGCAGGTGGCGCTGGAAACGCGTGATGCAATTCGCTTAGTTGCCTAGATATTAGTTATTAGCTGCTAGCCTATTCTTGCGCGCCTTTGGCGCGGAAATACTGGCTCGATCCTCACTCCTCACTCCTAGATCCTGGATCCTCACATGAAAATCGACGACTACCGTGAAAGTGACAATGTGGAAGACCGCCGGGGTGGGGGTGGCGGAGGGATTGGTGGCGGCGGTCTGGGGATAGGCGGCATTGTCCTGGCGCTGGTGGTCAGCTACTTCACCGGCATCAATCCGATGACCATCCTTGGCCTTGTCGAGCAGACGCCGCTCGCCCAGCATTCCGCACCGGCGGCGCACAAGCCGCCGGCCAATGACGAAACGGCGCGCTTTGTATCGAAGGTGCTGGCCTCGACCGAGGATGTCTGGCAGACCGGCTTCCAGCAAAACGGCAAGCGCTACGAAGCACCCAAGCTGGTGCTGTTCACCGGCCAGACGCCAACCGCCTGCGGCACCGGCCAGACGGCGATGGGGCCGTTCTACTGCCCGGGCGACAAAAAGGTCTATATCGACCTCGCCTTCTTCCACGAGCTGAAGGCGCGCTTCAAGGCCCCCGGCGAATTTGCCCAGGCCTACGTGATCGCCCACGAAGTCGGCCATCACGTGCAAAACCTGCTTGGCATCGCCAGCAAGGTGCATAAGGCCCAGCGCCAGACCGGCCGCAAGGAAGCCAATGCCCTATCGGTACGCATGGAGTTGCAGGCCGACTGCCTGGCCGGCGTCTGGGGCAAGCGCGCCGACGACATGCGCAAGATTCTCGACAGCGGCGACCTTGAAGCCGCGCTGGCTGCCGCCACGGCCATCGGCGACGACCGCCTGCAACAGCAGTCGCAGGGCCGCATCGTCCCGGAAAGCTTCACCCACGGCAGCTCCGCCCAGCGCGTCCGCTGGTTCCGTCGCGGTTTTGACTCCGGCGACATGGGCCGCTGCGATACCTTCAAGGCGGCCGATCTGTAATTCGTCCGACCCGAGCACGCCCGCCGCCAGTCACTGCTGAGCGGCGTGCTCGCCGCATTTCCGCACCGGCGGGAATCCTGCAACATCCCTCCTGCGAAACCCATGCGTTCATTTTTTCGTATCTGCTGTTTTCTGCCGCTGCTCGCCCTGGCCGGCACCAGCCACGCCCTGCCCCGCCATTCTCCAGTCCCCGGCGGCGTTGCCGTCATCGACCTCGGCCCGGACAGTCAGCCAGCGCCCACCGCCCGCTGGGGCGAACAGCCGCTGGCGGTAGTGCGTGAAGGCGGCCGCTGGCAGGCGCTGTTCGGCATTTCGCTCGACAGCTTGCCGGGCGAGCTGGAAATCCGTGTTTTACGGCGCTCGACCGCAGAAATGCTCAGCGTGCCCATCCGCCCGAAAAATTACCCGGAACAGCGCCTGACGATCAAGGATCAGCGCAAGGTCGAACCGAATGCCGAGGATCAGGCGCGCATCGAACGCGAACAAAAAGTCACCGAGGCGATCAAAAAACGTTTTTCCGAAGGCGAACCGGCGACCCTGCTGGCCCAGCCAGCCGCCGGCCCACTGTCGTCACGCTTCGGCCTGCGCCGCATTTTTAACGGCCAGCCGCGCAATCCGCACGCCGGCCTCGATGTCGCCGCCGGCGCCGGTACGCCGGTACGGGCGCCGGCCGATGCGGTCGTCGCCAACACCGGCGACTACTTTTTCAATGGCAACACGGTATTTCTCGATCACGGCCAGGGCCTGATCACCGCCTACATGCACCTTTCGCGCATCGATGTGCGCGCTGGCCAGGCAATAAAAAAGGGCGAACTGCTCGGCGCCATCGGCAGCACCGGCCGCGCCACCGGCCCGCACCTGCACTGGGCGGTGATTCTCAACAACACGCCGGTCGATCCTGAACTGTTTCTCGACAAGCGTCCGTAAAACGCGTCCGTAAACGACTAAGGGCAGCCGAAGCTGCCCTTAGTCGTGCACGCGGTAAGTTACGCCGCCGGTTTGCTCGGCGTACTCATCTGTTTTTCATCCTTGGCTTTTTCACCACAGGCCAGGACATTGAAGCTGCCGAGTACGAAAACGGCGGCCAGTACAGCGCTCAACATTTTTTGCATCGACAATCTCCTTGGGGTTGGGTTGTACGGTTTTGACAAAAGCCCCAGGAGAAAAGTTCAATCCAGCAAGAAAAATTGTAAAAAATTCGCCACCACGGCGGCAACAGGCTCAAACCGCTGCCGTGACCGCCATTTCAACGCGCCAGCCGGGATTGGCCAGACGGGCCTGGACGCAGGCACGGGTCGGCGCGCGGCCTTCCGGCAGCCAGGCATCCCAGACCGCATTCATGCCGTCGTAGTCCGCCATATCGGCGAGATAAACCGTGACCATCAGTAATTTGTGCTTGTCGCTGCCGGCCTGAGCCAGCAAAGCGTCGACGCTGGCCAACAGATTGGCCGTCTGGGCGGCGATGTCGCCGTCGGGATTGGCCGGCACTTCAACCAGATAAACGGTGCCGTTGTGGACGACGCTGTCGGAATAACGGCGGCTTGTGCCGTGACGCTGAATATTCATTGCTTCCCCTGAAAAACGTGAAGCCCATGTTGGTTGGACATGGGCTTCATTTACTGCAACCCCAACACGCTCGGTCGAGGCATACGGCGAGATGCCGTTAAGGAATGCTACACGGTAATCTCAAGAACTACTTCCTGTGACAACTGCCATAGATTCTCCCAGCAGCGCAGCGGTTTGTTGCAACTTCGTGACCGGTTTGCTGCACCCCGACCACAACTTCAGAGTACCACTCCCGAAAAAAAAGTCACCTCTTTTTTTAATATTTACAGATTGCCGATCACGCCCCCGGCCAGCCGCAAACGCTTTGGCATGCAGCACAGCGATAGGGGAGAATAGCGCCGGGCTGCTGCCCCGTTTTCGACAGGACTCCCCATGCGTCGCATCGCCATCGCTCTCGCCGTCGTCGCCCTGCTGGCCGCCGGCATTTTCTGGTTTACCCGCCCCAAGCCCATCGCCGTTGTCGTCCGTGAAGTCAGCACCGGCCAGGTCGAAGCCACGCTGGCCAATACCCGCGCCGGCACCGTCGAAGCCTGCCAGCGCACCAAGCTGTCAACGATCATCGGCGGCCGCATCGAATACCTTGGCGTCAAGGAAGGCGACCGCGTCAAAAAGGGCCAGTTACTGCTGAAACTCTGGAACGACGACCAGAAAGCCAACACCACCCTCGCCGAAGCGCAGATCGCGCTGGCTGCGCGGCGCAGCGACGAAGTCTGCATTGCTGCGGTCAACGCCGAAAAAGAGGCAAAAAGGCAGGCCGAGCTGCGCGCCAAGGGTTTTGTTTCGCCGAGCAGGGAAGAAGCCGCGCGCACCGACGCCGACGTCCGCCGCGCCGCCTGTACCACGAGCAAGGCCGACGTCGCCCAGGCCCAGGCCAAATGGCAGGCCACCCGCGTCGAGCAGGGACGCATCGCGCTGTACGCGCCCTTCGACGGCATCGTCGCCAAGATCGTCGGCGAACTCGGCGAATACTCGACGCCCTCGCCCCCCGGCGTACCGACGCCGCCAGCCATCGACCTGATCGACGACACCTGTCTCTATGTCAGCGCGCCGATGGACGAAGTCGACGCCCCCAAAATTATCGTCGGCCAAGCCGTCCGCGTGACTCTCGACGCCCTGCCCGGCAAAATCCTGCCCGGCAAGGTCCGGCGCGTCGCACCCTATGTGCTGGCCGTCGAAAAACAGGCGCGCACGGTCGAGATCGAAGTCGATTTCAGCCAACCCGACGATGCCAGCAAGCTGCTCGTCGGCTACAGCGCCGACGTCGAAATCATCCTCGCCGGCCGCGACAAGGTACTGCGCATCCCAACCGCGGCGATCCAGGAAGGCGGCAAGGTGCTGGTTGTCGTTGATGACAAGCTTGAGGAACGCCTGATCAAGACCGGCCTGGCCAACTGGGAATACACCGAAGTCAGCGCCGGCCTGCAAGCCGGCGAACGCATCGTCACCTCGCTGGAACGCGCCGGCGTCAAAGCCGGGGTATTTGTTTCCGCAGGAAGCAAATAGTGATGGATCACTTTGACTGGGCACTCCTCTCTTTTGTACTGCTCATTGGCATAGCTCAGATCTATTTCGCCGAGCGCTACCACGACATATTTCGTGTAGACAAATCGACCATTAACAAAACCTATGTTTCGATGATCCGAGATCTAGTCCGTAAGCATCCCCTGGCAGGCAGGATCTATGTTGGCGTGGTTTCCCTTCAAGCATTCGTCCTCCTCGCCCTAGCTATCAAAAGCAAGCTTCCCTGAAAGCTTTCATCGTGCTGATCGAACTCGCCAACATCGAACGCCGCTTCCAGCTCGGCGATACTACGGTCAACGCCCTGGCCGGCCTCAATTTACAGATCGAGGCTGGCGAATACGTCGCCGTGATGGGCCCCTCCGGCTCCGGCAAATCGACCTTGCTCAACTTGCTCGGCCTGCTCGACCGGCCGCAGTCCGGCACCTATCGCCTGGAAAATCGCGATGTAACGACCTTGACCGCCGATGAGCAGGCCAAGGTGCGCAGTTCGCGCATCGGTTTCGTTTTCCAGAGCTTTCACCTCGTCCCGCGCCTGACCGCCGCCGAAAACATCGCCCTGCCGATGACCCTGGCTGGCATCGCCCCCGCCGAGCGGGAAAAGCGCGTTGCCCAGGCGCTCAAGGACTTCGGCCTGGAAAACCGCGCCGACCACAAACCCGACCAGCTCTCCGGCGGCCAACGCCAGCGCGTCGCCATCGCCCGCGCCACGATCATGCAGCCACCACTGATCCTCGCCGACGAACCCACCGGCAACCTCGACCGCCATACCGGCGACGAAGTCATCCACCTGCTCGAAGAACTCAACGGTCGCGGCGTCACGCTGATCATCGTCACCCACGACAGCACCCTCGGCAGCCGCGCCCGGCGGCAGCTGATGATGGAAGACGGGCGGCTGAAATCGGATTCAGGACGGAACGGCGATGGACACTGAAACCAGAACCGCCCAACCCCTCCCGGCCTCCCCTTGTCAGGGGAGGAGCAAAACACCGGCGTGCCATCTCTCGCTCAACGAAGAAATCTGCGGTCAACCACCTAAAAATCGGAAAATCCAGATTCATACGCAGAGCGGTGAAGCCGCGACGCTTTTGGGGCCCCTCGGCAGGCGCCGAGCAACGCAGAAGCCGGCGGAAAAAGGGCGAGGACTGTCTGAGCCGCGTAGCGGCGAGTTCCGCAGCCCCCGCCGGATTCGAGTAGCGCAGGGCACCGGGCACAGCCCGGCACCGTACGGGGGTCGCCTTTTCTTTGGCTACTTTCTTTTGGCGAAGCAAAAGAAAGTACGCCCGCGCCTCAAGCGCGGAACCCACCGTATAAACAAGGAAAATGCCCGAACAAACGCAAGTCCTCTCCTGACGAAGGAGGCGTAGCCGCGCCATGCGCCTCGCTGACACCCTCCGCTTCGCCCGCGATGCTGCCACCGGTTACCCAGTGCGCACGGCATTGTCGGTACTGGCGATGTCGATCGGGGTGGCCGCCGTCGTGCTGCTGACTGCCCTCGGCGATGGGGCGCGGCGGTATGTTGTCGGGCAGTTTTCCTCGCTTGGCACCAATCTCGTCAGCGTTCTGCCCGGTCGCTCGGGCACCGGCGGTTTCAATCCGGCCAATGCCATCACCAGCACGCCGCGTGATCTGACCATCGACGATGCCGGCAGCCTGCGGCGCATTCCCAGCGTACGGCGGGTGGCGCCGCTGGCCGTCGGGACGTCTGAAATCTCCTTCGGCGGCCGTCTGCGCGAAGTCATGGTCGCCGGCTCGACTGCCGAATTCGTACCGATCCGCAATTTTGAAATCGCCCAGGGCAAGAATCTGCCTGAAGAAGACTGGAATCGCGGCTCGTCGGTGGCAATCATTGGCGCCAAGGTGCGCGAGGAAATGTTTGGCAATACGCCGGCCGTCGGCCAGTTGGTGCGCGTCGGCGACCGCCGGCTGCGCATCGTCGGCGTGCTCAAGCCGGTCGGCCAGGGGCTGGGGATGAATACCGACGAGCTAGTCATCGTGCCGGTGTCGCTGGCGCAGGCGCTGTTCAATTCCAACACCCTGTTCCGCATCCTGATCGAGGCCAATAGCCGCGAAGCCATCGAACCGGCGCGCGCCGCCGTGCTCGACATGCTCAAGCAACGCCATCGCGGCGAGGAAGACGTCACGGTGATCACCCAGGACGCCGTGCTCGCCACCTTCGACAGACTGCTCGGCGCGCTGACCCTGGCCGTCGCCGGCATCGCCGCGATCAGCCTGGCCGTCGCCGGCATCCTGGTGATGAACGTCATGCTCGTCGCCGTCACCCAGCGCACCGGCGAAATCGGCCTGCTCAAGGCTTTGGGCGCACCGGCACGGACGATCCGCCTGGCCTTCCTCGCCGAGGCGGCGATGCTCTCGGCAGTCGGCGCGCTGGTCGGCTACCTGCTCGGCCAATTGGGCGCCTTCGCGCTGCGCCAGTTCTTTCCCGTTTTCCCCGCCTATCCGCCCGACTGGGCAGTCATCGCCGCGCTGTCCACCGCCATCGGCACCGGCCTGCTGTTCGGCGTCATGCCTGCCCGCCGCGCCGCCGCGCTCGATCCAGTGCAAGCCTTGATGAAGCACTGACATGCGCTTCCGCGACGCCCTCCTCCTCGCCATTCGCGCCGTCCTGGCCCAACGCCTGCGCAGCTTTTTGACGCTGCTCGGCATCGCCGTCGGCATTGCCTCGGTGATCTTGCTGACTTCCATCGGCGAAGGCATCCACCGCTTTGTGCTCGGCGAATTCAGCCAGTTCGGCACCAATAACATCACCGCCGTCGCCGGCAAAACACGCACCGGCGGCGCACCTTCCGGACTGCCGTCGAGCGCGCGGGCGCTGACGCTGGAAGACGCCAAAACGCTCGAACATCTGCCGCACATCATCGCCGTAACGCCCAATATTCGCGGCAACGCCGAAGTCGAAGGCAACGGCCGGACGCGGCGGACGCTGATTTACGGGGTCAACGCCAAATCGCAGCTGGTTTTCCGGTCGACCGTCAAAAGTGGGCAATTTCTGCCGGCCGAAGACGAAAGCAGCGCCCGTGCCTTTGTCGTGCTCGGCAGCAAGCTCAAGGAAGAACTGTTCGGTAGCGACAGCCCGCT
>JAVBXO010000073.1 GCA_030824535.1 Azonexus sp. | reverse complement strand
CCGCGAAGTCAAGGTCACGCTGGGCGGCTGCGGAGGCTGATGATGGGAGTACCAATCAAGATTCGCGTGCAATTGCAGGGCGACATTGCCGATATTCGCGTGCTGCTGCAGCATCCCATGGAAACCGGGCAGCGCCGGGACGAAGGCGGCGCCATCATGCCGCCCAACTTCATTCAGACCTTCACCGTCAGCCACAACGGCAAGCCGCTGATCGATGGACAACTGAACACATCAGTGTCCAAAAATCCGCTGTTTGCCTTCAAGGCTCGCGGCATCAAGCCCGGCGACAAACTTGGCGTCAGTTGGAGCGACAATCTGGGTGACAGCCGCAAGGATGAAATCCTCGTCGCCTGATTGAATGCTTTTCAGCCGCTGAAAAGAAAACAGCCCGTTCAAAATTGAACGGGCTGTTTGTTATCTGATGCTGCTCAGGGCTCAGGCGCGCTGGATATTGGAAGCTTGCTTACCCTTCGGGCCTTGCACGACGTCGAAGGAAACCTTATCGCCTTCCTTCAGGGTCTTGAAGCCATTCATGTTGATGGCGGAGAAATGGGCGAAAAGATCTTCGCTGCCGTCATCAGGAGTGATGAAGCCGAAACCCTTTGCGTCGTTGAACCACTTGACGGTACCGATTGCCATATCTGCTACTTTCCTACAATTTATTTATTTCAATCCACGCCCATAAAGTGGGCGAAATTACCGGGAAGAGCTTACGGGTCTCCCCGACTCCCTGTTTGAGCTCAACGACCCGGTGCTTGCGGCAACCCTGATACGGCTTGAATCCAAACAATTCGGTTTTTACGCGAGTCAATATATGTCGTCAACAATTTTTTCTTGCCGCGCCGCAGCAATTCCCAATGCCCGGAGAAGCCCGGTTTTTCGCCCTCCGTGCCACTATGGGAGCGTTACAGATTGAATCGGACTGTATAGAATCGGGCCCATGGCTACGAAGATTCAAGAAGGCGATCAGCTCGCCGCTCAAAATACCAAACTGCAACCGCCCAGCATGTACAAGGTGCTGCTGCTTAACGACGATTACACGCCGATGGAGTTTGTAATTACCGTGCTGCAGCGTTTTTTTTCGCTGGACACTGAACAAGCGACGCGAATCATGCTCAAAGTTCATAACGAGGGTCGTGGCGTGTGCGGGGTTTTTCCGCGCGACATTGCCGCAACCAAGGTTGAACAGGTAACCGCATTTGCCCGCCAGCACCAGCATCCATTGGCGTGCATCATGGAGAAAAACTGATGATTGCTCAGGAACTCGAAGTCAGCCTGCACATGGCCTTTGTCGAGGCACGCCAGAAACGCCACGAATTCATCACCGTCGAGCACCTGTTGCTGGCCTTGATCGATAATCCGTCAGCGGCCGACGCCCTGCGGGCCTGCGGCGCCAAGCCGGACCCCCTGCGCAAGGAACTGGCCGCCTTCATCGATGAACACACGCCCACCGTTGCTGGCGAGGAGGACATTGACACGCAGCCGACGCTGGGCTTCCAGCGCGTCATCCAGCGCGCCATCCTGCATGTCCAGTCCTCGGGCAAGAAGGAAGTCAATGGCGCCAACGTACTGATCGCCATTTATGGCGAGAAGGATTCGCATGCGGTCTATTTCCTGCAAAAACAGGGCATCAGCCGCCTCGACATTGTCAATTTCATCTCCCATGGCATCAGCAAGGTGCCCCAGCAAAAAGCACCAGCACGCGAAGGCGAGCCTGAAGGAGACGGCGAAAAGGCCGAGACCGGGCCGCTGGAGCAATACACGATCAACCTCAACGCCCTCGCCATGCAGGGCAAGATCGACCCGCTGATCGGCCGCGACAAGGAACTGGAGCGCGTCATCCAGACCCTGTGCCGGCGGCGCAAGAACAATCCGCTGCTGGTGGGCGAAGCCGGTGTCGGCAAGACGGCCATCGCCGAGGGTCTGGCGCGCAAGGTCGTCGAAGGTGAAGTCCCGGAAATTCTCGCCAAGGCCAATATCTACGCCCTCGACATGGGTTCGCTACTGGCCGGCACCAAGTACCGCGGCGATTTCGAGCAACGCCTGAAAGGCGTGCTCAAAGCCCTGCAGGACAATCCGCAGGCCATTCTCTTCATCGATGAAATCCATACCCTGATCGGTGCCGGATCGGCTTCCGGCGGCACACTCGATGCCTCCAACCTGCTCAAGCCGGCGCTGTCCTCAGGCCAGCTCAAATGCATCGGCGCGACGACCTACACCGAGTTTCGTGGCATCTTCGAAAAGGACAGCGCCCTATCCCGGCGCTTCCAGAAGATCGACGTCAACGAACCCTCCGTGGCCGAAACCGTTGAAATTCTCAAAGGCCTGAAAACCCGTTTCGAAGCCCACCACGGCATCAAGTATTCGGCGGTCGCCATCTCCTCGGCGGTCGAACTCTCGGCGCGTTACATCACTGATCGTCACCTGCCGGACAAGGCCATCGACGTCATCGACGAAGCCGGCGCCGCCCAGCGCATCCTGCCCAAGTCGAAGCAGAAAAAGGTGATCGGCAAGACCGATATCGAGGAAATTGTCGCCAAGATTGCCCGCATCCCGTCACAACACGTCAGCATGGACGACCGCGGCGCCTTGCGTAATCTCGACCGTGACCTCAAGGCCGTGGTTTTTGGTCAGGACAAGGCTATTGACGCGCTGACCAGGGCGATCAAGATGGCCCGTTCCGGCCTGGGCAATCCCGGCAAGCCGATTGGTTCCTTCCTTTTTTCCGGTCCGACCGGCGTCGGCAAGACCGAGGTGGCCAAGCAACTGGCCTATTGCCTGGGCATTGAACTGGTGCGCTTCGACATGTCGGAATACATGGAGCGCCACGCCGTCTCGCGCCTGATCGGCGCCCCGCCGGGCTACGTCGGCTTCGACCAAGGCGGCCTGCTGACCGAGGCTGTCACCAAGAAACCTTATTGCGTGTTGCTGCTCGACGAAATCGAAAAAGCCCATCCGGACATTTTCAACATCCTGCTGCAGGTCATGGACCATGGCACGCTGACCGACAACAACGGGCGCAAGGCTGATTTCCGCAATGTGCTGATCATCATGACCACCAATGCCGGCGCTGCCGACCTGCAAAAGACCAGCATGGGCTTTACCAGCAACAAGCAGATCGGTGACGAAATGATCGAGATCAAGCGACTGTTCACGCCGGAATTCCGCAACCGTCTCGATGCCACCGTCTCCTTCGCACCGCTCGACCACGAAGTCATCCTGCGCGTCGTCGACAAGTTCCTGATGCAGCTCGAGGAACAGTTGCACGAGAAGAAGGTCGAGGCGCACTTCAGCGAAGCGGTCAAGGAAATGCTGGCCAAGAAGGGCTTCGATCCACTGATGGGTGCCCGTCCGATGTCGCGCCTGATCCAGGACACCATCCGTTCGGCGCTCGCTGACGAGTTGCTGTTCGGTCGGCTAGCCAATGGCGGCGCTGTTACGGTCGACCTCGATAATGAGGGCAAAATCAAACTGGCTTTTGCCGAAGAAAAAGCCCCGGCAACCGTCTGAGAATTTGCCTTATCCCCCGAAAGCCGTGCAAGATTGCACGGCTTTTTTATTTAAAACCAACTCCACAGTTTGAAACCTTCCCCCCTTCAGAGGGATAATCGCGCCGGGGAGAGGCGTAAGCACTTCCCCGTAGTTTCGCCTGTTTATGGGCGTGGATTGAAACCGGAGATGACAATGAGCTTCAAAACCCCTGATTTGTGTGACGAATTTGAAAGCGAACTCGGCAAAAGCGTCCGCGTCGTCGCCCCGATGTTCCAGCGCTACGGTGGCCGTACCGCCTTCAGCGGCGAAATCGTCACGCTGAAGATTTTCGAGGACAACACCCTGGTCCGCGAGATTTTTAACGAAGACGGCAAAGGCAAGGTGCTGGTCATCGATGGTGGCGGCTCGCTGCGTTGCGCCCTGGTTGGCGACCAACTGGCCATCCTCGCCCACAAGAATGGCTGGGAAGGCGTGGTCGTCTATGGCTGCATCCGTGATTCGGGCGATATCAACGGCATCGACATCGGCGTCCGGGCGCTCAATACCCACCCGCAGAAGACGGTCAAGAAGGGCATTGGCGACCGTCACCTGGCGCTGACTTTCGGCGGAGTCACCTTCCATCCCGGCGAATATCTCTACGCCGACGAAGACGGCGTGCTGGTCAGCAGCAAGCCCCTGTGCTAACGCAGCGCAATTTCGTTTCACAAAACCAAACAGCGTTTTGCATCGTGAAATATTGATTGCAACGCGCTGTTTTTAAAACAAAAAATAATGTCTTATGTCTTATATAAGACTATTGCTGCCCCGCCAGAAAATCTCTATACTTTCTGCCATCGATGCAGTAACTTCTCAACGCGGTACTGCACCGTCCCCCAAACCAAATTACCTGAGGAATTCACATGAGCACTCGCGAACAGCAAATCGCCGCCCTCGAAAAAGACTGGGCTGAAAACCCCCGCTGGAAGGGCATCAAGCGCGGCTACTCCGCTGCTGACGTCGTCCGCCTGCGCGGCTCTTTCCAGGTCGAGCACACCCTGGCCCGTCGCGGTGCCGAAAAGCTGTGGGATCTGGTCAACAACACCCCGTACGTCAACTGCCTGGGCGCCCTGACCGGCGGTCAAGCTGTTCAGCAAGCCAAGGCTGGCATCAAGGCCATCTACCTGTCCGGCTGGCAAGTTGCTGCCGACAACAACGAATACGCCGCCATGTACCCGGACCAGTCCCTGTACCCGGTTGACTCCGTGCCGAAGGTTGTCGAGCGCATCAACAACGCCTTCAACCGCGCCGACGAAATCCAGTGGTCCAAGAACATCAATGCTGGCGATGCTGGCCACGTTGAATACCACCTGCCGATCGTTGCTGACGCTGAAGCCGGTTTCGGCGGCGTGCTCAACGCCTACGAACTGATGAAGGCCATGATCCGCTCCGGCGCTGCTGGCGTGCATTGGGAAGACCAACTGGCTTCCGTCAAGAAGTGCGGCCACATGGGCGGCAAGGTTCTTGTTCCGACCACCGAAGCCTGCCAGAAGCTGATCGCTGCCCGTATGGCTGCCGACGTCTATGGCGTGCCGACCCTGGTTATCGCTCGTACCGATGCTGAAGCGGCTGACCTGCTGACCTCCGACTACGACGAAAACGACAAGCCCTTCCTGACCGGCGAGCGCACTGCCGAAGGCTTCTACAAGACCAAGAAGGGTCTGGACCAGGCCATTTCCCGCGCCATCGCTTACGCCGAGTACGCCGATCTGGTGTGGTGCGAAACCGGCACGCCGGATCTGGAATTTGCTCGCAAGTTCGCCGAAGCCGTGCATAAGGTTCACCCGGGCAAGATGCTGGCTTACAACTGTTCGCCTTCCTTCAACTGGAAGAAGAACCTCGACGACGCCACCATTGCCAAGTTCCAGGTTGAACTCGGCGCCATGGGCTACAAGTACCAGTTCATCACCCTGGCTGGCATCCACAACATGTGGTACCACATGTTCGACCTGGCCCAGGACTACGCCAAGCGCGGCATGTCGGCCTACGTCGAAAAGGTTCAAGAACCGGAATTCGCTGCTCGCGACCGTGGCTACACCTTCGTTTCGCACCAGCAGGAAGTCGGCACCGGCTACTTCGACGACGTCACCACCGTGATCCAGGGTGGCAAGTCCAGCGTCACCGCGCTGACCGGCTCGACCGAAGAAGAACAGTTCCACTAATCGGTTTTACGATTTAGGCATCCCCGCCGCCCATCCGGCGGCATTAGCCGGCCCCCACAAGGGGCCGGCTTTTTTCATGCAGAGAAACCAAATCCGCCAGAAAAACTAATTTCTTTTGTCGCCTGAACAATAATATCGAGCCCTTAATTGCTGCGCTGCGGACTGGCTTATGGATGAACGACTGCGGTCTGCCTCAAACGAACTCCAGACCGCTATAACCGATCCCGATCAAATCAATAAACGTGACATTCACATCGGTCTGTGCCGCCGCCACCAGCAACTGCGCCTGCGTCACGACCCCTTGGTCAAGAATGCTCTGAAAAGCAGCTTGAGTTGCAGCATCCGGAGCGCTACCAACCACATGGCTATAGACGGCCTTGACGAAGGAGGCGTTATCGGTGCCCCCTGCCACGGTTTTCCACAAATCCGTCGTTAGCGCCGCAGCAGCAACCTCCTGCATGCTGAACCCCATGTCAAAAAGTGTCAGACCGATGCCATTGATTGCCGGTTGCAGATAGCTGAAACCGAAGGTGGCATTGATCAGCAATGCGGCTTCGCCAGCCGAGCCGTGAATGTCGTAAGCCAGTTTGCTGTCATCGAAAATCAGGCGATGACTATTGACCGTTTCGCTGCTGTGCGCACCATCAAGCAGGGTGACACTGTGGCTGCCATCGCTGTTGAGCCTGACACCATAGTCTGCGCGTACGCCGGAAAACACTGCCTGGTTAACGCCATTGGCGTCGCTACTCGCCTGATGCGTCGTCGCTACCTGAGTAGTGCTCAGGGTATATCGCTCGACACCCAGGATCTCGATCAGCTTCGGAAAGGGCATGTCCTCATAAACCACCGAATTACTGGCTCGAACCGAGAAGGTATGGGCGGCACCAATGGCGTCGACCACGTCCATGCCATCCAGCACCTGACCAAAGACCGCATAGCCTGGGCTGGCGGTACTGGCATAGTTTAAAAACAGGTTATCAACGGTATTGACGAAGAACTGCGAGGTCGCCGAATCGGCCACCCCGGTTCTGGCCATCGCCAGCGTACCGCGCAAGTTGCTCAGACCATTATTCGATTCAAGCACAATCGGCGCATGTACCGCCTTGGGCAGAAGGTCGGTTCCCAAACCACCGCCCTGGATCATGAACTGATCGATAACCCGATGAAAAATAGTGTCGGTGTAAAAATTCTCGTCGATATAGCTCAGAAAATTGGTCACTGTCCCCGGCGCCTGTTCAGGGAACAATTCGACGAGGAAATGACCATAATTGGTGTTAACAATAACTTCGGGATTCGCGGTCGTAGCCATGGGTATAGTGTTCCTGGATCTGTGCAACGGGATTGCTGGCGGTGCTAGTTTAGCTGTTTCATACCCGCAGGCAAAATCAGTCCACTGGCATAGCCTTTACCGATCCTGTGCGGGAGAATCAGATTCAACATGCCACGGCTTGGTAGCCGTTCAAAATAGTCAGGACACCCCATGTACGAAGTCGACGCCAGCGCTCGGGCAATACTCCCCTATGAAGCAGTCGGCTTGTTGCGGACTCAATGGCCCAATGGAACGGCCAGCTTCGCAACTTGCAGCCTGGTTGGGCGTAACGACATCCTGACCGCGGCTCACTGCGTTTACAACCCGGAAAAAGGCGGCTGGGCAACAGGCTTCAGCTTTTACTTTGGCGCCGACTACAACGCCGAATCGGGAATGCTGGAGGACAGCGGGACTCACCCGAGTTTTACCCAATGGCAGATTGCTGCCGCTCCCGGGCTGGTTTATGCCGACAGCGACAACAACACCCTCGAAGCTTATGAAATCCAGTACGACGTTGCAGTCATTGGCATTGACACGCCCATCGGAGACACATTGGGCTGGTTGCAACTGGCCCCCGGCTACGATGGCACAGTGAATGCCAACACAGTTGGCTATTCGGTCGGATCGACCGGCATGATGAGAAACGCCACGAGCGTCAGCAGCAATGACAGCTATGGAACTTATCGCAACCCTGTCGTAGCCCTGGGTGCCGGCAGCTCCGGCGCGCCCCTGCTGGCTGATGGCTACGTCATTGGTGTCAAGAGTACCTACTACTCGTGGGCTGACATCGGCAAGCGCGATGTCTACGGCGCGCTGCTTGAAGCCATCGCCAGCAATGACAGTTTATTGGCTGATGGACAAACCGAGCGCAGCCCGCCGAGCATCGCGCTTGCATGCCCGGAATACTTGCTGCGTGAGCATGAATCGGTACTCATCAGCTTTACCCTCAGCGAGGCCGCGAACGATTTCATCCTCTCCGACATCACCGTCAGCGGTGGCACACTGAGCCAGTTCAGCGGCAGTGGCAGGGACTACAGCGCCGTATTCACGCCGGCAAGCAACAGCATTGAAACGGCGCACATTCATGTTGCCGGCCTGACTTTTCATGATGCCGCCGGAAATCTCAATGGCGACGGCAGTGATTACGACAACACCCTGCGCCTGCAAATCGACAGTGTGTCCCAGCCGGCTGCCGCCGGCGAGCTCAAGGCAAACGCCAGCGCAGACCTCAACGGCAATTTTCATGGCACGGCTGGCGATGAGGTTTATCAGGTTTCGGCGAGCGGCTCGAAAATCATCGAGGGCAGCAAGCAGGGGATGGACACGGTACTGGCTGACGTCGATTTTTCCCTGCCCGCCAATGTCGAAAACCTCGTCCTGAACGCGGGTGCCAGCGAGGGAACTGGCAATGCACTGGCTAATTACCTTCGCGGTAATGACAGCGACAACCAGCTTTTCGGCATGAACGGGAATGACCTGCTCGAAGGAGGCAGTGGGAATGACAGCCTCGATGGCGGCGCCGGTTGCGATAGCGCTTTGTACCTCGGTGGGCACGGCAACTACCAGCTGAGCCGGGTCGGTAATGACTGGAGCCTGGTTGGTGCGGGGAACGACACGCTGCGGGACATCGAACGCCTGCGCTTTGCCGACATCTCGCTGGCCCTGATCAGCGACAGCAAAACCGTCGAGATTGCCGGCATACTGCTGGCCGTTTTCGGCAAGGACAGTATTACCAACCTGAATTACGCCGGTATCGGACTGCGGCTACTCGATGACGGGATGAGCTATCAGGATGTCGCAGCCTTGGCAATTTCAGCGACCGGTCGTCACAGCTCGGCAGAAATCATCGACCTGCTCTGGCACAATCTGGAAGCTTTCAGCAGCGAACTCGCTGACCAACAAAGCTATGTTGATCAACTCGATGCTGGCATGGGGGTTGGCGTACTCGGGGCAATAGCCGCCGATTTTGCTTTCAGCCACAGCGTTGGCGATCTGTTGGTGCTGCAACAGTTTGGCCTTCCCTACCGGTAAATCAGCGCCGCCCCCGTGTCGTAGGGAACGGCGCTGAGCCGGGAAGATCAGGACGCCGGTGCTGCTTTCCAGCCGCCACCCAGAGCCTTGAACAAATCAACCGCCGCACTCAAGCGGGCCTGGCGTGCACTGATCAGCGCCAGTTGCGCATCGTTGGCCGAGCGCTGGGCATCGAGCAGTTCCAGATAGCCGACATGACCCGCCTGGTAACGCAGCTTGATCAGCGCCAGCGCCTTGCCGGCGTTGTCGGCACGCGCCTGTTGCGCAGCTTCGGATTCGCCGTCTTCGCGCAAGCTGACCAGGGCATCGCGGACTTCCTTGTAAGCCGTCTGCAAACTGTTCTGCCAGGCAATCAGCGATTGCTGGTTGACCGCCTTCGCCTGGTCGACGCGCGCCGCGGTCCGACCGAAATCGAGAATCGGCATCAGCGCCCCCAAACCGAGCGACCAGGTGCCGGCGCCGCCGGTGAACAGATCGGACAGCAGCTTGCTTTCACTGCCGACACTACCGGTCAGCGTGAATTTCGGGAAATAACCGCCCTTGGCCACACCGATGCCGGCATTGGCCGCGACCAGCAACTGCTCGGCCTGGCGAATGTCCGGCCGGGCCTCGATCAGATCAGACGGCAAGCCGGCTGGCGGCAGCGGTGGCAAAGGCAATTGCCGCAGATCACCGGCAGGGACTTGCAGGGCCGGATTGCCAACCAGCAGCGCCAGCTGATGCTCGTTCAGCGCCCGCCAACGGCGCAGGTCGGCGATTTGTGCCCGGGCTGCGGCCAACGTCGCTTCCGCCTGATAAAGCTCGGATTCTGCGGTCAACCCCGCAGAAATGCGGTTTTTCACCAGCTTCAGGCTTTCTTCACGGCTCTGCAAAGTCTCGCCGCTGATCTGCAATTGTGCGTCGTAAGCCCGCACCGCCAGGTAGCTATCGGTGACCAGGCCAGCCACCGTCAGACGAATGGCGTCACGCGAATACTCGCTGGCCAGCAGGCTGGCTTGTACGGCTTCATTGGTCCGCCGCACCCGCCCCCAGACATCGAGCTCGAAGGAAGTCGTCAGCGCAGCACTGCGATTGCGCCGGAGTATCGGTTGCGCAGCCACGAAGGTCGAGGTCTTGGTACTCGCCTTGCTGTTGCTGATGCCGGCCGAGCCGTCGATTTCCGGCAGGAAGGCCGCGCCGGCCTCGCGCGCCAGCGCCGCCGCCTGCTCGACACGAGCGATGGCCTGACGCAGGTCAGCGTTATTGATCAAGGCCTGGTCGACCAATTCGTCGAGCGTCGCATCCTTGAAAAGTGCCCACCAGCGGGCGTCGACCGCAGTAGCGGCCGTTGCCTGCGGTGTGGCCTCATAACTGGCCGGCAAGGGTGCCGCCGGTCGGCTGTAGTCGGGGCCGATGGCGCAGGCGCTCAGCGCCAGCGCCAGGGCAATCGGGGTCAGACGGGCGATCATGCCTGCTCCTCCTCGGTGGAAATATGCGACGGATCGATCTGCTTGCCGCGCTCCAGCCACATGAAGAACAGCGGCACGAACAAGGTGGCAATAAAAGTGGCGGCGATCATGCCGCCGAAGACGCCGGTACCCATTGACTGACGGGCGGCAGCGCCGGCACCGGTGGCCTTGACCAGCGGGAAGACGCCGAGCACGAAGGCCAGCGAGGTCATGACGATAGGCCGGAAACGCAGTCGGGCAGCTTCGATGGCGGCATCGACGGCACTCATCCCTTCGGCGTACTTCTGGGCGGCGAACTCGACGATCAGGATGGCGTTTTTCGACGCCAGACCAATCAGCACGACCAGGCCGATCTGGAAGTAGATGTCGTTGGGCATGCCGCGCAGCCAGACCGCCGTCAGCGCACCCATCAGCGCAAACGGCACGGCCATGATCACCGCCACCGGCAGCGACCACTTTTCGTACTGCGCCGCGAGGATCAGGAAGACCATGATGATGGCGAAGCCGAAAGCCAGCGCGGAAGAGCCGGAAGTGCGCTTTTCCTGATAGGCCTGACCGGTCCAGGCGATGGTGTAGCCATCGGGCAGCGTCGCAGCAGCGACATCTTCGACGAGCTTGATGGCATCGCCGGAACTGACGCCCGGCTTGCTGTCGCCCATGACCTTGGCAGCAACAAAACCGTTGAAACGCTCGACCTGCTCCGGACCAACGACGCGCTTGACGGTGCTGATGGCCGACAAAGGAATCATCGCCTTGCTCGTCGCGCTGCGCACATAGACCTTGCCCAGATCGTCGGGCTTCATCCGGTAGTTGGCTTCGGCCTGCAATTGCACGCGATAGACCTTGGAACCGCGGTTGAAGTCATTAACGTAGAGCGCGCCCATCGTGCTTTGCAGGGTCGCGTAGATGTCGGACAGCGGAATGCCCAGGGCAATCGCTTTCGGTTCATCGACTTCGACAAACAACTGCGGCACGGTCGGACGGAAGAAGGTGCTGATGCGGGTAAATTCCGCATGCTTCTGCAACTCAGCGATGAACTGCTGCGTCACTTCATTCAAGCTTTTGGCGCTGCCATCGGCCCGATTCTGGATATAGACCTCGAAACCACCGGCCGTACCCAGACCACGGATCGGCGGCGGATTGAAGACCAGACCCAGACCTTCGGCCTGCGACATGCCGACGCCCATGAACTTGCCGGCCAGATCGGTGGCCTTGGCCTCGCGCTCGCTCCAGTCCTTGAGCGGAATGAACACGGTCCCGGCATTGGGCTTGCTGCCACCACCGATCAGGTCGAAACCCGAAACGATGAAGGTGTGCGCCACGGCCGGATCCTTGCTAATGATCTGGCGCATGTTTTCACCCATGGCCTGGGTCCGCTTCAGCGTCGCACCATCCGGCAACATCAGGGCCGAAATCAGGTAGCCCTGGTCTTCCGGCGGCACGAAACTGCCCGGAATACTGCGGAACAGGAAGACCGAGACGCCGATCACCAGCGCGAAAATGACCGTGCCGATGATGCCGTGACGCAGCGTCAGCGACACCGTGCTGGTGTAGGAGCGGGTAAAGCGTTCAAACAGACGGTTGAAAGGCGCAAAGATCTTGGGTTCTTCGTGCTTGGACTTCAGCAACAGCGCGCACAGCGCCGGCGTCAGGGTCAGCGCAACGACGCCGGAAATGACCACGGCCACGGCCACGGTCACGGCGAACTGCTTGTAGAGCTGACCGGCGATACCACCGAGGAAAGCCACCGGCACGAAAACCGCGCAGAGCACCAGCACGATGGCGATCAGCGCCCCCGTGACTTCGCGCATCGCCTTGATGGCAGCGTTCTTCGGCGACAGCTTCTCTTCCCACATCAGGCGTTCGACGTTTTCCAGCACGACAATCGCATCATCGACGACGATACCGATGGCCAGCACCATGGCGAACAGCGTCAGGGTGTTGATCGAAAAACCGAACAGCCACAGGCCAGCGAAGGTGCCAATCAGCGAAATCGGCACGGCGACCATCGGGATCAGCGTTGCGCGCCAGCTTTGCAGGAAGAGATAAACGACCGCCAGCACCAGCAGCATGGCTTCCAGCAGGGTGTGCTGAACTTCGGTAATCGAGGCTGAAACGAAGCGCGTGGTATCAAAAGGAATGACGTAGTTCATGCCCTCCGGAAACTTCAGCTGCAGCTCGTCCATTTTCGTGCGCACCAGTTGCGCCACTTCCAGCGCATTGGCACCGCTCTGCAGGAAAACGCCCATGGCGATGGTCGGCTGGCCGTTCAGCGTCACTTGCTGATCGTAGCTGTAAGCGCCCAGTTCAAGGCGGGCAACGTCCTTCAGGCGCAGCATGCCGCCGGGGCCACTGGCGCGGACGATGATGTTGCCGAACTCCTCGGGTGACAGCAGGCGGCCCTTGGCGGTCACCGTGTAGACCAATTGCTGGTCGCTCGGCGCCGGTTCCTGGCCGATCTTGCCGGCGGCGTTCTGGGCGTTCTGCGCCCGGATCGCCTCGGCGATGTCGCTGGTCGTCAGGCCCAGTTGCGCCATGCGGTCCGGCTTCAGCCAGACGCGCATCGAGTAATCCTGGGCGCCAAAGATGGTCACGTCGCCAACGCCTTTCAAGCGCTTCAGCTCGTCGACCAGATTGATGCTGGCGTAGTTGGACAGGAAGAGCGTGCTGTAACGGCCCTTCGACTCCAGCGCCACGACCTGCAAAATGTCGTTCGAGCGCTTCTGCACCAGCACGCCATTGCGCCGCACTTCTTCCGGCAAACGCGGCTCGGCAGCCTTGACCCGGTTGTTGACGTTGACCGACGCCATGTCGACATTGGTCCCGACTTCGAAGGTCGCAGTAATCGTCACCGTGCCATTGGCGGCAGCCGAGGAGTTGAAATAGGACAGGCCCTCGACCCCGTTCAACTGCTCCTCGATCGGCGCAGCGACGGTCTTGGCCAGGGTTTCGGCAGAAGCGCCCGGATAGACGGCGGTGATCAGCACGGTCGGCGGGGCGATTTCCGGGTACTGCGCAATCGGCAGCACGCGCGAGGCCACCAGCCCGGCGATGACTATGATGATCGATATGACCGACGCGAAGATCGGCCTATTGATGAAAAATCTCGACATGCTCGCTCCTTACTGCTTGCCGCCAGCCGGGGCCATGCCGGACATCCCGGACTGGGCGGCAGCTGCAGCAGCGGCTTCCTTGGAAATCACCGGCGCGCCTGGCTTGAGCTTCATCAGGTTATCGACAATGACCTTGTCGCCCGCCTTCAGGCCACCGAGGATGACCCAGTCCTTGCCCTGCCATTCGCCGGTTTTGACCGGGCGCGGCGCAACCTTGCCTTCACCGTCGGCGGTCATCAGCAAAGCGCCCTGCTCGGTCTGCAGCACCGCCGACTGCGGCACCAGGAAAACGCCATCGCGTTCACCAGTCAGCAGGCGCACGCGCACGAACTGGCCGGGCAGCAGCGCCTGGTCGGCATTGTCAAACTCGGCGCGCAAAGCCTGCGTGCCCAGCGTAGTGTCGATATTCGACGCGAGGAAATTGAGCTTGCCGTGCTTCTCGTAAATCGAACCATCCGGCAGCACCAGCTCGACGCCGCTGACATCCTTGGCCGTCACACGCTTCTTCGGAAACTTCGCCAGATCGCTGTCGCCCAGCGAGAAACGCACCCAGATCGGGTTGGTCTGGTAAATCGAGGTCAGCAGGCTGTCACCGGCGCTGATCAGGTTGCCGTCGGACTTCTGCGCCCGGCCGGTGGTGCCGGCGACTGGCGCGGTCACGGTGGTCCAGGACAAATTCAGCTCAGCCTGGCGCAAGGCGGCCTGGGCCATGGCATTGGCCGACACGGCGTCGTCGTAATCCTTCTGCGCGACCGCCTTGCCTTCAGCCAGGCCTTTCAGGCGGCTGGCTTCACGCGCGGTCTGCTCGGCCTTGGCCTTGGCTTCGGCGAGGGCAATTTCGTAAGGCGCGCGGTCGATCTGGAACAGCGCCTGGCCAGCCTTGACCGGATCGCCTTCCT
>JAVBXO010000403.1 GCA_030824535.1 Azonexus sp. | reverse complement strand
CCTCCTATCGTGCCGGCGAAATCGGCCTCTTGCAGCTCATCGTGGTCAACCGCCAAGTGCTGGATGGGCGCCGTGATCTGATCGAAGCCCGTAGCGTCTTGCGGCTGAGCACAATCGCTCTCGAAGCGACAGCCGGTTGGCCGGCAGCGGGAGAAGAGCAATGAGACCGAAGATGCAAATGTTCTTCAATAAAATTTATTCACGGGTGCTTTCCATGCCAACGCTTTCCTTTCGGCGTGCCGCCTGGCTCGCCTTCCTCACAGGCGCCATCGCACTGGCTGCCTGCAATCAACCCGATGCCGGATCAGGCCAAGGCCACGCCCCTGCTGGGGAAAAGGCCGCTTCAACCCCGGAAGCGGGCGAGAAAGAACACTCTGAAAAGGAGTTCAAGGAAGCGGGGGAAGCCGGGCTGCTGACGCTGTCCGCCGAGGAAATCGAGACGGCGGGCATCCGGGTAGAAGACCTGGAGATGAAGCCTCTGGCGGACCAGGTAGTCCTCACCGCCACCATCCGCGCCAACCAGGACCGCATTGCCCACGTTGCGCCCCGGGTGTCGGCGCGAGTAGACAAGAGCGTTGCCAATCTAGGCGATACCGTGAAGGCCGGGCAAGCCCTGGCAATCCTGGACAGCCTTGAGTTGGGCGAGGCCCATTCCGCTAATCGCCAGGCCCAAAGCCAGTTTTCCCTGGCCAAGGCCGATTTCGAGCGTGCGGAAAAGCTCAAAGCCGATGAGATCATTCCCGAGAAGGACTTCCTGCGCGCCCGCAGCGAATACGAAAAGGCCCGGGCCGCCTTGCGCGCTGCCGATGACCGACTGCGGCTCCTGGATGGGGATCACCGGGCTTCGGATCAAGGGTCGACCTCGCTTTTCCCGCTGCGAGCCCCTTTCGCCGGCACGATCACCGAGAAGCGTGCTGTGGTGGGCGAACTGGCGCAGCCGGACAAGAGCCTCTTCACTGTCGCAGACCTCTCGAACCTATGGATCGAGGCCAACCTTTTCGAGAAGGATTTGAGCCGAGTACGCCTGGGCGCTCGGGCGATTGTGACGGTGAGTGCCTATCCGGAGGAAACCTTCCAAGGACGGCTCACCTACATCAGCAGCACGGTGGACAAGGAGACCCGGGCCGTGCCGGCGCGGGTGGAAGTGCCCAATCCGGACCGGCGTCTGAAGCCCGAGATGTTCGCTACTGCCGCCATTGCCACCGGGGGCACGACCTCGGCCCTGACTCTGCCGCAGTCGGCGGTGCTGCTGGTGAACGGCCAGTCCATGGCCTTTGTCCGTGAGGAGGATGGCTTTGAGCCACGGGCTGTCGAACTGGGCGAGAAAGTCGGAAACCGCGTCGTCATCAGGGGCGGGATCAAGCCCGGTGAGGCGGTGGTGGTGGCGGGCGCCTATGCGCTGAAGGCGCGGCTCCTCAAGTCGCAAATCGGCGACGCAGACTGAGGATCCGCCATGCTCAATACCATTGTCGATATTTCGCTACGCTACAAGGTCTTGGTCCTGGTGGGCTTTCTGCTCGTCGTGGTCTTCGGCATCCAGGCATTCCGCACGGTGCCGGTGGATGCATTCCCGGACGTGACGCCGGTGCAGGTCAATATCTATACCGAGTCGCCGGGGCTGGCGGCCGAGGACGTGGAAAAGCTCCTCACTTTCCCGGTGGAGACTTCGGTCGCCGGCCTGCCCGGCGTCGAAGACATCCGTTCGGTATCCCTGTTCGGGCTCTCCTACGTCAGCGTCTATTTCAAGGACAACGTAGATATCTACTTTGCCCGTCGCCTGGTCGGGGAAAAACTCCTCGAAGCCCGGGAGCGGATTCCCGAAGGCTATGGCGAGCCGGCCCTGGGGCCGAACACCTCGGGGCTGGGCCAAGTGTTCTGGTATGCCGTCGAATCGACCGACCACAAACTCTCCACCATGGACCTGCGCACCCTGCAGGACTGGAGCGTGCGGCTCATGCTGCGCACCGCGCCCGGCGTAGATGATGTGGTTTCCTGGGGCGGCGACGAGAAACAGTACCAAGTGCTCATCCAGCCCCAGAAGCTGATCAAGTACGGCCTGACCTTCAAGACTGTGATGGAGGCGCTGACCGCCAACAACCGCCAGGTGGGCGGCCAATACGTCAATGTCGGGCAGGAGCAGTACCTGGTGCGCGGCCTGGGGCTGGTCGCCGGTACCCGTGACATCGGCAATGTCGTGATCACCCAACACGAGGGAGCGCCCGTCTATGTGCGCGATGTGGCCGAGGTGAAGGAAGCCCCCAGCCTGCGATTCGGCGCCGTCACCAAAGATGGCCGGGAAGTAGTGCTGGGACAGGCCTTGGCTCGCATCAACGAAAATGCCAAGAACGTGGTGGATGCGGTCAAAGCCAAGCTCAAGGTGGCCCAGCAGGCATTGCCGGCGGGCGTCACCATTACCCCGGAATACGACCGCACGGAGTTGGTGGAGAAGGCGCTCAAGACCGCGGAGAGCGCTCTCCTGGAAGGATCCATCCTGGTGGCGGTGGTCCTCTTCATGTTCCTGGGGGAGATCCGTTCGGCCGTGGTCGTGGTCGTGACCCTGCCGCTCGCCATGCTGATCGCCTTTATCCTGATGCAGTATTTCGGAATGTCCGCCAACCTGATGTCGCTGGCGGGACTCGCCATCGGCATTGGCATGATGGTGGACGGCGCGGTGGTAATGGTGGAGAACAGCTTCCGCCTCCTTTCCCACCAGGCAGGCAAAGCGGTGAACAAGACGCACGTGATGCTGGAGGCGGCGCGGGAGGTGATCAACCCGATTGCCTTCGCCATTTTGATCATCATCGTCGTTTTCCTGCCGCTTTTCTCCCTCACCGGCCTGGAAGGCAAGCTCTTCAAGCCCATGGCGCTCACCATCGCCTTCGCCATGATGGGCTCGCTCATCCTGACGCTGACCCTGGTCCCGGTGCTGGCAGCGCTGATCCTGAAGCCGAAGGAAGAGAAGGACACCTTCATCCTGCGCCACGCCAAACGCTTCTATCTGCCGATGCTGGACTGGGCGTTGGACCACAAGAAGCCGGTGATCGGCAGCGCCCTCGTATTGCTGGCGGTGGCACTGGCCATCTTCCCATTCCTCGGCAAGGAGTTTATGCCCACCCTGCAGGAGGGCACGCTGATCTTCCGGGTAACCGGCATTCCCTCCACATCGTTGGAGGAGAGCCTTGCCGTGGCGAAACGGATCGACACGGCACTCAAGCAGGACTTCCCGCAGGTTATCTCCACCCTTGCTACCATCGGCCGTGCCGAAAAGGGCGAGACCGCCGACGTGAATTACATGGAAGTGCTGGTGGATGTGAAGCCCGCCGAGGATTGGCCGCAGCGCATGAGCCTGCCGGAGCTCACCCACGAGATGCAGAAGTCCCTGGAAAAGACCATTCCCACCGTGGTGTTCGGCGCCACCCAGCCCATCCAGATGCGGGTCGAGGAACTCATCTCCGGGGTGCGGGCTACGCTGGCCCTCAAGGTCTACGGCGAGGACCTGGCTACCCTGGACCGCCTGGCAGGCCAGATGAAGGCCGTCCTCAACAAGATCCCCGGCGCCGCCGACCTGTCCCTGGAGGCGAACAAGGGCAAGCCGCAGATGGTGATCAAGGTGAATCGCGACGAGGCGGCCCGCTACGGCATCAACGCCGACGAGATCCTGGAAGTGGTGCAGGCTGGCATCGGCGGCAAGACGGTGTCGACGGTGATCGACGGCGTCAAGCGCTTCGATCTTCAGGTCAGACTGGACGCCGCTTTCCGCGACAGCCCGCAGGCGATTGCCGACATCCCCATCCGCACCCAGTCTGGGGCGCTGGTGCCCTTGTCCCGGGTGGCCACGGTGGAGACGGACGAAGGCTACTCCTTCGTGCGGCGCGAGCAGTTGCAACGCTACGCGGTGATCCAGATGGACGTGAAGGGCCGGGACGTGGACGGTTTCGTGCAGGAAGCCGGGGCGAAGCTGCGGCAGCAGGTAAAGCTGCCGGCCGGCTACTGGATCGAGTGGGGCGGCGCCTTCGAGAATCAGCAGCGGGCCATGGCCCGGCTGGCGGTGATCGTGCCGCTCACCATCGGGCTGATCTTCATCCTGCTCTACACGGCCTTCAACTCGCTGACCCACGCGACGCTGATCATCGCCAACGTGCCCTTCGCGGTGATCGGCGGCGTCTTCGGGCTGGCGCTCACCGGCCAGTATGTGTCGGTGCCTTCCGCCATCGGCTTCATCGCCGTTTTCGGAGTCGCCATGCTGAACGGCATCGTGCTGGTGTCCTTCCTCAACGACCAGCGGCGACGGGGCTTGTCGATCCGCGAGGCGGTTCGCCAGGGGGCCGCCTTGCGCCTGCGGCCGGTGCTGATGACCGCTTCCGTGGCCATCCTCGGCCTCATCCCCATGCTGCTCTCGCAAGGGGTGGGCGCCGAGACCCAGCGGCCACTGGCTACCGTCGTGGTAGGCGGCTTGTTCACTTCCACGGCCCTGACCCTGCTCCTGCTACCGCTCATGTACGAGTGGGTGGAAGGCCGGCGGGAACGCAAGCAGACATCCACTTAACCGGACGCCGCGGCCCACCTCCTGGGAACGCGGCATGGAGAATCGACATGAAAGAGATCAAGGCATTCATCCGTCAGCACCGCATCGCCGACGTACTCGAAGCGTTGCGGGATTCGGGGCTATGTCATTCCGGCGCGAGCGCCGGCTGCCACAACGTCACGGTATCCCGCGTGCAACGTCCGCTCGCGGATGCCGACCCGACGCAGCAGCATTACTCGATGGATTTGGCCGAACCCGTGGTGGCCGAATACAAGCTGGAACTCCTGTGCGCGGACGATCTGGCCGACACCCTGGTGGACCTCATCGCCAAGGCGGCGCACACCGGGCAGCCCGAGGCGGGTTGGGTTGTCGTAAGCGAAGTTCAGCGGGCGGAGGAGATTCGGTGAGATTTCGGAAAGCGGGTAGGCGCAGCAATAAATCAATCGTGGTTCATTCTTTCAGTTGAGTTACTTAGTGAGGAGATGTTTCGATGAAAATTTGCAAACAAACAATGGCGCTGCTGGCGGGCGTCACCCTGTCGGTTTCGGTCGCCCTGGCGGCGCCGCTGGCCTATGTCCCCAACGAGAAAAGCGGCACGATCTCGGTCATTGATACGGCGAAAGATGAGGTCGTGGCGGAGATCAGGGCGGGGACAAAGCCGCGGGGGCTCGCCGTGAGCGCGGACGGAAAACGCCTGTATGTCAGTGACCAGCCGGACAATGCGCTGGTCGCTATCGACCTAGACAAGCGTACCGTGGCCGGAAAGATCGAACTCGGCGAATCCCCGGAGGGCGTGAGCCGATCCCCGGATGGCAACTGGGTCGTCGCCGCGGTGGAGGTCAGCAATAGTGCGGCCTTCATCAACACCGCCACCCAGCAGCGGGAGTTCAGCGTCAAAACCCAGGGCAAGAACCCCGAGCACGCGGTCTTCAGCCCCGACGGAAAGTGGCTTTATGTCAGCGCCGAGGACGCTGAACAAGTGGACGTGGTCGACGTCGCCAAACGCGAACAGGTGGGCGCGATTCCCGTCGGTAAACGGCCACGCGGCATCGGCTTCTTGCCCGACGGCAGCCGCGCCTATGTGGCGTGCGAACTGGCGAGCACGGTCTATGCGATCGACGTGCGGGCACAGAAAGTGGTGGCGACCATCAAGGCCGGCAGCTTCTCGAATGGCATCGCGGTGCGCCCCGACGGCCGGCGGGTGTTCGTTTCCAACGGGAAGGACGCGACCGTGTCGGTGATCGATACCGCGACCAATTCGGTCGTCGCCACCGTGCCCGTCGGGAACCGTCCGTGGAACATGGCACTGACCCCGGACGGCAGGAAGCTTTACGTGGCCAATGGCAGATCGAACTCGGTGTCGGTAATCGACACGGAGACCAACCAGAAGCTTCATGACATCGCCGTCGGGGAAATGCCCTGGGGTGTGGTCATTCGATAACATCAGGAGAGCGACGATCATGAACGCACCCGAAATGAACCCGCCCGTCCGCTATCCGCGCCGGGCGGTGGCCTTGCACTGGATCGTGGCGCTGTTGATCATCGCCTTGCTGGCGAGCGGCTGGCACATGGTCGGCATCCCGAAGAACACCCCGGAACGCGCCTTCTTCTTCAATCTGCACAAATCGCTCGGCATCATCGCCGCGCTCTTCATCGCGGCGCTGATCGTCTGGCGCATGAGGCATGAGGTGCCGGCGCTGCCCGGGAGCATGGCCAAGTGGGAAAAGATGGCGGCCGTCCTCAACCACCGCCTGTTCTACGTCTTCATGGTCCTGGTGACGGCGGCCGGCTATCTCACTTCCTCCTTCAGCAAATACGGCCCGAAGCTCTTCGGCATCCCCCTCCCGCATTGGGGATGGGAAGACGCGGCCTTGCGGGGCGACTTCGCGATGGTTCATGGGATGGCCGCTCTGGTCTTTACCGTGCTGATTGCAGTTCACATTGCGGCGGCGCTGAAGCACCTGTGGCTGGACAAGGACGGCGTGTTCCAGCGGATGATGCCGAACTGGCGAAAACCTGCGAGAGACTCATGAGCGCCGAGATCGACACTGAAACCCCCTTGGATCCAAGAAGGCTAAACACACAAGGCAGCCCACGGCGGCGGGCAGCGATATCGAGCGTGCAGTCGAAATCCCTTGAAGGGGCGGCCGGCATCTGCCTTGAGGACGGACCTCAACGCTATCTTGCCCGCGGCAAACCCCATGCACAAACTGATTTTTCCTTATCTGACGCCGTTTTCCTTACCCGCTTGCCCAAGCCAAGATCGGACCATTGCGCTTCAGGATGGTGGCAAGGTGGTTGGCAGGCAGGACGGCACCTTGGTCCGTTTCGGAGCCTCGGGAAACCTCGTCGCGCCCGGGGACGGCACGACCCTTGCGGCCAAGGACGGCACGCAGTACATGGTGTAGAACGACGCCCTTTGGAAACAGGTGGCCGGGAAGCGCAGCCTGGACCCGAAGGGCTAGTGGTGGATCGGGCCGGCATTCGTCGCTGCCCACATTTCAATGGAGAAAAATGATGCGAAAACTGATTACCGGCCTGCTGGCGGCCGTGGCGCTGCAGAGCGCGCTGGCGGCACCGCTGCCCGAAGTGACCGTCTACAAGGATCCCGACTGCGGTTGCTGTACCGAGTGGGTCAAGCACATGCAAGAGTCTGGCTTTCAGGTGAAGCAGGTCAATACCCGAGCCATGGACGTGGAACGGCAACGGTTTGGGGTACCCCCGCATTTGGCTAGTTGCCATACCGCGAAAGTTGGCGGCTACACCGTGGAAGGCCACGTGCCCGCCTCCGCCGTCAAGAAAATGCTGGCCGAAAAGCCGTCGGTACGGGGCCTGACCATTCCGGGCATGCCAGCCAATGCCCCCGGCATGGGGCCGCACATCGTGGGAGCGCTCAAGGTATATACCTTGCCCAAAGCGGGTGAGTCGTCGCGCCTCTACTCGGTCGAATAGCGCCGATTTCCGAAAGTGCGGTTGGGGGAATATTGGCAATGCGACCATGTGGATGACAGTCTTCGCCGATATAGGCACGAGTCTGCTGGTGATTGGCAACGGCGTGCGCATCCTGCGGTGGGCTTCCGGTAAAGATTTCCCTGATACAATCCCGCCCATGCGCCGCTGGCTCTCGATCCTCCTCCTCGTTTTCCTGCCGTTCCAGTTCTCTTGGGCGGCGGTGGCCGGCTATTGCCAGCATGAGACCGGGGCGGCTGCACAGCACTTCGGTCATCATGACCACCAGCATCAGGCTGATACCGATCAGGAGGGAACGCCGGATGCCAAAACCTTGGCTGGTGGCATCGACGGCGATTGCGTCGCCTGTCATGCGAGTTGTGCTGCGGCGATTTTCAGCATGGCATCCTTGCCGGTTTCAAGCAGCGCATCCTTTGCGATTCCCTGGTTACCTGGGAATCTGACCGCGCCACCGCTCGCACACCCCGAACGTCCCAACTGGTACTCGCTCGTCTGACACGGCGGGACGGTTGCCAGTTCTCAGGACAGCACGCGCTTTGTAGCCAGCGCTCTCCGTTTCGCCGAATTTATCCTGTGATTTCTGGAGAATTCGATGCGAAGACGTCTATTGCCGCTTGGGTTGGCGGCGCTGTTATTCAACCCCTCTTTGGCACAAACGGTCGGTGTCGGAGGCGACGGCACTCACGAAATCGGTAATGCCAGCGCGCCGCGCTCTGCTGAACCGACGAGCCCACTCAGCCTGAAGGCTGCGCTGGCCCTGGCATTTGGCGCCAGCCCGGAACTCTCGGGTGCCAAACGCGAACTGGAGGCGATCGAAGCAACGATCATTCAGGCGCAAGTCCGCCCGAATCCAGAGCTTGCAACGCTGATTGAGGATACGCAGAAGGCGACGCGGACCACGACCCTGCAGTTCAACCAGCCGATCGAACTGGGTGGCAAGCGCGCGGCCAGGATCGATGCCGCCGAGCGGGGCCGCGATGCCGCAGCGGCGGAACTGGACGCCAAACGCGCCGAAATTCGTGCCGCCGTGGTGGCGGCATTCTTCGATGTGCTCATTGCGCAGGAACGTTTGCGCCTGGCGCAGGGTTCAGTTGAACTGGCGCAACGCGCCAGCAGCGCCGCCTCGCGCCGGGTCACCGCCGGCAAGGTGTCACCGGTCGAAGAAACCAAGGCCCGCGTGGCTGAAGCCGGTGTGCGGATTGAATTGACGCTGGCGGTCAGTGAACTGGCGACGGCACGCAAGCGTCTCGCTGGCATTTGGGGTAATCCGGCGCCTCGTTTCGAGCGCGCCGAAGGTGATCTGGATGCCTTGCCGCCGCTCCCCGCGCTGGCTGATTTGAACGCCCGCCTGGCCACCTCGCCCAACCTGTTACGGGCAAAAATCGAGGTTGACCGCCGGCAAGCCCTCGCCGAGATCGAACGCAGCCGGCGTGTTCCGAACGTGACCGTCAGTCTGGGCGCCAAACGCGATGAACAACTGGGCAGAAATCAGGCGACTCTCGGCTTGTCGATTCCCTTACCCGTGTTCGACCGCAATCAGGGCAATCTGCTGGAAGCACTGCACCGTACCGACAAGGCACGGGACGACCTTTCGGCCACCGAAATCCGCCTGTCCAACGAACTGACACTGGCCTATGAGCGACTAAACACCGCACGCGGGGAGACGGAGTCGCTACGGCGGGAGATCCTACCCGGGGCGCAAAGTGCCTACGATGCAGCGACCAAGGGCTTCGAACTGGGCAAATTCAGCTTCCTCGACGTGCTGGACGCCCAGCGCACTTCATTCCAGGCCAAATCCCAGTATCTGCGCGCACTGGCCGAGGCGCATCGATCTGCAGCCGAGATCGAACGCATTCTCGGTGAGGCATCGGCCGACTCCCCCTTTGCCTCAGCCGTCACAAAACCGTAGGAACCCCCCATGAAAATCGATTTCAAGAAGAAACAAACGCTTTCCATTGCCGGCGTCCTCGCGGCCGGCGTGCTACTCGCCGGGCTGATCCTCGGCACCGACAAGTTGCAACCGGAAAACGACGAGCACGGCCACGGCAGTCATACGGAAGCGGCTACCCATGCCGACAAGGAACACCATGGCGAGCCGGCCAAAGACGGCCATGCAGACGACAAGGGGCACGCCGACGAAGAACATCACGAGGCGAGCGCACCCCGGAAAGGCCCGCACGGCGGAAAGCTGTTCACGCAGGACGGGTATGGTGTCGAAGTCACCATCTTCGAACAAGGGGTGGAGCCGGAGTTTCGCGTCTACGCCTATCAGGATGGAAAGGCACTTGACCCGGTGACCAGCCAGATCAGCCTCAATGTTGAGCGCCTGGGGCGCCCGCCGCAGGCCTTCGCGTTCGTCAAGGAAAAGGACTACCTGAAGGGTAATGCGGTGGTCGAAGAGCCGCATTCGTTTGCCGTAACGATCGCCGCGCAGTACGGCAACCAGCCTTATCGTTTCGCCTACGAGCAGATCGAGGCACGCGTCGCCATGACCGATCAGCAACTCAAGCAAAACAACGTCGAAGTGCTGACGGCCGGACCGGCGCGCATCAAGAGCGCCCTGCAACTGATCGGTGAAATCCGCTTCAACGAGGATCGCCAAGTACACGTCGTGCCGCGCTTGACCGGCATCGTCGAATCGGCAGCGGCCAACGCCGGCGACCGGGTGCGCAAGGGCCAGATACTTGCCGTGATTTCCAGCCAGGCGCTGGCCGACCAGCGCAGCGAACTGCTGGCCGCGCAGAAGCGCCTCGCGCTGGCGCGCACGACCTACGCCCGCGAGAAAAAACTGTGGGAAGAGAAAATTTCCGCCGAACAGGACTATCTGCAAGCCGGCAACGCCCTGCAGGAAGCTGAAATCGCCACTCAAAACGCCCAACAAAAGTTGGCTTCGCTCGGTGGTGAACTGCGCGGCAGCGGCAATCTGACGCGCTACGAGATACGTGCACCGATCGACGGCGTGGTGGTCGAGAAGCACCTTTCCCTGGGTGAAGCGGTCAAGGACGACGCCAACATCTTCATCATCGCTGACCTGTCCACGGTGTGGGCCGAGATGACGATTCATGCCAAAGACCTCAACACCGTCAAGGTCGGCCAAAAAGCCAGCGTCAAGTCGACCGCCTTCGAATCCCAGAGCAGCGGCACCGTCTCCTACGTTGGCTCGCTGATCGGAGAGCAGACCCGGACCGCGAAGGCACGTGTCGTACTGCCCAACCCGAAAGGCATTTGGCGCCCCGGTCTGCCGGTCAACATCGAAGTGGTGGCCGACGAAGTTGAGGTGCCGGTGGCGGTCTCGGCCGAGGCGATCCAGAGCGTGCGCGACTGGACCGTCGTCTTCGGCCGCTACGGCGACAACCTGGAAGCGCGGCCGGTGCAACTGGGGCGCAGCGACGGCAAATTCACCGAAGTCATCCACGGGCTCAACGCGGGCGAGCAGTACGCCGCGCAAAACAGCTTCCTGATCAAGGCCGACCTAGGCAAATCCGGCGCCAGCCACAACCACTAGGAGATCATCATGAAGCAGATCATCGCCATTGTGCAGCCCCATCGTCTGGAGCAGATCGAACACGCCCTGCATGGCCTGGCACATTTATCCGGATTCACGATTTTTCCGGCGCACGGCCATTCCCGTGGACAGGGTCCGCACCACGCCTTCGCCGTCACCGAGTGGAACCCCGACGCCCACGACCGCCTGGTCTTGATAATGTTCTGCCCCGATGAGCAGGTGCCAACGGTGGTCGAGGCCATTCGCGCCGCCGCCCACACCGGCCTTCCCGGCGACGGCTTGATCGCAGTTTCCGAACTTGCCGACGTGTTGCGCATCCGCTCCGGCGAACGCGGCGACGCGGCGCTCTAACCGAAAGATCCCAATGTTCGAAAAAATCATCCGTTTCGCCATCGAGCAGCGCTGGTTAGTGCTGCTGATGGTGCTCGGTATGGCAGCGCTGGGCGTTTATAACTACCAGAAGTTGCCGATCGATGCGGTACCCGACATCACCAATGTACAAGTGCAGATCAACACGGCAGCGCCCGGTTATTCGCCACTTGAGGCCGAGCAACGCATTACCTATCCGATTGAAACTGTCATGGCCGGCTTGCCCGGCCTGCAACAGACCCGTTCGCTGTCGCGCTACGGCCTGTCGCAGGTGACGGTCATCTTCGCGGACGGCACCGACATCTACTTCGCCCGCCAACTCGTCAATGAACGCATACAGCAGGCCAGAGGCAAACTGCCGGCCGGCGCGGAGCCCGGCATGGGACCGATCTCCACCGGTCTGGGGGAAATCTTCATGTGGACGGTCGAGGCGAGCGAAGGTGCGCTCAAGGCCGATGGCACCCCTTACACGCCGACCGATTTGCGCGAAATCCAGGACTGGATCATCAAGCCGCAGTTGCGCAATGTGCCGGGCGTCACCGAAATCAATACCATCGGCGGCTACGCCAAGGAATTCCAGGTCGCACCCTTGCCCGACAAACTCGTTGCCTACGGCCTGGCCATGCCGGATCTGGTCGCCGCGATCGAGCGCAACAACGCCAACGTCGGTGCCGGTTACATCGAAAAGCGCGGCGAGCAATATCTGATCCGCGCTCCGGGCCAGGTGGCCGACATCGCCGACATCGGCAACATCGTGGTCAGCAGTCGCCAGGGCGTCCCGATCCGTATCCGGGATGTGGCCGAAGTTGGCATCGGCAAGGAACTGCGCACTGGAGCTGCGACCGAGAACGGGCGCGAGGTGGTGCTCGGCACGGTGTTCATGTTGATCGGCGAGAACAGCCGCAAGGTTTCCCAGGCCGTCGCCAAGCGTCTGGACGAGATCAACCGCACGTTGCCGCAAGGCGTGGTGGCCCAGACCGTCTATGACCGGACGATTCTGGTGGACAAGGCGATCGACACGGTCAAAAAGAATCTGATCGAGGGCGCCCTGCTGGTGGTGGCAATTCTGTTCCTGTTTCTCGGTAATATCCGGGCGGCGATCATCACCGCCTTGGTCATTCCGCTCGCCATGCTGTTCACCTTCACCGGCATGGTCAGCAACAAGGTCAGCGCCAACCTGATGAGCCTTGGCGCACTGGACTTCGGCATCATCATCGATGGGGCCGTGGTGATTGTGGAGAACTGCGTGCGGCGGCTGGCCCATGCGCAAGCCGTAGGGGGTCGGCCGTTGACGCGCAACGAACGGTTTCATGAAGTGTTCTCGGCGGCCAAGGAGTCGCGCCGTCCGCTGCTCTTCGGCCAACTCATCATCATGGTGGTGTACTTGCCGATCTTCGCCCTCACCGGCGTCGAGGGAAAAATGTTCCATCCGATGGCGTTCACCGTGGTCGCCGCCTTGCTGGGTGCCATGATCTTGTCGGTCACCTTCATTCCCGCCGCCGTGGCGCTGCTGATCGGCGACAAGGTCAGCGAAAAGGAAAGCCGTCTGATGCTGTGGGCCAAGCGCGGCTACGCGCCGTTGCTCAACCGGGCCATGCTCAACAAGCCTCTCGTCCTGAGCATTGCGGCGGTCGCCGTCATCCTCTCCGCCTTGCTGGCCACACGCATGGGCAGCGAATTTGTACCCAGTCTCAACGAAGGCGACATCGCGCTACACGCCTTGCGCATTCCCGGCACCAGTTTGTCGCAGGCCATCAACATGCAAATCGAACTGGAACGGACCATCAAGCAGTTTCCGGAGGTCGAACGGGTTTTCGCCAAACTCGGTACGGCCGAGATCGCCACCGATCCGATGCCACCCAACGTCGCGGACAACTTCGTCATGTTGAAGCCGCAATCGGAATGGCCCGATCCAAGCCGCGACAAAGTCGAGCTGGTCAATGCCATCCAGGCAGCGGTAGCCAAGGTGCCCGGCAACAACTACGAGTTCACCCAGCCGATCCAGATGCGCTTCAACGAGTTGCTTTCCGGCGTGCGCAGCGATGTGGCGGTCAAAGTGTTCGGCGACGACATGGAGACGATGAACAGCACTGCTGGGGAGATTGCGGAGGTGCTGGAGAAAGTGCCCGGTGCCGCCGACGTCAAGGTCGAACAAACCACGGGCTTGCCGATGATGACCATTCAGATCGACCGCGAGAAGACCGCACGCCTGGGGGTGAATGTCGGCGACGTCCAGGAAGCGATTGCCATCGCCGTGGGTGGCCGGGAAGCCGGCGTGTTGTTCCAGGGTGACCGGCGTTTCGACATCATCGTCCGTCTGCCCGAACGGCTGCGCAATGACATGGAGTCCATGAAACACCTGCCCATCCATTTGCCCATGGACGAAGCAGTCGGTCAAACCCGCCGTGCCTATCTGCAACTGGGCGATGTCGCAAGCTTTGACGTTGCGCCGGGCCCGAACCAGATCAGCCGCGAGGACGGCAAGCGGCGGGTGGTCGTTACGGCCAATGTCCGCGGCCGGGATATCGGGTCTTTCGTGGCCGACGCCGAGCAGAAGATTCAACAGCGGGTCAAGGTGCCGGCCGGCTACTGGACGACCTGGGGCGGCACCTTCGAGCAGTTGCAGTCGGCCTCAAAACGCCTGCAGATCGTCGTTCCGGTGGTGCTGTTGCTGGTCTTCATGCTGCTGTTTGCGATGTTCAACAACGTCAAGGACGGGCTGCTGGTGTTCACCGGCGTGCCGTTCGCCCTGACCGGCGGCATTCTGGCGCTCTGGCTGCGCGACATTCCGCTCTCCATCTCGGCCGGAGTCGGCTTTATCGCGCTGTCCGGCGTGGCGGTGCTCAACGGCCTGGTGATGATCGCCTTCATCCGTTCGCTGCGCGAGGACGGCCGGTCGCTCGATGCGGCAATTCACGAAGGCGCCCTGACGCGACTGCGCCCGGTGCTGATGACCGCGCTCGTCGCGTCGCTCGGCTTCATTCCGATGGCCATCGCCACCGGCACTGGCGCCGAGGTGCAGCGTCCGCTGGCTACCGTCGTCATCGGCGGCATCTTGTCATCAACGGCGCTGACCCTGCTGGTCCTGCCGATCCTGTATCGGCTGGCCCACCGCAAGGATGAAGAGGAAGACGAGAGCGTTGATGCAGGGAGCAAACCCAAGGTGCAGCAAGGCTGAATCAGGATCAACCAGATCGAAGGAGCGACAGCATGTCCGAAAAACTTAAACTGGATTTATCCCTGAGGTTTCCCCTCAAATATATGCAGCGTGAGAGCACCCCGTTGCCTGCTCCCGGAGAATTTTCCGGGCATTTTGGGGATGCAATTGCCGTAGCCAATAAGCACCGGCATCGATAA
>JAVBXO010000410.1 GCA_030824535.1 Azonexus sp. | reverse complement strand
CCAGGTGATGAACTTGACGAGGTTGTCCCAGACGCCGCGCCCTTCCTCGACGGCGGCTTCGATGCTGGCGAAATTGTCGTCGGTGAGCACCATCGCCGCCGCGCCCTTGGCGACTTCGGTGCCGCCGAGGCCCATGGCGACGCCGATGTCAGCCTGCTTCAGCGCTGGCGCGTCATTGACGCCGTCGCCGGTCATCGCCACGACTTCGCCCCGGCCTTGCAGCGCACGCACCAGACGCAGCTTTTGTTCCGGTTCGACGCGGGCGAAAACATCGACTTCATGCGCGGCGATGGCCAGCGCCGCATCGTCGAGCGCGGCCAATTTGCGGCCGGTCAGCGCCTGGTCGCCATTGAGGCCGATCTGCCGGGCGATGGCCTGGGCGGTGATGGCGTGGTCGCCGGTGATCATCTTGACCCGGATGCCGGCGGCGTGACAGTTGCGGATCGCGGCCTTGGCGGCTTTGCGTGGCGGGTCAATCATGCCGACCAGGCCGAGCAGCGTCAGTTCGGGCAGTGCTTCTGCGGTCAACAGGGTTTTGGGGGGCAAATTGCTGCGGGCAATGAGCAGCACGCGCATGCCTTGGGCGGCGTAAGCCTGCGCCACCGTTTCAATCGCCGCCGGATCGAGCGGCACCGGCTGGCCGGCGGCATCGAGCTGCGTCGTGCAGCGCGGCAGCAGGCGTTCGATGGCGCCCTTGAGATAAACCGTCGTGCCGGCGTCGAGCGCGTGGGCAGTGGCCATGAACTGGCGGCAGGCGTCGAAGGGCAGGACTTCGCGGCGCGGGAACAGGGTTTGCAGGCTGTGTTCGTCGAGCCCGGCCTTGCGTGCCGCGACGAGCAGCGCGGCTTCGGTTGGGTCGCCGGTGATCAGCCAGCGCCGGCCTTCTTCGCGTAGCCCGGCGTCGTTGCACAGGGCGCCGGCGATCAGGCATTCACGCAGTGCGCCGCTGACCGTGGCCGGCAGCTCGTCATGGGTGATCGCCCCGGTCGGCGTGTAGCCCTGGCCGGCGAAGGCGTAGCCCGCGCCGCCGCTCCACACCACGCGCACGGTCATGGCGTTTTCGGTCAGGGTGCCGGTCTTGTCGGAGCAGATCACGGTCGTGCTGCCCAGGGTTTCGACCGCTGGCAGATGGCGGATGATCGCCCGGCGCTTGGCCATGCGTGCGACGCCGATGGCCAGCGTCACCGTGACCGCCGCCGGCAGGCCTTCGGGAATCGCGCCGACAGCCAGCGCAACGGCGGCCATGAACATCGCAAAGACCGTTTCGCCGCGCAGCAGACCGACGACAAAAGTCAGCGCTGCCAGGCCGCCGATGGCCCACAGCAGCCAGTTGGAAAAGCGCGCCATCTTGCGCGTCAAAGGCGTTGCCAGATCGGGCGCGGTGGCGATCAGCTCGGCGATGCGCCCGGTTTCGGTGGCGTCGCCGGTGGCATGGACGATGCCGCTGCCCTGGCCGGCGACGACGGTGGTGCCGGCGTAGGCCAGGTTGCGACGGTCAGCGAGGTCGGTCTGCAGCGGCAAGGCGTCGAGTTGCTTGGCGACCGGCAGTGATTCGCCGGTCAGCATCGATTCATCGGTATGCAGCTCGTGCTGGGCAAACAAGCGTAAATCGGCCGGCACGCGGTCGCCGGCGGCGAGCAGCACGACGTCGCCGGGGACCAAACCGGCGGCATCGATTTGCCGGCGCTGGCCGCCGCGACGTACCAGCACCGGCGTCGCGACGCTTCTGGCCAAGGCGGCCAGCGCCCCTTCGGCCTTGGCCTCCTGCCAGTAGCCGATGACGGCATTGACGATGACCACGGCAAAAATCACCGAGGCATCGACGTATTCGCCGAACAGCGCGGTGATCAGGCCGGAAGCGATGAGCACCAGCACCAGCGGCTGGAGCAGTTGTGCAAGAAAACGCCGCCAGGCCGGGATGCCGGGCTTTTCAGTAATCTTGTTGGGGCCGTGCTGCTCAAGGCGGGTCGCAGCTTCGTCTTCAGCCAGGCCGTGGGCAATATCGACGCCCAATTGGCTGGCCAGGGCTTCAGCGCCGCAGGCGTGGCAGTCTTTTACGGTCGACGGCTGGCCAGCAGCAAAAACGGCAGTGTCAGGAAGGGCCATAGCGTACCTACCAATCGGGTCAGACCATTGAAATTCAGGAAATGGCCCTGGCGCCAGGCAGCCAGGGCGGCCGCCGAATAGGGATTGGGCGGCGCGAGATTGACCAGCACCGTGCCGGCCATCAGCGCTGAGGCGGCGATCAGGAAACGCGGCGTTGCCGGCAGGGCCATGGCCAGCAGCAGGAAAGCACCGCCAACCGCCAGGCCGAGTTTGGCCCCCGGCGTCAGCCAGGCCAGCGCATCGCCCGGCCCGCCAAGCACGGTCGCTGAAAGGCTGTCGATGCCCAGGCCAAGCAGCAGGAAGAGCGGCACGATGAGATAGGCGTCGCGCAGGCGGGCGCAGAGCAGGCGCACGATGAGCCCGACGGCGAGGGTGTTGAAGGCGGTGATGCTGGCGCTGATCAGGATGAAGCTTTCAGCGGAGAACGGGACGGTGCCAGTCAGGTCGAACAATTGCCGCAAGTCGCCGGCGCCGAACAGCAGGGTTTCCGGCGATAGCGGCACGAGCAGCCACAGGCCGAGCAGGGTCAGGCCGAGTTCGGCATGGGCAATCGGCGCGACCAATTGTTGTTCGAGGGCGACGATGCGGGCAAAGATGCGCGGCCCGGTGTGTTGCGCCCAGACCGCGCCGAGCAGGCCGCCGAGGGTATTGCAGGCGAGATCGACATTCGACGGCACACGCGACGGCAGCCAGCCCTGCACCGCTTCCAGTCCGCCGCTCAGGCCGCCGGCGAGCAGGGTGGCAAGGATGGGGGCGGTAAAGCGCCAGGGCAATTCGCGCAGCGCCAGCGTCAAAAAGAAGCCCAGCGGCAGGTACACCGCGACATTGGCGAACAGGTCGAAGGCCGTCCAGTAACGCGGCCAGCCGCCTTCAAGAAAAGCCCAGGGCGAAATGCCGGTATCGCGCCAGCCGCTGAAGGGATGCAGGCTGCCATAGATGACCAGCCCGCACCAGGCGAGCGCCACATAACGGGAAAGCAGCACCGGGCTGCGATCATCATGAGTCATGGCTTGATTCTAGGGGCTATCGGGCACATCGTCAGCAGTCATTTCCCCGGCAGCGCCATCAAAACGGCGGCGGCAGCTCGATGTTCAGCGCTGCTGCGGTCAACGGGTGAATCAGGGCCAATTTCGCCGCATGCAGCAACAGGCGCGGCGCGCTGCCTTCGTCACCGTACAACTCGTCACCGAGGATCGGGTGGCCGAGCGCGGCCATATGCACGCGCAACTGGTGCGAACGGCCGGTCACTGGTTCCAGCTCGACGCGCGTCGTCTGCGTTTGCGGATCGCGGGCAATGACCCGGTAGCGGGTCAGCGAGGGTTTGCCGATGGTGAAATCAACCATTTGTCGGGGGCGGTTCGGCCAATCGACGATCAGGGGCAGATCGACCTCGCCGCTGTCCTCGGCCATCAAGCCGGCGACGACCGCGACGTAGGCCTTGTCGACCTGGCGTTCGCGGAACAGTTTCGACAGCAGGCTCTGCATCTCCGCGCCGCGCGCCAGCAGGATCAGACCGGACGTGGACATGTCCAGGCGATGCACTGTCAGCGCCTCGGGATAGTCGCGCTGGACACGGGCGACCAGGCAATCGGCCTTGTCTTCGCCGCGACCGGGCACCGAGAGCAGGCCGGAAGGCTTGGCGACGACCAGCAGGAAGTCGTCGGCATGGACAATGCGCGTGCCGTGATCGGGGGGCGGAAAATAGGCTGACATGGTGATGAATGAGCAAAGGGCAGGTGCCTCGCCGCGCTTTTGCGGTCGACACCCTGCAGGAGTGAATAATTGTTTGACATGTTGCCGGCCGACGCCGCTTGCCGAATAATCTGCGTGCCGGCTGCCGGACTGTCTTATACTGTGTTTATCAACAGTGTTCAGCGACTGGCGACCGGCAAATATAACCTGCCGGCAAGCAAAGCGAACAAACGATTCCAGCAATTTCTATTCCATCTTCGGCCCCTGTGCCATAATCCGCTCAAATTTCGAGGTACTTCCATGGACGACAACAAGGCAAAGGCGCTGGCCGCAGCGCTGCAACAGATCGAGAAACAATTCGGCAAGGGTTCCATCATGAAGATGGGCGATGCCGAGATCGACGAAGGCATCCAGGTTGTGTCGACCGGTTCACTCGGTCTGGACATTGCGCTGGGCGTTGGCGGCTTGCCGCGTGGCCGCGTAGTTGAAATCTATGGTCCGGAATCCTCGGGCAAAACCACCCTCTGTCTGGCCGCCGTTGCCGAAATGCAGAAGCTCGGTGGCGTTGCCGCCTTCATCGACGCCGAACACGCGCTGGACCCGCAATATGCCCAGAAGCTTGGCGTCAATGTTGGCGAACTGCTGATTTCCCAGCCCGATACCGGCGAACAGGCGCTCGAAATCGCCGACATGCTGGTGCGCTCCGGTTCGGTCGACATCATCGTCATCGACTCCGTCGCCGCGCTGACGCCGCGCGCTGAAATCGAAGGCGAAATGGGCGACCAGATGGTCGGCGTCCAGGCCCGCTTGATGAGCCAGGCGCTGCGCAAGCTGACCGGCAACATCAAGAAGACCAATACCCTGGTGGTGTTCATCAACCAGATCCGCATGAAAATCGGCGTCATGTTCGGTTCGCCGGAAACCACGACCGGCGGCAATGCGCTGAAGTTCTACGCTTCCGTCCGCCTCGACATCCGCCGCATCGGCAGCATCAAGAAGTCCGACGAAGTCATCGGCAACGAAACCCGCGTCAAGGTCGTCAAGAACAAGGTCGCCCCGCCCTTCCGCGAAGCCGGCTTTGACATCCTGTACGGTGAAGGCATCTCCCGCGAAGGCGAAATCATCGAGCTCGGCGTGCTGCACAAGCTGGTCGACAAATCCGGCGCCTGGTATTCGTATAAGGGCGAAAAAATTGGTCAGGGCAAGGATAATTCCCGCGAATTCCTCAAGTCGCATCCGGAAATCGCCCAGGAAATCGAAGCCAAGATTCGCGCCCTGCTCCTGACCCCGGCCGCCAAGCCGGACCGCACGGCCGCCGCCGTCGATGCCTAATCTGCGCGTGCGCGCCCTGCAACTGCTGGCCCGGCGGGAACATAGCCGGGCCGAACTGCAGGCCAAGCTCGCGGCACATGCCGAATCGGCAGAAGAACTTACAAGCGTGCTCGACACCCTGCAAACCGACCTCCTGCTTTCTGACCAGCGTTATGCTGCGCAGCGGGTCGTGGCGCGCGGCAAGCGGTACGGGAATGCCCGACTGAAAAATGAATTGCAGCGCAGCGGCGTCAGTCAGGACGAAATCGCCGCCGCGCTGCCCGAAGCCGGCGACGAAACCGAGCGTTGCCGGGCAATCTGGGAAAGAAAATTCGGGACCTTGCCGCAAACGGCCACAGAGCGGGGCAAACAGATGCGTTTTCTGCAATATCGCGGTTTTTCCAGCACCGCCATCCGCCAGGTTTTGCGCGGAGGTGAGGACGAATGAGCGTCGCCACCCTTTCCGCCAGTAACCTCAAGAAGCGCTACAAAACGCGCACCGTGGTCGAGGATGTGTCATTCGAACTGAAGGCCGGTGAAGTGGTTGGCCTGCTTGGCCCCAACGGCGCCGGCAAGACCACCTGTTTCTACATGGTGGTCGGGCTGGTGGCGATGGATGGCGGCGAAGTGCAGATCGACAATGAGCGCCTGACCCACCTGCCGATGCACCGCCGCGCCCGCCTCGGCTTGTCCTACCTGCCGCAGGAAGCCTCGGTATTCCGCAAGCTCAATGTCGAGGAAAACATCCGGGCCATCCTGGAGTTGCTCAAGCTCGAGGAAACCGAGCTCAATGACCGGCTCGAAGGCTTGCTCGCCGAACTGCATATCGGCCACGTCCGCCACGTCAATGCGGCGGCGCTGTCTGGTGGCGAACGGCGGCGGGTCGAAATTGCCCGGGCCCTGGCGACCAATCCACGTTTTATCCTGCTCGACGAGCCTTTCGCCGGTGTCGACCCGATTGCCGTGCTGGAAATCCAGAAAATCATCCGCTTTCTGAAGGAGCGCGGTATCGGTGTGCTGATCACCGATCACAATGTCCGTGAAACGCTGGGTATCTGCGATCACGCCTACATCATCAACGCCGGCCGCGTACTGGCGGCTGGACGTCCGGGCGAAATTGTCGATAATGAAAGCGTACGAAAAGTTTATCTCGGAGAGCACTTCAAGCTCTGAATGCAGCAATAAGCGACCCCACCGATGAAGCCGGGATTACAACTAAAACTTTCGCAACATCTGGCCCTGACGCCGCAACTGCAGCAGTCGATCAAGCTGCTGCAGCTGTCCACCATCGAAATGCAGCAGGAAATCGAGCGTTATCTGCTCGAGAACCCGATGCTCGAGCGCGAAGATGCGCCGGTTGGCGATTCCTTCTCGGCGGCCCAGCAGTTCGATTCGCCACGGACCGAAGAACAGCAACGCGAACACGACCAACAACCGAAAGCCAGCGAAGAGCGCGAGAGCGAGGTTCCCGAGTCGCCCAGCGAAGTCGATGATGACCGCTGGTCCTCGGACGCCGGCACCTTCACCGGCGCCGGTCGCGATGACGATGACGACAGCGACGCCCGCGACATCCATGCCGCGACGACCAGCCTGCGTGATCACCTCGGCTGGCAACTGGGCATGACCTTGCTGTCGGAGCGCGACCGCAGCCTGGTGCGCTTCCTGATCGAGGCGCTCGACGACGACGGCTACCTCTCGGCGTCGCTCGAGGAACTGCTGGCAACCCTGCCGCCGGAATACGAAATCGAACTCGAAGAGCTCGAAATCGCCCTGCACCACATTCAGAATTTCGACCCCATCGGCATCGGCGCGCGCAATCTGCGCGAATGCCTGATGCTGCAACTGAAGGCCTTGCCCGAGGACGAGGTGCGCCGGCTGGCCCTGGCGATTGCCGACAAGCAACTCGAATTGCTGGCCGCCCGCGATTTCACCCGGATCAAGCGCCTGAACGGCTGTGACGACGACGCCCTGCGCGAGGCGCATGCCCTGATCACCCGCCTGAATCCCCGGCCGGGCGCGGATTATGCGCAGATCGAGGCACGCTACATCACGCCTGATGTCATCGTGAAGAAGCTCAAGGGCAAGTGGACGGCCTACATCAACCCGGATGCCTACCCGCGTTTGCGCATCAATCGTCTTTATGCCGAAATCCTCGCCAAGCAGCGGCGCGGCAACGGCAATCTGTCAGGGCAGTTGCAGGAAGCCCGCTGGTTGATCAAGAACGTCCAGCAGCGCTTCGACACGATCCTGCGCGTTACCCAAGCCATTGTCGAACGGCAGCGGCAGTTTTTCGAACATGGCGAGGTCGCCATGCGCCCGCTGGTCCTGCGCGAAATCGCCGATATTCTCGGCTTGCACGAGTCTACCGTGTCGCGGGTGACCAGCCAGAAGTTCATGGCCACCCCGCGTGGCATTTTCGAACTCAAATACTTCTTTGGCAGCCATGTCGCCACCGATACCGGTGGGGCGTGTTCTGCCACTGCCATCCGTGCGCTGATCAAGCAATTGATCGCCGCCGAGGATGGCAAGAAGCCCTTGTCGGATAGTCAAATATCCGAAATACTAGGCCAGCAGGGAATCGTCGTTGCCCGCCGCACGGTCGCCAAGTACCGTGAGTCGCTCAACATCCCGCCGGTCAATTTACGCAAGACCCTGTAGAACAAAGGAGAGAACATGAATCTGCAGATCAGTGGTCACCACATCGAAGTTACCCCCGCACTGCGCGAATATGTGGAAAACAAGCTGGAACCGGTTATCCGTCACTTTGACAAGGTTACTGGTGTCAGCGTCGTCCTATCCGTTGAAAAGCTGCTGCAGAAGGCAGAAGTGACCGTTCACGTTCCCGGCAAGGATATCCATGTCGAGGAATCCGGCGAAGATCTCTACGCCGCCATCGACGCCATGTTCGACAAGCTTGACCGTCAGGTTCAGAAGCACAAGCAAAAGGTCCAGGATCACCACCGCGGTGACAAACCCGGACTTCATGCCGCCGAATAACCGTCGTACCAGGCCGTGGCCCGCAAGGCTGCGGCCTTTGTTTTATCAAAAATCAACTCTGGTTTGAACCCCCCCCATTTCAGGGGGATAATCGCGCCGGGGGAGAGGCCTAACCTCTTCCCGGTAGTTTCGCCCGCTTACGGGCGTGGATTGAAACATCCTATGAATCCCTTAGTTAATATCCTGTCAGTTGATCAGGTTCTGCTGGGGCTGGACGCCAGCAGCAAGAAGCGGGTATTCGAGCAAGCCGGTATCCTGTTTGAGAGCCGGCTCGGACTGGCGCGGTCGATCATCTTCGACAGCCTGTTTGCCCGTGAAAAACTGGGCTCCACTGGCCTGGGCCAGGGTGTGGCCATACCACATGGCCGGATCAAGGGGCTAAAGCATGCCGCAGGTGCTTTCCTGCGTCTGGCAACGCCTGTGCCGTTTGACTCTCCCGACGGCCGTCCGGTGGATTTACTGTTTGTCTTGCTGGTTCCCGAGCAGGCCACCGAGCAGCATCTGCAAATATTGTCTGAACTGGCACAGCGCTTTTCTGATCGGGTATTTCGTGAAAAGCTGCATCTGGCTGCCGATCCCGCCGCTGTGCTCGCCTTGTTTCAGGGCTGATTATCGCCGTGCGCGAGGTTAATCTCTCCCGCCTGTACGCGGATAACGCCGAAAAACTGTTGCTGAGCTGGACCATCGCCGAGCAAACCGACCGCCGTATTGCGATCCGGGGATCGAACAATTACGGCGCTGACCTGGTCGGGCATATCAACATCATCCATCCCGAGCGTCTGCAGGTGATGGGCATGGCTGAATACGAGTGGGCCAACCATATTGGTGAGCGACGCTTCGGTCAGATGTTTCGCGATTTACTCAATGCCCAGCCGCCGGCCATCATTGTCGCCGAAGGTTTGGTGCCGCCAGCGATGCTGGTTGATGCCTGCGCGGAGTCCCTGACCCCCCTGATCCTTTCACCCAAGCCCTGTTCGGCAGTTATCGAGCTGCTGCGCATTTATCTGTCCACTCGCCTGGCTGACACGATCAGCCTGCACGGGGTGTTCATGGATGTTCTCGGCATGGGCGTGCTGGTGACCGGCGATTCCGGGGTCGGTAAATCCGAGCTGGCGCTGGAATTGATTTCCCGAGGTCATGGGCTGGTGGCCGATGACGTGGTCGAGATGGCGAGAATCGCGCCGACGACCATCGAAGGACGCTGTCCGGACATGTTGCGCGATTTTCTTGAGGTGCGCGGCCTCGGTTTGCTCAATATCCGGACGATTTTCGGCGAAACCGCGTCACGCCGAAAAATGAAACTAAAATTGATTGTCCATCTGCAAAAAACCTTGCCGGCGAGCGATGCGCCGCGTTTGCCGCTCGATGCCCAGACGCAGGAAGTCCTCGGGGTCGCGGTGCGCAAGGTGGTGATTCCGGTGGCTGCCGGCCGCAATCTGGCGGTGCTGCTTGAGGCTGCGGTACGCAATACCATTTTGCAGTTGCGCGGTATCGACAGCATGCAGGATTTCATGGCGCGGCAACAGCGCATGATGCTTGACGAAGACGTTTGATCCGGCAATGCTAGCCGGACTTCTTCCCTGACTGGAGTTTCTCGATGAAAAAACTGCTGGCTCTGTTGTTTGTTACGCTGTCTGCGACGGCTGTTTATGCCGCTGACGATTGCGCTGCCAAGGCAGCGGAGAAAAAACTTGCCGGAGCGGCCAAGAACAGTTTTCTGAAAAAGTGTACGGCTGACGCCCATGCCGCTCAGGGAACGAATGCCTGCGATGCGGTGGCCAAGGAAAAGAAACTGGCCGGTGCGGCGAAGAATAGTTTCCTGAAGAAGTGCACTGCCGACGCGCAAGCGGCCGGTAAATAAAAAAGCCGGTCATCGTCATCGATGACCGGCTTCCGGCGTTTTAGCAGGAGCGCATGATGGCGCTCCTGCGTCGTTTACAGGTACTCGAATTCGGCAACCAGCGAGGTCGGATCATTGGTTGAGCCACCGAAAGAGAGCTTTCCACGCGGCGGCAGCAGATATTCATTGCGCCGTAGCATGATTTCCCGCTGCCCTAGCTGGCCGACAAAGGTACCGTTGGTACTGGTATCAACCAGCACATAGCCATCTTCGCGTCGTTCGATCCGGGCGTGCAGGCGCGAGGCTTTTTTGTCTTCAACGAAAAGCTCGTTACTGACGTCGCGGCCAATATTCAGCGTCGGGGATTTTTCATCGAGCAGGAAGGCTTTGCCCTGGTAGCGGATGCAAATGCGACCAACATTGCTGTTGTCGCTGGGATAGATCGGCGTATCGCCGAGACGGGTGGCCGTCAGCGAGTCCAGCGGGTGGTTGAGCGGCGGCCAGTAGATCTGATGCAGGCGGAAATCCCTGCCCTCTTCCCGCAGGACGGGGTGATTCGGCAGCAGATGGCTGGAAATCGCACTGAGCGGCGAAAGCTCCTCGATCAGTTTGCCGCTGCAGAGAATCTGATCGCTGTCGGCAGCACCGATGATGCGCGCAGCCGTGCTGATCGAGCGGCCACGCAGTTGTGCGCCAACCTGCTGGATTTCCCCGCAGTGCAGACCGATGCGGATGGATAGCTTATGCCCGGACATCGGCGGCAGATCGGCCACACGCTGTTGCATGTCGATGGCCGCGAGGCAGGCATCTTCGGCGGCGGTGAAGGTGACCAGCATTTCCTTGCCGCCGGTTTCGACAATCCGCCCTGAATAGCCGTCGATCGAACGCCCCATCCGCTTCAGGCAGCGGTCTATGGCATACAGGGCTTCGCTGTCGCTGAGTCGTTCGAATAGCGAAACATTGCCGCAAACGTCGGCAAACAGAAGAACCGTATTGCGTTGAGTTGAACTCATGAACTGGCGACCGCGCAAATATACTTTGAACCTGACTATTATATGACGGAGATCGGCCTTTGGTAGAACTCAGGCCGGATTGATCGGAATAATTCCATTCATGGGCAATTCCGGTGCGTCGAACACGATATCACCTTCCTCAAGCGGTGTCTCAAGGCTCAATTGACGAAAATCAAACAAGTTCGAATCAGCCAGGTGGGAAGGCACCACATTCTGCATTGCGGTGAAAACTGATTCGGTGCGGCCAGGGTAGCGCTTGTCCCAGTCGGCCATCATTTCGCGGATTTTTTGTCGCTGCAGATTGTCCTGTGAGCCGCAAAGATTGCAGGGAATGATCGGGAACTCCATGCCGCGGGCAAATTTTGCGATGTCCGACTCGGCGCAGTAGGCCAGCGGCCGGATCACGATATGGGCCTTGTCGTCAGTCACCAGCTTGGGTGGCATGGCCTTGATCTTGCCGCCGAACAGCAGGTTCAGGAAGAGCGTATGCACCATGTCATCGCGATGGTGGCCGAGGGCGATCTTGTTCGCACCGAGTTCCTTGGCGGTGCGGTAGATGATGCCGCGGCGCAGGCGGGAACAGAGTGAACAGGTGGTCTTGCCTTCCGGTACCTTCTCCTTGACCAGCGAATAGGTGTCGGCTTCGACGATGTGGTATTCAATGCCGATGGACTTGAAGTAATTGGGCAGAACATCTTCCGGAAAGCCGGGTTGCTTCTGGTCCAGATTCATCGCGATCAGGCGGAACTTGATCGGCGCCCGTTGTTGCAGCGCCATCAGCATCGTCAGCAGGGTGTAGGAATCCTTGCCCCCGGAAAGGCAAACCAGGACGGTGTCGCCATCTTCGATCATGTTGTAGTCGCAGATGGCCTTGCCAGTACGGCCTTCGAGATATTTACGGAGTTTTTGCAGGGAATTCGAGGGGGTCATGGCGTGATGGGCTGAGCGGTGATGGCGATCATTTTTGTGCCCTGGGAGGCGTTGACCGCAAAAATTGGAAGTTTACCCGCTTGTTGTTCCCCTGGCGGCAAGTTTTGCTGGTTTTGCTTCCTGCGCGACCAGTCAGGACGGAGCGCAGGAGGTCGATTTTTGCCATATCGACCCCAAGCCGGCGGCTGGCGATAAAATGCCCAGCTTTTGCCGGATGTTGCGATGACTCAGCTGCCCCCGCCTTCTGCCGAGGCACTGGCCCACAGCCAGCGCCTGAAACAGGCCATAGCCCATGAAATTGCCGCTGCGGGCGGCTGGATGGCGTTTTCGCAGTTCATGGAATGGCTGCTCTACGCGCCGGGCCTGGGCTATTACGCCGCCGGTGCGCGGAAGTTCGGGGCGGCAGGCGACTTTGTCACGGCGCCGGAAATGACCGGCCTGTTCGGTCAGGCACTGGCGCGCCAGATCGCGCAGATCATGAAGGAGTCTGCCCCGGTCGTTCTCGAAGTGGGCGCGGGATCGGGACGGCTGGCCGCTGACCTGTTGCTCGCCCTGGAGCGTCTGGAGGCTTTGCCCGAGCACTACCTGATCCTCGATCTGTCGGCTGATCTACGTCAGCGCCAACAGCAGACAATTGCCGCTGCCGCGCCGCATTTGCTCGCCCGGGTCAGCTGGATCGATGCCTTGCCGCTGCGTTTTTCCGGCATCGTCGTGGCCAACGAGTTACTGGATGCGCTGCCGGCCGATATCGTGGCCTGGCGCGAGAGCGGCATTTATTCGCGGGGGGTGGCGCTCGATGCTGCCGGCGAGTTCTGCTGGGAAGAGCGTCCGGCCAGCGGCGCCCTGCTCACTGCGGCTGAGAAATTGGCTGAGGAATGTTGTCTGCCGCCCGGTTACGAAAGTGAAATCAGTCTGGCGGTACGAGCCTGGGCGGCGGAATGGGGTCATCGCCTGGAGCGTGGTGCCTTGCTGCTGATTGACTACGGTTTTCCGCGCCGCGAGTTTTATCACCAACAGCGCGGGCGCGGCACCTTGATGTGCCATTACCGGCATCATGCGCATACCGAGCCGTTTTATTTGCCGGGTTTGCAGGATGTCACGGTGCACGTCGATTTCACGGCGGTTATTGCTGCGGCGCATGCGACGGGACTGGACTTGCTCGGTTACACCAACCAGGGACAATTTCTGCTCAATTGCGGCATTCTCGATGCCTTGGCGGCGCAGCCCGAGGGCAGCACCGATTACATCCGCGCTGCCGCTGCGGTGGGCAAATTATTGATGCCGCACGAAATGGGCGAGTTGTTCAAGGTCATCGCCATCGGCCGTGACCTGGATATCGACTTGTGTGGATTTGCCAGCGGCGACCAGGGCCGCCGTCTGTAAGTCATCAGCCGCGACGCAGCAGTTCGCGGAAATTGTTCGGCTGCCCGAGGAGCATGTGGCCGAAGGCGTCGAGCAAGGACTGGGTGATCCGCTCCGGCGGAACATTGAAGCGCACCGTGCCGAGGCGGTCGAGGTTGCGGGTTTCCAGCACCACCTCGCCCCTGTCGTAATCGGCCAGCCAGCGCGCGCTGATATTCAGTTCGTTGCGGATCGTGAACTCGGCTTTGTCGACGACACGCCGTTCGTTCTTGAATTCTTCGCAGCTAAAGCTCAGGCCGAAATCGAAGAGCATGTTGCGCGTGCGTTCGATATTCAGACCATCGCGCATCATGATCAGCGGCTTGTCGCCCTTGAGTTGATAGCTCAGGCTGACCTGTTCGATCATCGCCTTGGCGCTTTGTGATTGTGAGCGATAGTCGGAAAAGCCTTCGTGCCAAACCAGGTTGCTCAGGCTGAAATTTTCCAGGATCTGGTAGTCGCGAGCTATCGTCGGCTTGAGAATGTTCAGCTGCTCGCTCAAGTCGTGCAGGTAGGAAAAGCTGCGCTTCAGGCCCTGGTCAATCGCCGCATGCATTTCCGTCCGTTTGGCCTGCGCCTGGCTTTCTTCCCGTTGCCGGGTTTCGGCTTGCAAGCGCAGGGTTTCCAGCAGGCTGGCGCCACCAGCTGCGGCCGGCGTGGGGGCTGCCGGAGCCGGACTTGGCGTCACCGGGGCTGCCGCAGCGGGCTTGGCGGGTGTTTTGATGACCGGTTTGGGCATGGTGGGTGCGGTGAATGCCCGGATGGATGAAGGTGTCCGGCTGACTTCGGCCAATTCCAGATCAAAGGCTTCGATGTCGATATGCAGCGAGGCTTCCAGGGCGGCAATGTCGTCGGCGATGTTGCCGCTTTTCCCCGTGGGGGCGCTATTGCTGGTGTTACCTGTGGTCAAGGGTGTGATTTTTGACTTGTTCATGACAGTTTCAAAGGTCTCGGCTCCATCCTGCGAATAATCGGTCAACTTTCGATTAATCACAAGGTTGAATCTCAAACCATGTTCAAATTTTTCACGAATTGGCGATTTATGGTTGCTCCAGCCGACGCTGCAAGCAGGTGCCAGGCCTTTACCGGGCAGGCCGGAAAAATTTCGGCCCGGCGACGAATTGACTCTTGCTGATGAGGGTATGGCTGGGTGGCGTGGTCTAATGCGTTCTTTTGGGCGCCGGGCTGACGACAATGCTGAAATGGATACTGACCCTGGTGCTGGCGATTTTCCTGCTCGGGATCATTACGCCGCATCTCGCCCGCTTCATCCGTTTTGGCCGCTTGCCAGGCGACTTTGCCTGCCGTTTTCGCGGCCGGGAATACGTCTTTCCAGTGGCAACAACACTGATTTTATCGGTGTTGCTGTGGCTGCTCTCCCGGATCATTTAGCGCCAGTTTGACCGCATCGACGCGAGCAGCATGGATTTTTTCCGGGATGCTGGCCTTGTTGCGGCAAGTGGCGGCGATTTCGCCAGCGGCGACGGCTTTAACCGCCGTCAGGGCCGTCAGCAACAGTTGCGGGGCGTCGTAGGTGCGCTGCTGCCAGCCGAGTCGGCCGGTGTAGTCGCAGCGACAGGC
>JAVBXO010000122.1 GCA_030824535.1 Azonexus sp. | reverse complement strand
GGGCAATGCAGCCAGTAACGCCCTGCGCGGCCAGCGCCCTGACCGTCCCCTGGCCGACGGCCGCCGGCTGCAATGAGGTCGGCCAGCGGCCATGCACGAAAATAGCCGGTAAAGCGTAGTCGACCGCATTCGGACTGATGAAGACGGCCAAGGCGTAATCAGTGAGTCGCGCCGCGGCGGCCTGCAAGGGAGCAGGATCGTCGACCGGCGAAATTTCCAGCAAGGGAAAGATCAGCGGCTGCCCGCCGAGTTCGGCGATGGCCTCGGCCAGCGCTGCTGCTTGGGCGCGCGGCCGGGTGACGACAATGGTCCGGCCGGCCAGCGGCCCGACGTGATTCATCGATGAGTCAGTGGTATCAGGCGTGGCAGGCGAGCTTGGCGAGAATCGCTTCCGCCCCCTGCGCACGCAGGGTGTCGGCCAACTGGCGGCCGAGCGCTTCGTCGTCGGCTGGGTTGCCGCGCAGCTCGGCGCTGACCATTTCCTGGCCATCGACCGAGGCGACAAAGCCGCGCAGCCACAGTTCACCGTTGTCGATGATCGCGTAACCGCCCAGCGGCACCTGGCAGGAACCGCCAAGCGCACGCGAGAAGGCGCGTTCGGCTTTGACGCAATGCGCAGTTTCCGGATCGTTCAGCGGCGCGACGACATCGGCCATATCGGCAGCGCCATCAAGCAACTCGATGCCCAGCGCGCCTTGACCCGGTGCCGGCAGCGACTGTTCTGCGGTCAACACCGTTTTGATGCGATTTTCCATGCCGAGACGAATGAGGCCGGCGGCGGCGAGGATGATCGCGTCGTACTCGCCGGCATCGAGTTTCTTCAGGCGCGTGTCGAGATTGCCGCGCAGGCTCTTGATCGTCAGTTGCGGGTACTTGGCGCGCAGGATGGCTTCGCGGCGCAGGCTGGAAGTGCCGACGACGGCGCCGGCCGGCAAGTCGTCGAGGCCGGCATAGTTGTTCGAAACAAAAGCATCACGCGGATTCTCGCGCGCCGAGATGGCGGCGAGCACGAAGCCTTCGGGCATCACCATCGGCACATCCTTCATTGAATGCACGGCAAGGTGGGCGCGGCCTTCCTGCATCGCCACTTCCAGTTCCTTGATGAACAAGCCCTTGCCGCCGATCTGCGACAGCGGCCGGTCAAGAATTTGATCACCCTTGGTGGTCATGCCGAGAATGACAACTTCCGCCCCCGGATTTAAACTCGATAAGCGATCTCTAACGTGCACCGCCTGCCACATGGCCAGACGGGATTCGCGGGAGGCAATGACAATCTTCGAAGGAGCGGACATGATGCGGCGATTTGCAGGGCTTTTGGGAGGGCTGATTCTAGCATGCCCGGCCGGCCCGACCTGGAGTGCAAGCAATCTGCCCGCTGCCCTTGATTTGCATCAGGAAAGCGCCATCGCCGCCAAGACCGGCGGACCGCTGATCGTCATCTACAGCCGCGCCGACTGCAAATACTGCGAAGCCGTCAAGCGCGACTTCCTGCTGCCACTGAGCAGCAATCCGCGCTTTCGCGAGCGCGTCGTGATCCGCCAGGTCAACCAGGATGGCGACAATCAGGCGCTCATCGACTTCAAGGGCCAGCCGACGACGCATGCGCAGCTCGCCGCCGCCGAGAAGGTCAAGCTGGTGCCGGTCGTCGCCTTCTACGGTCCGGACGGGCGTAAACTCGCCGACCCGATCGTCGGCGCCCGCTTGGCCGACTTCTATCAAAGCTATCTCGAAGACGCCATCGAGCAATCGACCCGCGCGCTGAAAAAACCATGAGCGAGAATATCAAGCCGCCGGAGCAACGTCCGGAACACCCCGATTTCTGGTGCAAACGCTTTGGCGAAGGCGTCACGCCTTGGGACGCCGGCAAGGTGCCGAATGCCCTCGCCAACTTCGTCGCCCGCCAGCCCGCGCCGCTCAACACGCTGATTCCCGGTTGCGGCAGCGGCTGGGAAGCGGCCTGCCTCGCCGAACAGCACTGGCCGGTCACGGCGCTGGATTTCTCACCCACCGCCGTGGCCCGCGCCCGCGAGATCCTGGCCAATTTTGCGGTCGACCTCGTTTGTGACGACTTTTTCAAATGGCAGCCGGCCCAGCCCCTCCAGCTCATTTACGAGCGCGCCTTCCTCTGCGCCCTGCCGCGCAAGCTGTGGGCCGACTGGGCCAGGCGCATCGCCGAACTGCTGCCCCCCGGCGGCTTACTGGCTGGTTACTTCTTCCTCTGCGACCAGCCCAAAGGCCCGCCCTTCGGCATCCTGCCCGAACAACTCGACGACTTGCTGGCGCCCAATTTCACGCGCCTTGAGGATGCTGCGGTCGACGACTCCATAGCGGTATTTTCCGGGCGGGAACGCTGGCAAGTGTGGGTCCGCAGATAGCTTGCGCAGCACCTTGTCGTCACCGGACGTCGCTGATTACGACGGAATTTCGACAGCAACAATGCAAAATTCCCCTGACGTCTTGCCGCGAATCAGGGCGAAAGGCAAAATTGACGCCCGGCTACGGTAGGATTGCGTTTTTCCGAACGCCAGCCCCCAGGAATTCCCGTGGCGCGAGTTCATCAGACCCGGCGATGCCGGACGCTTTCCTTTGACCGCAAACACGGTTGGCGCAGCACAACCACAGATCAAACACGAATCGAACCCCCATGGAAAACATCAAGATTTCGGTAGGCAGCGCGCTGGTATTCCAGCTATCCCTGACTGGCGCCAGCGACAATATCGACCTGAATTTCTACGACGCCACCCGCAAAAATGCCGTTTTCCACATGGTATTGCGCAAGGCCCAGGACATTCTTGTTTTCAACACCCTGGAAGAAGGTCAGTGGGGTCAGGAAGTCATCCATCCCTGGCCCTATGATGACCAAGCCAGCGTCCTGCTCCGCCTGAGCTTCGCCGAAGACCGGCTTGATGTCAGCATCGGCGAACACCAGTACGCCTTCGAATTGCGCGACGGACACCGCAGCGAGGAGATCTGCCACATGCTGCACGCGCCGGAAGTCGCCGAATATTGCCGCATGATTGGCGACCGGGAAGTTTTCTGGGAGAGCACACTGGCCGACCACAGCGAAAAACTGGCCGATGGCGAAAGCCTGCTCAAACTTTCCCCGCTGCAAGGCTTCACGCTCTCCGGCAGCATTCACGGCCCGGCCAGCGTCGACGCCCGCTATCGCGTGATTTGCAACGACCAGGAAATTGAAGCGCCGCTGATCCTCTCGCCGCTGAATGACCAGAAGGCAGACCCCGCGGACAGCGAAACAGCCTTCCAGATCGAATTGCCGGGCTATTTGTGGTCACTCGGCGAACTCGATGCGCCTTATCTGCTGCAACTGGAAATCAACGGTACACGCTACCCGCGCTTTCCTTATGCCCTGGATGTCGCCGACTCCGCCGACTGGTTCGAGGAACTGGCCAAACAAGCACCGACCGCGGACTGCTACTGGCCTCTGCTGGCGCTGGAACACTGGCGCTTCACCCGCAAAGCCGTCGAGCTCAGCGACGAAGCTGTCGAATTCCTGACCCTGACCGCCAGCGCCTACAAACTCGATGATTATCTGCTCGACAGTGACAGCGCGGATGAAGAAGCGGAGGAAAAGCCCAAACTGATCCGCAAAGCCCCGCCGCTTGACTGGCAGTTGCACAAGCAGGCTCTAGAGCAATTCAATCGCCAGCTGCCATCCTACCTTGGCCGTGAGGATGAGCTCCTGGATTCGCTGATGCTGAATGGGCATTTAAGCGCGGAACGGGAACAACAGCTGGTCGAGGCCGTCGCGCACTATTTCTTATGGATTGACCGTTTTGACGTCATTCGTCATCGCCTCCACCCCGCCCGTGTCCGTGCCATGGCGCACGCCAACTCGACCTGGAGCGTCCCGCTCAGCCTGCCCTTCCTGGTCTCTTTGGGCGACATGGAGTTGGCACTAAATGCCCTGCGCCGCCTCCCGACACTGACAGGCTGGCTGGAAACCGCAGGTATCGCCGCCGCCTGCAAGCTGGTCAGAGCCCAGCTCCATCAACGCATACAGATGGAGGATTGCGAACAATTTGCTTATGCCTTGACCGTCCTCCTCGATCATCTGCGCGGCGACTATTGGTCACGCCTGCATGATGAATACCTGATCCAGGCCCTTCTGGGCTGGCTGGAAACCCCCGAGAGATGGAACCACTGGCTCAGACATGACCTGGAAAAAGCTGCCTTGCGCTGCTTCGGCATGAGCCCGACTTTCTGGAAAGGCTTCAATGCCCTTCCGCCGGCCGCCATCGCTTCGCTGGAAATGCTGCAACATGCAGCCGGGCGTTTTGAACGACTCGTGGCACATGTACGCGCCCCCGAAACCTGGACGATAAAGGCACCCGCCAAAGCGGCTCAGAAACGCCACATCCCCTCACAAGCCGAACGGGAAATGCTTGACGATCTCAACTATTTCCGTGCCCATGACAATATTGAAGCGACAGTTGCGCTGCGCGAGGTCACCAGCAACCTCTTGCAGGCATGCCCCGCCAACGCCCCGCAAACGATACCAACCAGCCTGCTGCAGGATCTGTCTTTCATTCATCCCTCGGAAGCCATTCGCATCGCGGCGATGCCATTGAACAACAGCATCGTGGCGAACATCGCCCTGCCGGAGCTGCGCACTTCGCTCGAGTACCTGTACGAGGATATTGAGCACAGCCCACTGTACCGGCTGCAGAAACAAACCATGCTTTGCCTGAAGGGTCTGGAACAAAGCAGGCAAACCCAGGATGACCAGGCCATGCAAGGCCAACTCGTCACCCTGATGAAACTTTGCCAGGGACTCCAGGAGGCCAACAGCCAGTGCCTGGGCATCGATATCCTTGTTTCGGCCAGCCAGCTCCTGCCGGAAGAGCTCGGCGCCAGGAATGGTCTGGACCGTGCCATCGGTGAAATGGTCGCCCATGCCCTCAGGCTCTTCAGCAAGGACAGCCTTCCGCCACAGCCTTTGCTGGCCGCACTGTCCAAGCTCCGGCAAAACCGTCACGCTTCAGGCATGTACTCGCAGATCGCCGAAGCCATCGAACAACATTTCACGACACTGGCCGAGAAAATTCGCTCCCGCGCCAAACTCTCAAGCTCGGCCGCCAGCCTGGCCCATGCCAGTACCAACGACACGCTGGTCGTCATTTACTCCTGCCGCCCTTATCTCGACTCGCGCATCAAGGCCATCCGCGCCACCTGGCTACAATCCCTGACCGCCAGAAACATTCCCTACGTAATCATGGTTGGCGACGGCAATGATGAACTCAACACCGACCTGCTGGCGCTGAATGTCTCGGATCGCTACGAGGATCTGCCAAAGAAAACACTGAAACTCGTCGAATGGGTGCTGGAAAACACCGATTTCGAATATGTGTTGAAGATCGATGACGATTGCTATCTTAATGTTGATGAATATTTTGATAGTGCCAGCTATCGCAAATCACATTACTACGGCAGAGCGCTGTACCGGAAAAACAAGGGGGAGACGGATCGCTCCTGGCATCACTCGAAATCGCAGGGAACCCGCGCCATGTCAGCGCTGGACAAGTCGCCCGAACCGTCGGCTTATACCGACGGTGGCAGCGGCTACTGCCTGTCGCGCTTTGCCATGCAATCCATCGTCAACACCATGAAAACAGCCGCCGGGAAACGCCTGGCTGCCTCATCCTTCATGGAAGACAAACTGGTTGGCGACCTGCTGGCGCAAGCATATATCTCCCCCTCCAACGAAGACTACTTCACCTCGGTCAGGCGTCGTCTTTATCGCGAAGCCTTGCCCATCAACATCTGGAACAACAATTTCTACCCCAGCCAGAAAAGCCCGTGCAAGCTGGTTCACCTGGATACTGCTGAACACATGTTCATCGCCAGGGAATACGAAAAATCAGCTGAAATCTGGCCAAAGAAAATCTGGGCCAGCTACGAGTCGCCTAAAATCGGCCCCAACAGCAATCAACTGGAACTGATCACCCCCCTCGACAAAGTCGCTTCCCTGCTCGCCCACGATCTGGTCGTGGTTGCCGCCATGCGCAACGAAATGATCATGCTGCCGCATTTCCTGGCGCATTACCGCAAGCTGGGGGTACGCAGCTTCATCATCATCGACAACTGCTCCGACGACGGCACCCGGGAATATCTGCACAAACAGGATGATGTCCTGCTCTACTCTGCCGATACCGAATATCGCTATTCGCATTACGGCGTGGTCTGGCAACAAGCGGTGCTGGCCAATCACTGTATCGGCAAATGGGTGCTATTGGCGGATGCCGATGAACTGCTGGTCTACCCCGACCATGAACAGCGCCCGCTGGCGGATGTCGTCAGGGAACTCGACGAACAGAACTACGATGCTTCGGCCGTGCTGATGGTCGACATGTACCCCTTTGGCAGTCTCGACGATGCCGATTTCAAGACCAGTGATCCCTTCGCTTCGGCAAACTGGTTTGACCGCGATGCACTGCGCAACTGGGCACTGTCACGCGGCCGGTACAGCAACTCGGTCAATTACACCAGCGCCCTGCGCCATCGCCTGATGCCGGATGCTGAACCACATGGATTCACTTCGCAAAAATACTGCCTGCTGAAATACGCCCCCTGGTTCCGTCTGTGCGAAGGCCTGCACGATACCGGGGAAATCACCCCCTCGCCCAAGCCGCTGTGGTTCGCCCATTTCAAATATCATGCCGGCTTCAAGGAAAAGGTTGAAACCGAGGTCCGTCGCAAACAGCATTTCAATGATGCTGTGGAATACCGGAAATACCTCGATCTTCTGGCCGAGAGCTCCGGGGCACTTGGCCTCGAAGGGGTGTCGAAACGCTACGATGATTCATCGAGCTTCCTGTCCATCCTGCAAGAGAAGCCGGAAAATAACGCCTCTTGATTCACGGCCCTTTGTACGACACATGTCGGAAAATCACATGAAACAGTCCAAAGCACTTTTCGGAGCACTGACCGAGCGCTCCGGATATGCTCGCGTCAATTACAGTATGCATATCTCCCTGAAACATGCATACCTGTTCTATGAAACGCCCAAAAGTGGCTGCAGCACCATCAAGCGCCGCCTGCAACGGATTGAACTGTCAGATACGCCATTCAAGCCCTCGAACAGCGTGCATAGTCGTCTCGAATCGCCAATGATCGCGCCCTCGCAACTCCCCAGGGCGCAAATCAACGAGATTCTGGCCGACCACCGCTTTCCCAAATTCTGCTTTGTCAGAAATCCCTTTACCCGGGTACTTTCCGCCTACCTGGACAAGATCGTCAGAAATGAACCGCAAAAAGCCCTGTTTTTCAAAGCGCAGGGAAAGCCGGATACGCCTTTGACCCAAACGGTCAGCTTCAGCGAGTTTCTCGAAGCGCTGGCGCTGACCCCGGCCGCAAAAATGGACCCGCACTGGATGCCGCAGGGTTTTCACCTGTTTTATGACCTGCTCGATTACAACTTTGTCGGCAAATTTGAAAACTTCGAGAATGATTTCAGCACCGTCGCGCGCATGCTGTTTCCGCGAGAAATTCGCGAAAATATCCCGGCCGATGTCATGGCTGGACACAAGACCGATGCAGCGAACAAACTCGAGCACTATTTCAATGGCAAGTGCATTGATCTGGTCAAGAAAATCTATCAGGACGACTTCTCGTCTTTCGGTTACAGCCTGGCACCGGAACACGCCCTGGCGATTCGATAAGAAAAATCTCTCATGTTTCAATCCACGCCCGTCAGCGGGCGAAACTACCGTGAAGAGCTTACGCCGTTCCCCGAGGCGATTATCCCGCCCAAAGGGAGTAAGGTTTCAAACTGGAGTTAGTTTTTGATGAAGAAAAATACCAAGCCGCCCAAGCTCTCCTGCATCATGACTTTTTTCAATGAAAAAAATCTGATTACGGAAAGTATCGCCAGCATTCTCCAGCAGACCTATCAGGACTTTGAGCTGATCATCGTTGATGATGGCAGTTCGGATGACACCGCAAGCTATGTCGATCAATTCGATGATCCACGGATCGTCAGGATTCGCCAGGCCAATGATGGCTTGTCCTCCGCCCGCAATCGCGGCCTGGCGCACGCCAAGGGCGAGTATGTCTGTTTTCTCGATGCCGATGACTCCCGCCCCCCCTGGGCTTTTGCGGTTATTGCCGCAGCCATGGCACGGAGCGCTGCCGATATTTATTTGTGTCGGGGCCAACTCGCCGAAATTCGTGGTCAGCTTTCACCGTTTTACGATGAAGCCTACTTTGCCGAAATTCGCCATCACTGGCCGCAAGCACGGCGCGCCGCGGCATTATCCCTTGACGAAAAAGACGAACTTTTCGCCCTCGCCCACCTGATCGAACCGCAATCGGCCAATAAGGTCGTACGCACGGCGATGTTGCGCGCAGCCTGCATCCAGTTTCCCAACAGCCACTTCTTCGAAGACATGCTGTTCCATACCGCCTGCCTGGTCTCGGCGGAAAGTCTCGATTTCGTTGACGACATCTGCTTTACCTATTACCGCCGTTACGCGAAAAAGCAGATCACCAGCACTTCAGGTGATATGCGCATCGACTCACTGGCCGTTGCCAAACTGACGCTCGAGTATTTCGCCAACGCCGCACAATTTCATTCACCCTGGCGCCGCGCCGCAGTCCTGGCCTCAACGATGCGCATTACCAGTTGGTGCGAGGAAACCATCGCCCACAGTTACCGCCATTATTTCCGGGAACTGGCAAAGGGCACTTTCGATCAACTCGATAGCAATTACCGCAATATTCCGCCCAATCTGCCAGGTTTCTTTGCCCCAGTCAGAAAACACCTCGACTACGCGACCCACATTTTTCAGTGAAATCCATGAAAACATCCATTTTCAGAGCATTTGGTGTCGAGGCCGAACTAGTTGTCCCGCTTGACGAGTTTTCGGAAGCGGATTCACGCTGGCGACTGGACCATATATACAACCCTTACATTGCCACCACCTGCAGCACACAATTCACTAATGTGCTGGACATCGGGGCCAGCTTCGGGGCCTTCTGCATTCCGTTCGCCTTGGCTTTTCCGGAAGCCAGAATCATTGCTTTTGAGCCACAGCCTTCACTGTTTGAACTGCTGCTGAAAAATATCGAACGGGCCGGGCTTACAAACATAAACGCCTATAACTGTACCTTGATCTCCGAAAGCGATTTTGCGCAATATGCTGCCCCGCTTTCATCTCCGACAGTCCTGACGGCTGGAAACACAGCCGCCCCCATCCCGGCAATAATGCTCGCCGGTACCGCATTTCACCAGCGTCATCGCGAAAAGCCTGCGTTTGCCACCCTTTCAACCAGCGCTGAAATTCCTCGCAACGAGTTCTTCGAGACGCTGCAGCTACCTGTTGCCTTGTGTTCCTGTCTGGCACAGTGTGAGCTGTCGCTGATCAAGATTACCGCCCCCGAGCAGGAAAACGCCCTGCTTTCCCAACTCATCACCTCGCCCCGGACCATGGTGCTTGGCGAAACCTGGTCAGTCGTTGATTCCCGTCTGCTTTACCAGAGCACGGGACAGGCCAGCCCCGGATACCTGAGCCTGGCCGGTACAGAGCTCGCGCTGCACCCAGTCGCCGGCAACCTCCGACGCGAAGGACTGGATATCGTCGTCGCGGCCTACAACGCCAAGGCTTATCTGCAGGAATGCGTCACGTCGCTGCTGGTTGAGGGACGCCCGGAAATTCGGGTCATTGTCGTTGATGACGGCAGCACCGATGGCGCCTGCGACGAATTGGCACAGACCTTCACCGATGACCCGCGCATTCGGGTCGAGAAAAAACTCAACGGCGGCTGTGCCTCGGCGCGGAACTATGGCCGCATGCTTTCGGATGCCACGCACTTAGCTTTTGTCGATGCGGATGATCAGGTATCGCCGGGTTTTTTTGCCGAGCTGCTCGAACTCTCCCGCTATTCGGGTGCTGAAATTACCCAGGGCGGTTTCGATTTTCTGACGACAAATGAATGCGGAGAAGCCAGCTACCATCCTTCGTACGAAAATCAGCTGTACGAGAACCACCCGCGCTTCAACTTTGGCCCCCAGCGCTTTATCCGGGTTCACCGGGACCAGGCGCTGACCGGCCAGCCCAGCATCTGGCGCCGGGTCTATCGCCGTGACTTCCTGGACGCGAAGGAAATTTTCTTCCCCGAGCACATTCGCGCCTTTGATGATCAGTACTTCCAGCTGGCGTCGGTTTTCCACGCCGGCGAGATTTACACTCGCCTGGATATTCATTACCACTATCGCCAGCATCCGGCACAGGACATCAAACAGTTCGACGAGCGTCATTTCTACGAACTGGAAATGTTCCGTCTGATCCTGAAAAAATCACTGCAGGAAGGCTGGAATCACGTCGATCCAATACTCCGGTCATACGTCAATACGATCAACTGGTCGTTAAAAAATCTTCGGCGCGATCTGTTGGCAGACTTCCTGAAAGGTGCTGCCGAACTATGGGTGTACTTTCTTAAATCGCTGCATATGCGCCCACTTCAGGAAGAGCTGCAAGGTCAAATAGAACATCCGGACTTCGCGCATTACGTTCGTCTTTTCGAAGAGCGTTTGCGCGGTCGGCAGGATGCCTTTTCCTGGGTTTATCTGGACAGCATTCGCTTCCACCCGTCGACCATCGCGATGAATCGGGCACTAATGCAGCGGCAATCCCGATAAAGCCGGCCACTCCCCGAAAAAAGGAAAACTCGCCCTTGTGCGCCAGAAAAAGGACAATGCGAAGATGGTAATCATTGATAAATATCAGCTGTTGAAGTTATTTATCGCACTACCATACCCCCATTCTGAGCATTGTCTTTTCCCATGAACCCATTGCATTTTCAGTCCCACTCCGGCAACGTCAGTTCGCCCAGCGCCGAAAAAACTTTCGACCCCGGGCTTTATTTTATTGGCTTGTTGCGCTGCGCAACGAACAGACAGCTACCAACCACACTGTTCTCGCACAACACCCTGGGTGAAATCCTTGTGGAACCCGCCGAACAGCGCTACGCCAGCACTGTCCAGAATTTGAAGGAATGGTGCCTGCGGCCGACCAGTGAGTTCAGGATCAAACTCAACCCCGAACAAGTCGCGCTTGGCGATGGCAAAAAACAGATGCTTGAGGACTTGCTGTGGAGCGCCGCCTTTTACGCCGCGCAAGGGCGCATGCTTGACGGCTGCACCAAGTACGACGTGGTGCTCCTGACGCATTGGCCGAATCTTTCTCGCGTACCCAGCACGCCCGACTGCATGCGCCTGAGCGCCCTGCTCAGTCGCCGACCACACGCCATCGACGAATCCTGCAAACTCCTTGATGTCAGCGAGAGCGAGGCCTATAGCTTTTACAGCGCAGCGATGTGTTCGGGCGCACTCAAACTGATCAACCGACCGCCAGCACCGGTAGAGACCGAAGTCCCCCCTGAACCAACGCACGTCAGCCATCAATCATTAACGCTACGTTCGCTGTGGCGCCGTCTGACTGGAAAGCATTAAGTCATGGAACAAAAAATCATCTTTGCCGGCCCGGTTGGCGCCGGCAAAACCACGGCCATTGCCAGCATCAGCGACATTCCGGTGGTCAGCACCGAGCGCTCGGCAACCGACGATGTCGCCCAGCGCAAGGCCAGCACCACCGTTGCCATGGATTACGGTCTGATCAAGCTCGAGGATGGCATTCGCGTGCATCTTTACGGCGCGCCCGGCCAGCAACGCTTCAGTTTCATGTGGGACATCCTGACGGATGGCGGGATCGGGCTGATCATCATGCTTGATCACAAACGCGAATCGATCATCGAAGATCTCGACCTGTTCCTCAATTCCTTCCAGAAGTTCATTCGCAAAGTCAAAGGGGCTGTCGCCATCGGCGTCACGCGCTCCGACCTGCTGCCGGATGCCAGCATCGAGCCTTTGCGCGAGCACGTCCTGGCACGCGGGCTGAATATCCCGATTTTCCAGGTCGATGCACGAAACCCGGAAGACGTCCGGCATCTGCTGCTGGCGCTGCTTTCCAGCCTGCATCCGGCCGTCGTTCGCGCCAGCTGCAAGATGGGTGCAGCCTGCCGTCTGACCTGCTCGGTGTGCCCCCTCAATGCCTGGGAACAACCTGCCAAAGGCGCTGCGAACTGATGGGCTAGCTCATGGTTTGACGTATCATCGAACGGTTCAACCCCCGATGCTTCGTCAAACCATGAAAACCGATACCCCTCAGACTGTTTGCCTCAAGGATTACACGCCGCCGGCCTTTTTGGTCGAGACGGTCGACCTCGATTTCAATATCACCACGACCGGCACCACCGTCAGCACCCGCCTGGCGATGCGGCGCAATCCCGCCGTCTCCGGCAATCTGCCGCTGCAGCTCGACGGCGAAGCGCTGGAAACCCTCAGTGTTGCGGTCAACGGCCAGGAAGTGCCATTTTCCATCAGCGCCAATACGCTGAGCATCGCCGACCTGCCAGACAACTTCACGCTGCACACCGTTGTGCGCATCCAGCCTGACAACAACACCCGCCTGTCCGGCATGTACCGTTCCAAGGACGGCTACTTTACCCAATGCGAAGCCCAGGGTTTCCGCCACATTACCTGGTTCCTTGACCGCCCGGACGTGATGTCGAGCTATACCGTAACGCTGCATGCTGACAAGGCCACGCATCCGGTGCTGCTGGCCAATGGCAACCCGGTCGCTGCCGGCGATGAAGCCGATGGCCGCCACTGGGCCAAATGGCAAGACCCCTTCCGCAAGCCGGCCTACCTCTTCGCCATCGTCGCCGGCAAACTCGATGTGCTGCAGGACCGCTTCACGACCGCCTCAGGCCGCGAGGTCCAGCTTGCCATCTACGTCGAGCCGGGCAAACTCGACCAGTGCCCGCACGCGATGGCGGCGCTGCAGAAATCCATGCAATGGGACGAACAACGCTTCGGCCTGGAATGTGACCTCGACCATTACATGATCGTTGCCGTCGGCGATTTCAACATGGGCGCGATGGAAAACAAGGGCCTCAACATCTTCAACACCAAGTACGTGCTGGCCCGCGCCGATGTCGCCACCGACGTCGATTTCGAGAATATCGACCGCGTCGTCGCGCACGAGTATTTCCACAACTGGACCGGCAACCGCGTGACCTGCCGCGACTGGTTCCAGCTGTCGCTAAAGGAAGGCCTGACCGTCTTCCGCGACCAGGAATTCGGCGCCGACCTGCACAATCGCCAGACCGCCCGCATCCGCGAAGTGCGCGGCCTGCGCGCCGTGCAGTTCCCGGAAGACGCCGGCCCGATGGCGCATCCGGTGCGTCCGGCCAGTTTTGTCGAAATCAACAATTTCTACACGTCCACCGTGTATGAAAAGGGCGCCGAAGTCGTCCGCATGATCCAGACGCTGATCGGTCGCGACGCTTTCCGCGCCGGCATGGACGAATACTTCCGCCGCCACGACGGCCAGGCCGTGACCTGTGAGGATTTCGTCGCTGCCATGGCCGCCGCCAGCGGTTTCGACTTCACGCAGTTCATGCGCTGGTATCAGCAGCCCGGTACGCCACATCTTGCGGTCGACGGTCATTTTGATGCCGAAACCAGCACCTACACGCTGACCTGCACGCAAAGCAACCCGCGCGCCAGCGATGGCGAGCCCTACCTGATCCCGATCAGCTCCGCGCTGTTTGCGGCCGATGGCCAGCTAATCGCCGGCAGCGAGCGCTTGCTGCTACTGACTGCCAACAGCCAGTCCTTCGTTTTCAATGATGTTGCCGCCGAACCCGTGCCTTCGCTGTTGCGCAATTTCTCGGCACCGGTCGTGCTCGACTTTGACTACACGCCCGAGCAACTGACGCTGTTACTGGCCCACGAAAGCGACCCGTTCAACGCCTGGGAAGCCGGCCAGCGCCTGGCCTCGCAACTGATCCTGGACGCTACCCGGTTGATCGCCGCCGGCCAAACGCCGGTCTGGCCGGCCAGCTTTGTCGATGCTGCCCACCGCCTGCTGCTGACGCAAGCCGGGCGCGGCGCTGCCTTCGTCGCCGAAGCCCTGACCCTGCCCGGTGAATCGACCCTGGCCGAAGCGCTCGACCTGGTCGATCCCGACGCCCTGCATGCCGCCCGCAATGCCCTCCGCCGCCATCTGGCCGAACAGCTCGAAGGGGAATTCAGCGGACTCTACGCAGCCCTCGCCCCCCGCCTGGCTTATACACCGAGCAGCGAGGAAGCCGGTCGCCGGGCCTTGCGCAATGTTTGCCTCGGCTATCTGCTCGAACTCGATAGCGATGCCGGTCGCCGTATGGCGCTGCAGCAATACCGCAGCGCCGACAACATGACCGACCAGTTCGCTGCGCTGGCGACGCTGGCCAACGTCAATAGCGACCTCTGCCCGCAACGTGAAGAGGCCTTGGCCGACTTTTATGAGCGCTGGCAGCACGAAGCGCTGGTGGTCGACAAATGGCTGGCCGTGCAATCGACCAGCCGTCGCCCGAACACCCTGGCCACCGTGCAGGCGCTGACCCAGCATCCGGCCTTCGATATCGGCAACCCGAACAAGATTTATGCGCTGCTGCGGGCCTTTGGCGGCAATCTTGCCCGCTTCCATACCCCGGCCGGCTATGCCTTCATCGCCGAGAAGGTCATTGAACTGCACGAGCGCAATCCGCAAGTCGCCTCGCGCCTGGCCCGCAGCTTTGACCGCTGGCGGAAGTTTGACGCCGAACGCCAGCGCCATGCCCAGGCCGCACTGGAGCGCATCCGCCAGCATCCTGGCCTGTCACGCGATGTGCTGGAAGTGGTCACGCGCTCGCTCGCTAGCGCCTAAGCCGCTGCTGCGGTCGACCGGGCAAAAAGGCCTGTTTTGCCCGGTCGACCGCAGATTCAAATCTGTTGCAACAAGGCCTTGGCTGGCGCCCACTGGCGGCGGCTGACCGGCAGTTTTTCTGCCACCCCGCGCAACAGCGCCCAGCCATAAGCCTCGGCATCGTCGCTGGCCGCCCGCTCAAACCCGGCCACG